>JBBIRP010000011.1:12060-20404 GCA_037441745.1 Ignavibacteriales bacterium
ACAAAGGGGTATCTTCCTTTAATGAAATGAGCTCTCTTGCAAAGAAATTGAGGGAAAAATTATCAGGTCTTTCAGCTATTAGTTCTATAAAAATTATCAGCGTTCAGAAATCAGTTGATGGAACTAGTAAATTTCTTTTTGAACTGGAAGATGGTAAGAAAATTGAAAGTGTCATTATACCACCTCGTACTGCGTTCGTAAATCCTGAAGCAAAATATGAGGAAAATCAAAAACGACTGACACTATGTGTCTCTACACAAGTCGGATGCCCGCTTGCCTGCAAATTTTGTGCAACAGGAACAATGGGTTTCTTTCGCAATCTAACTACGGGCGAAATAATTGATCAATTATTACAAGTTAAAAAGTTCACTGGTAAGCGAATTACTAATCTTGTCTTTATGGGAATGGGTGAACCGCTGATGAATTATAACAACGTGATGAAATCTATTGAAGTTATAACAACAGGGATGTCAATTGCAGCAAGGAGAATTACACTTTCGACCATTGGCTTGATTCCGGAAATCGAACGCTTAGCAGATGAAAATCGGAAGATGAAGTTGGCTATCTCACTACACTCGCTGGATCAGAAAATACGTTCATCATTGATGCCGATTGCAAGAAAATTTAAAATAAACGATTTACTTGATACGGTTGAATATTATTATCGGAAAACAAAACTTAGGCCCACCTTTGAATACATTCTTTTTGATGGTGTGAATGATCGAGATGAGGATGTTAATTTACTTATAAAACTATCGAGAAGAATTCCGTGCAAAATTAATATTATTCCATTTCATAAAACTAACGCTCTTGATCCTCTAATATATGAAGAATTAAAACCAACTCTGCCAGGGAAAATAGAAATATTTGCACAAAAACTTCGGACCGCTCACATGACTGTGTTCATCCGCAGTAGTGCAGGAGCAGACATTAATGCCGCATGCGGGCAACTTGCAATCAAAATAAACAAACGAAATAGAATCTTAAACAACTTATATTCAACGAGGGGAATCGAAATATTATCATCGAAGGTTTTATGAAACCTATATTTTTTATAATAATTTTTCTGATATTTGTTAAACCATCATATACACAAAACGCTCCTGAACATTTTACTCGCGATCGTACCTATGATGTACTTCACTATAAATTGAATATAGCTGTAGATATAAAAAATAAAACTTGCATTGGTGATGTTAACATAAAACTTGTTCCCCTCCGAATGAGTACAGATGAAATTCAGTTCGATGCCGGAGAAATGGAAATTAAAAATCTCCGTCTCGGTATGAAGCACTTAGATTATGAACATAGAAAAGATACACTTTTTGTTAGGTTAGATAAAATATACAATTTTACTGATACATTAAGCATAACAATTTCTTATTCTGTTAAATCTCCTAAAAAAGGTCTATACTTCATCATCCCCGATAGTGGGTATCCGAACAAGCAATATCAAGTTTGGTCGCAAGGTGCGGCGGAGGATAATCATTATTGGTTCCCTTGTTACGACTTTCCCAATGATCGATCAACAAGCGAAATGATAGTTACCGTCGACGACAAATACACAGCTATCAGTAATGGGAAATTAATTGAAATTAAGAAAGATAAAAATAACAAGACTGCTACGTATCATTGGTTCGAGGGCAAAACACATCCTTCGTATTTAATTTCGCTGATTATTGGAGAATATGTTGAATTAAAAGATTCTTCTGATAATGTACCAATTAGTAACTACGTTTATAAACATCAGCAAGCTGATGTGTATCGTTCTTTTGGTAAAACTCCAAAGATGATAAAGTTCTTCTCACAAAAAATAGGCTATCCATATCCATGGGAAAAATTTGGCCAAGCGGTGGTTTCGGATTTTATTTACGGTGGGATGGAAAATGTCAGCATCGTGACACTCACAGATTACACTATTCACGATTCACGAGCACATTTAGATTACAGCAGCGATGGCCTTGTTGCTCATGAGCTTGCACATCAATGGTTCGGTGATTTGCTGACATGCAAAGATTGGTCACATGCGTGGCTCAATGAGGGTTTTGCCACATATTTCGAAAATTTATTCAGAGAGTTCGACCTGGGTAAAGACGACGCTGCTAAGGAGATACTTGATGCTCAAATCGTATTACGGAACATTGATCAAGATGAAAAAAGACGTCCTATGGTTTGTAATAAATACAATTATCCCATGGATTTATTTGATACAAGAATCTATGGTAAGGGAGCTGTTGTATTAAATATGCTTAGGTACTTTCTTGGAGATGGGTTGTTTTGGAAGGCGGTAAATCATTATGTTAATAAATATGCATTCCAGTGTGTTGAAACAAATGATTTTAAAGTTGCAATAGAGGAAGCAACTGGGTATAATCTTTACTGGTTTTTTGATCAATGGGTCTATAAGTCTGGTTGTCCGACGTTTAATGTAGTAACTAAATGGGATAAGTCTTCTCAAAAAGTTTATGTTACAATAAAACAGACACAAAAAATTGATTCGCTAACTGGAATTTTCAAAACACCAATTGATATTCAAGTATGGACTAACGGTATTCCGGAAACGTACAGAGTGATGGTAGAAAGAGCAGAGGAAACTTTTTCATTTCCATCATACAGGCAACCAGACCTTGTGATATTCGACAAAGGAAGCAAGATTCTGAAAAAAGTAAATCAAGAAAAAACGGTAAATGAATGGATATTTCAATTGGAACATGCTGATGATGGTGTTGATAGACTTATGGCTATTGATGAACTTCATTGGTATCAAGATTCAACGAACGTGCTCCTCTCATTATCAAAGGCAGCCCTTGATGATCCTTTCTGGGCTGTTAGGCAAGAAGCAGTTTTGGCATTGGGGGAGGTAAAGAGATCCGAAATAACCGAAACATTATTACGTGCATATGGTGATCAAGATTCAAGAGTTCGATCAGCATGCGTCGGTGTGTTGGGCAATTTCAAAGGTGAGAAAGTGATTAATACATTAAAATATGCATTCAAAAGTGATTCAAGTTATTTTGTGGTTGCATCTGCTTTACGCTCGTTGATGAAAATTGATAGTGCTAATCAGAAGATGTATCTTAAAGAAGCTATTCAACGTAACTCGCATGGCGAAATTATTCGTCGGACAGCTTTGGAATCATTATCGGAAAGAAATGATGAGGATGCATTGAACACGATTTTCTCTCAAACAAAATATGGTGTTGATCAAAACATTCGCATTCAAGCTATCAAAATTTTAACTTCGGGTTGGGGGCAACGTGACGATGTTTTCTATAATATTTTAAAAATGATTCACGATCCAAACTTTGCAGTCCGACGAACAGTAATAAGTTCGTTAGGTGAAATTGGAGATTTACGAGCTTTAGAGCCATTAAAAAAGATTTTAAATGAAGAACAAGATAGTCGTGTTATAAACGATATAAATGAAGCTATCCAAAAAATAAAAAGTATGAATAAAGTTAACAATTAGGGATGAAGAAATGCGATTAATTCTTTTTGGACCTCCTGGAGTTGGAAAAGGTACCCAAGCCAAAATACTCTCGGATAAATTAATGATAACCCATATTTCAACAGGCGATATTCTGAGGGAAGCAGTTGCCAAAAGTACAGCTGTTGGAATAAAAGCAAAAGAAATTTTAGAAGCTGGTAAGCTTGTACCAGATCCAATTATGATTGAATTAATTAGTGATGTTTTGAAATCAGAAAAATGCAAGAATGGCTTCATCCTCGATGGATTCCCCAGAACAATTCCACAAGCTGAAGGATTATCTCTACTTTTAGATCAACTTGGGTTAAAAATCGATTATGTTCTATGTATGGAGATCGACGAGAAGGAAATTTTAAAACGATTAGGCAACCGATTCATATGTGCAAAATGTGGTAATATTTACAACTTTAATACCAATGAGACTAAAAAAGATACTTATTGTCCATCCTGTGGCGAAACGTTATACCAACGAGATGACGATAAACCCGAAACAATTTTAAAAAGGTTAAAGGTTTATCATGATCAGACCGAACCTTTGAAGGAATATTATCAACATTTGGGTTTACTTCGTGTTATTAATGCACAGGGTTCGGTCGAAGAGGTTACTAATGAAATTTTAGCTGTCATCAACCACATATGAAATTTTCATGGTTACGTCCTCCACAACTGCCGATTATTGTTGCACACCGTGGCTCTTCAAATTCCGCACCTGAAAATACACTTGCTGCTTTTGAAAGAGCGATACATGACAAGGCTGATGCGGTTGAATTCGATATTCACCTTACCAAAGATAAACATATCGTAGTTATTCATGATAATCGGGTAGACCGAACTACTGATGGGCAAGGTATGATAAATGAACATTCACTATCTCAGTTGAAAAAGTTATCAGCGGGAAGCTGGTTTAAAGAAAAATTCTCCTCCGAAAAAATTCCAACTTTAGAAGAATCGCTTTCATTGCTTAATGGAAAGGTTGGTATTAATATCGAAATAAAATCTAATGGTGATAACTTCTTTATTGTCGATCGATGTTTGGAAATCGTTCGTAAGTTTTCATTAATGGATAGTGTGTTGATCACATCTTTCAGTGAAAAATACTTAAAACGTGCAAGAATAATCGATTCAAAAATACCCTTGGGGTTAATTTATAACCCCTTATCTCATTTGCTGCGTTCTCAAATAATGTTAGCACATGATCTTAGTGTGCAATATATTATATTGAATGGAGTAAATTTAAGGAAAAGGTTTGTCGAGCTATCACATGATAATGGATTATTCGTTGGTGAGTATACGATCAATACTAAACGTCGCTTCAAGCGTGGAATGCGATTTGGCATTGATGCTGTTATAACAAATAGACCAGGGTTTATTAAGAAGATGATCAAATAAAAATAAAAAAGCCTCCAATATCGGAGGCTCTTTGTGGCTCTGTTTATGTGCCGATTAATCAGTCCCAGCGAAAACTTGTGCGTAAATTTTTACCTTCAAAATAAAACTAATGGGGTTACTTATAGTTCCCATCGATAATTTAATCGTAATATTTTTAGTATATTGTGTGTCAGTTATTTGTTTGATTGTTTGCATTAGATGCTGCACTCCACTGTAATGGTATTGGAAGCCATTAAGATTCTTATCAAAGATAGATCTTTCCTTGTTGAACTGTGACAAGTTCATGTTAGTGAATGTCAATAACAAATTTCCATCAACAGTGACATTTCCTGAGACGGAGGCATCACTCGGAGATAGATTCTCAATAGTTAATGTTATGTTGTATAATTTTAGTGAATCAATAGTTTCTTCAGTTACCTCTTTTATGCCATTTATAGTAATTTGAATTGAATCATTGTACTGAGTAACTGGTGTAATAATATTTACTGGCATACTTCCTGCAATAGAACTATCGAGTACCAAAGGAAACTTGGTTAATTCACATCCTAATAGAAATGTTGAAATAATTAAAGCTACTAGAAATATAGAATATTTTATATTTGTCATATTGAAAATTCCTTAAATGTTTAAATAAATTATTTTCTAGAATCCAAAACCAATTCCGCCACTTATAACCGTTGATGTACCAATATTTATGTCAGCGAAAATGTTTAAAATTGCAAGATTAATGTTTAATCCTGCAGTTCCTCTAAAATGATTTTCCCCATTCATACTTACGGAGATCTTCTCTCCTCTATTTATTAGGCCAGGTATCTGTCCGGCAAAATCGTATGTAACGTCCATTGAAATGTTTTCATATTGTAATCCACCATAGAGTGTTAGTACAGCAAATGATTTACTTACCTGTGCCCCTATCGAAAACGTGGATGCATCAAAAAGATTTCCGATACTTAATGATTGATAGAAAATACTTGCTGATAAATTCACGGGTATAACTGGTAAATAACGACCGACGCAATGTCTTGCTCCAATACCGAAAATGTTTATTTTTGGTACCTTATTTACTTCTGGGATTGGAACATAACGGATTATAGCTTGTGTCCCAAAAATATCCCCGATTGTCAGTTGAGGGAGGAAGAAAGGCAAAATATTAGCTTTAATTTGACCGTTCTGAAAATGGTATTCTGTAAGCGAATCTAATCTAACAATTGCACCCTGTTCACCATATAAAGTTGCGGTTTCAACTTCAGAGCCATCAAAGGGATTTTTAGCTCTATACTTTTTTTCTGCATCACCGATCAGTGTTCCCATTCCAATCAGGTCAATTCTAAAAGTTAGTCCAATCTCACTAATATCAGCTGAATGATACAGACCACTATTGAGATTTGCACCCATTGCCGTGACAAAGGGTTGAATATAACCCTTAACATTATCTCCTGTTAATTGTTTAATTGCATCCTCAAGCTGATTTTGCGCTTGAATTGGTTGGTTTGTAAATAATAGCCCAATAATTGAGCTATAAACGAATAATTTTGTAATTTTCATTTCTATATTTGCTCCATTTAATTGGTTAATATTAATAAATGAATTTGATATTGTCAATACCTTTCTGAGTTTAAGTGATTATCGTCAATATAAATAACATTATAATTCAAGCAAAGTTAATGAAATCTTTAAAGAAATCAAATTCAGGTTGTTTCTTAACCTATACTTTTCTATATTTCAACGAAAATTTATGAAGGTAATAGATAAAAAATTATTCTTTGTGCTATTTATACCGATCATTGTTCTGAACGGTTGTTCGAAGAGTCAAGAAAAAGAGCTTGAAGAAGCTGAGCGTTTATTTTCTTTAGCTAAAATTTCAGAAACCAATAATGAATTTAATAAAGCAATTTCATTATATAAAGATGCGATAACCTTATTTAAAGATTTATCGTCAGATTCTTCTGTAGGTAAAGTGTTTTTATCTCTAGCTCGATGTCAGCGTTCGATTGGAGAATATGATAGTGCTATAACAAGCTATCGTCAAGCATTGTACATGTTTAATAAACTTGGTGAGAAGAAAAAAGTTCGCAGGGTTGAGATTGAATTATCCAATTTCTACAACTCTTTAGGACAAACATCTGAAGCTATTGTAATTGCAGAGAATTCAGTGGCAACAGCAAAAGTTCTTTCTGATACCGCTGATGTTTTTAATGCATTATTATGCATAGCCGAATCTCATCATCTTGCGGGGGATTATGATGAGGAGATTCAAGTACTGGAAGAACTAATTTGGCTTGATAGTGTATTCTATAAATCACAGTATAAATATGACCTGCTTGCAAAACAAATAACAGCATATGAGTTAAATCAGAAACACCCTAAAGCTACCGAATTGTTTGAGAAGTTTAAATTTCAATCTGAAAACTCTAATTATCCTGAAAAGGTTGTAAGGGTATTTTCTATTTGGGGGCATTTAAATATAAGATCGGGTCGTTATCGTGATGCTTTCAGTGCTTTTGCGACAGCTCTTGGTAATATGGATAAACAATTTGACAAAATTCTTCAAGCTGATATTTTAACCTCTCTTGGATGCTTGGCATATCGGGATGAGCATTATGATGATGCTCGTCGCTATTTCAATGATGCGTTAACGATTATGAAGGGACTCGATGATCCCGTATATGAAGATTGTTTAATGTTAATAAGAGTTGCCGCTGAATGGAAACTAAATATTCCGAAAGTTTCAAAAGAAGATTCAACTAAAATTAAAATATGTTCTAATATCCAATCAAATTTTCATCAAAGTGGTTATAAGTTGGGGGAAGCATTTGCGATATTTCTCCGTGCTCGGATGCTCGAGCAAAGTGATACGTCTAAAGAAATTTTTCGATTGTATAGTAAGGCGTTAGAAAAGTTTGAAGAACAAACAATTTTGAAATATGATCAAAATATTAAACTGGATATCATCAACACTTTTCTTGATTGTGAAAGATTAAATTGGTACAGACCGGTTTTGCAATACTATTGTAAGCAAAATGATTTCAACGAGGTACTTAAGATAAATGAACGGCTCTTATCTCGCAGAATAATAAAATTCTATATACGTATGAAAATTCAGACATGCGACCATTTCTTAAACGATTTAATTCAAAAATTACAATGGAAATATAATGCTATTCGACTTATTAAAGATCAGATTGAAGATGAAATATCGAAGGGGTATAAAGCAAGTTATGAAAGAATTCGGTTACTGCAAGAAAAATGTCTTAGTTTTCAGGAAGATGTTTATTCAATGAATGATGAACTCAAAATGTTGAAAACGAATTTTAGATATCTTGTATCTCCAGTGGATATAAATCTAAACGAAATCAAAGATTCTTTGCTTTCGCATGAGGCACTTGTCGAGTTTATTTTACTCCCAAATCATTTATTTATACTTACTGTCAATAGAGATACAGCTCATATATTTATGCGTGAGATTCA
>JBBIRP010000011.1:20418-22606 GCA_037441745.1 Ignavibacteriales bacterium
ACTTCGAGTTCAGATTGATGAATATAATCGCTTATTAAGCGATTCAAAAATGCGTGTAGCAGAAAAAAGTGCAAATGAACTTTCGAGTGTTCTCGGAGAAATGCTGCTCACACCGATTGAGCAAATTATTTCAAAATATGATAAAATATTTATAGTTTTGGGAGATGATTTTAATTTTCTTCCAGTACATACACTTAAAGTACATGGTGATTTCCTTTTTGAGAGGAAAGAGTTATGTTATTTACCAACGGCAAAATGTTTACTATTTAAAAAAATTGAAGATAGGGGAATTAAAAACATCGTTGGCTATGGTCATCCAGGAAAAACAGACTGGGATGTTGAGTATGAGCTGATGGATCTACGTAGTTTTTACGACAGTGCTAAGATTTTAGTGAATGAATCAGCATTGCTCCAATCATTGAAGACCATCAATTATGATGTACTTCATATCTCAGCAGAAATTCAGCTTGATGAGAATGTACCGAATAACTCTACCATTTTCCTCTCGGATGGTAAGTTAAATTCTGGTTATCGTAAGATATCCATCGGTAATCTTTTTGATTTAGTTCCACCTCGAGTTTTGATCCTTGCAAATATATCGAATACAAATGGTGATCTGATGAGTTTAGTTCCTCTAGGTTTTTTAGCAAACGGTACACCTACCATTATTGTAAATATGTGGCATGGAGAACGTAGAGCAAGAAGATTTTTTAATGAAATGTTTTATACAAGTTTAAAAACAGGCATATCTGTAGATCACGCCTATAAAGATGCTATAATTTCTATGTTGAGAAATCCTGAATTTTCAGTTCTTCGTTCGTGTGGTATGTTTTATCGTTTTGGTGAATGAATAATATGAATTGATGTAAATGTCATTTGAATCTTACTTTCGCTTGATCTTGACGCTTCCCATGCCCGCTTCGATGTGCATGTTTATCTTTCCGGATGTGTCGTAATAATTGGAACTAAAGTAATTATCTTCTTCCTCTTCTTCAAAATCATCGGGTAAATCAATTGACGAAATCCAATTTTTCTCGTAATATATTTTTGTACCTATTTTATTTGGAATATAAATTGTAATAGATCCCAAACCAACTTCAATATCAACTACTGCTTCTTTTTTTAAATCCCCACTAAAGTCTAATATATAACTGCCGACGCCGCCCTGGAATTTCAGGTGTTCGAAATTTGCGTTCCCTAATCCATAAGCTTTGAATTTACTTAAACCGGTTTCAATGTTTATGTTGTCAATTGCTTCATCGTTTGGTTTATCAAATCTCAAAATAACAGAGCTCGCACCAGTTGATATATTTAAATCTTTTACTTTCAAACCTGTTAAGTCAAGATCACCTTTGCCCATTCCAAGCTCAATGTCAAAAGCGATTGGTATTGCATCTGTGAATTTCATAGTCCAGTTATTATCTTCAAACCCACTTAATCGGAAGGAATGTTTTTTCTTATGAGATTCTTTAGATAAGATTTCACTCATGCTGATATTTAGATATCCGATTCTATCACGAATGGAGTAATCAATGTAATCTGCTATATCGTCTTTTATATCGGTGTCTATATTGAAAGAGATGATTTGAGAGAACGTCCCCTGCTCAATGTTGATATTTCCGAATCCTGCATCTAAATTGACTTTCAACTCTCTTTCGTTCGTAAAAGGTATATCTCTTTTATATTGTTTATCTCCTTTAATTACAAACCCAAGAGTGATAATCCAAATAAAAGCAACAATTACGAATAAGAAATATTTTTGTTTTTTAATTATCATATAAATTCTACTTTAACGATACGATGCTAAGATTGCTATGTTTCAATAATGCATAATTTTATTTCGTAGATATCTATTTAAAAGTTCGCGTGCTCTGAAAATATGTGCTTTAACTGTGCCAATAGGCAATTTCAGTATCTTTGCTATTTCATTATAATCTCGCTCTTCATTGTGTCTGAGGATGATAACACGCTTATATTTTTCGGGCAATTTTTCAATCGCTTCTTGAATTACCATCGAGCGTTGCTTTTGGATGATGTGTTTATCGGGTTCATATCGTGAGTCTGGAAGTTGATATGTCGAATCACTGTCTTCCATTGCTACTGGTTTATCGATGGAAAAGGTACTTAACTTTTTCTTCCGTATGTAGTCTATGCTAGTATTTGTTGCAATTTTGTATAACCAGGTTGA
>JBBIRP010000012.1:0-21884 GCA_037441745.1 Ignavibacteriales bacterium
TGAATGCATTTTTTTCAATCATTCTTTCTAACCAGTCGTTATTTAGAATTGAAAGTTGTAATGTATCTTTATTAAACCACACACGAGAGAATGTGTGAACTGGAATAAGATGAAAGTTGTACAATCCATTTTTTACTTTTGTAACTGGTTTGCCTGGGAAAATGTCTAAGAAATAATATTTATCTAACTTGCCCAGCTGCACAAAAAATGTGGCAGTATCACCTGGAGTTTTTAAACCACTTGAAACTTCAAACTCAGCTTCATAATGATGGAGTATGTACTCTTTCTCTCCGGAGCGTTCAAATATCCAAGTGTTTTTTCCGTCTTTCTCAATCCAAGTACCTATTAATTCTTCTTTAAAAACCAAGTCATCTTCGGTAAACAAAGGATATAAAGATCTGACGCACCCCGCAATGAAAATAATTATCAAAAGTGTTACTAAATATTTTAGTATTCTCATTTTGATTTCCTTTATGGTATTGTTTGTTGGTCAAATATACGAGCAATTCATATTAATATCAACTTTGCAAGTACTAACAAATTTTGGTATATTTTATATATAAATCCCGCGTCTTAAGAGCGGGATTATTTTTCTTGTATTAAAAAATGGAACATATCAGAAATTTTTGCATAATTGCCCACATAGACCATGGGAAATCGACGATAGCCGATAGACTTCTCGAACGGACGGGTACGATAACTGAACGTGAGATGAAGTTCAATCAAGTTCTTGATGACATGGAACTCGAACAAGAACGTGGAATTACTATTAAACTTCACGCTATTCAGATGAAGTACAATGCAAAAGACAATCAAATTTACACGTTGAATTTAATCGATACCCCGGGTCATGTCGATTTCTCTTATGAAGTTTCTCGTTCTCTAGCTGCGTGCGAAGGAGCGCTACTTGTTATTGATGCTTCACAAGGTGTTGAAGCACAAACAATCAGTAATCTTTACCTTGCAATTGATGCAGGACTTGAGATAATTCCAGTGATAAATAAAATTGATTTGCCCGGAGCAATGATTGATTCAGTCAAGCATCAGATCATGGATTTAATAGGTTGTAAAGAAGAGGAAATAATTCTCGCAAGTGCAAAAATGAAAATCGGTGTTGATGAAATTTTGGAAGCAGTCGTTAGACGAATTAAACCACCAATTGGAGATGTAAATGCTCCACTAAAAGCACTTATCTTTGATTCTATTTTTGATGGATATAGAGGTTCAGTGGTTTATATTCGTGTATTCCAAGGCACGTTGAAAGAGAAAGATAAAATTAAATTTTTCGCAACGAACAAAGTTTTCGATGCTGAGGAAGTTGGAATTTTAGAGATGCAGAGAGTAAGGACAAAAGAACTTTCAGCTGGAAACGTTGGATACCTAATTCCCGGGGCGAAAGATGTACACGACACGAAAGTGGGAGATACAATTACTAGCGCCGATCATCCTGCTGATGCTCCACTGCCCGGCTATAAAGAAGTAAAACCGATGGTGTTTGCTGGGTTGTATCCCGTCAACGCAGATAATTTTGGTGAGCTTCGCGATTCTCTTGAGAAATTGAGATTGAATGATGCTGCACTTATTTTTGAACCAGAGACGTCGGTTGCTCTTGGTTTTGGCTTCCGCGTTGGTTTCTTGGGCTTACTTCATATGGAAATTGTTCAAGAACGCCTCGAAAGGGAGTACAAACAAGAATTGATTACGACCGTGCCTAACGTAGAGTACCGTGTTATAAAGCGAGATGGTAACATTGTTCGTGTTGATAATCCTGCATTGATGCCTCAAATGGGAGATATTGAGTTTGTTGAGGAACCCTATATCAGTGCACAGATAATAACACCTACAGAGTATATCGGGAATATAATGAAGTTATGCAACGACAGACGTGGAATTTATAAAAACACAACGTATATTGATCCAACGCGTGCAGATTTACGATATGAATTACCGCTGTCAGAAATTATCTTTGATTTTTATGATAAACTAAAATCAACCTCACGCGGTTATGCATCACTTGATTATGAATTTCTTGAATACCGCAAGTCTGATTTAGTCAAATTAGATATTCTTTTGAATGGGGAATCAGTGGATGCACTCTCGACGATAGTTCATCACGATAAGGCTTTTGAGTGGGGAAAGAAATTATGTGGTAAACTTCGAAAATTAATACCACGACAAATGTTCGAAGTAGTCATTCAAGCAGCGATAGGGAGGAAAGTAATTGCTCGGGATACAATTTCCCCAATTAGAAAAAATGTTTTAGCAAAATGTTACGGTGGTGATATTACTCGAAAGAGGAAATTGTTAGAGAAACAAAAGGAAGGTAAAAAACGTATGAAACAAGTTGGAAGGGTTGAAATTCCGCAGGAAGCATTCTTAGCAGTTCTTGCAATGAAAGATTAATTAAATGGAGATAATATGAAAACAAAGATCAAAGCAGCATTAAAAGAATTTGGAATAATATTCGGTGTATTTTTAGTTTTAAACAGCTTCGTAGTTGCCTCGTTTGAAGTCCCGACCGGTTCTATGGAAAATGAAATAATGACTGGAGATTTTCTCCTCGTCAATAAATTCATTTATGGCGGAACCACCCCGCGAACAATTCCATTCACTAACATTAAAATCCCTGCATTTAAACTTCCAGCATTTTGGCCAGTTGAGAGGGGAGATATTATAGTATTTATGTTCCCCGGAATGCGTGATGAAGTTGAACCTGCAGAATTTGCTTACTATCTTAAGCGTTGCATTGCGCTACCCGGTGATACATTACAAATCATCAATCGAATAGTTTATGTCAATGGTAAACCATTGCCTATTCCGCGGAACATTAAATTCAACATGTCGTATATAAAGCCCCCCGACTTTGTTGACCCGAGGATATTCCCGCCGGGTGCAAGATTTAATGAGGATAATTATGGACCAATCGTCATCCCTAAAAAAGGAGATGTAATCAGTTTGAGTTCTAATAATATTCTTGCTTGGAACATATTTATTAAACGCGAAGGCCACTCGGTGAGTACTCAAAACGGTGTAATTTATATCGATGGGAAAGAAGCAAATCAATATATCGTTGAGCAAGATTATGTTTTTGGAATGGGAGATAATAGAGATAATAGTCTCGATAGTCGTTTCTGGGGATTTATTCCTGTTAGATCAATCGTGGGTACACCCCTTATAGTTTATTGGTCATGGGATCCCGATGTTTCACTTTTAAATATTGGTAGAAAATTATCAACCGTTCGATGGAATAGATTAGGAACATTAGTCCATTAAAATTGTATGTCCAATCAATATTCTGAGAGAATTGCAATAATTGCAGTTGCAATATTATTGGCACTCATCTTAAAAATTTTTTTCGTTGATGTTGTATGGATACCGACTAGATCAATGGAGCCAACAATTCTACCCGGGGATTACATCCTTATTGATAAATTGATAACGTCGGAATCGTTATTTACAAATGCTTCAATCCATATTCTAAATATTCCAATATCCAAAATTCATCGTGGAGATGTTCTACTATTTGAATTCCCCGCTTCAAATATTATAAAAAGTAATTCTACTGGCAGGAAATTAATTAAACGTTGTATTGGATTACCCGGTGATATTGTTGAAATCAGAAAAGGGATTGTGCTAATTAATGGAGAAATCGTAGACCTTAAGAATCTTGATAACGAAAATATCGATTTTAAAGAAGTTGTTGTTCCTAAAAAAGGAATGACCATTGTGTTGGATAAAGGAAATATCATCAAATGGGAAAAGATTATCCAGCGCGAGGGCCATAAAGTTACTATATCTGGTAATGAGATTATAATTGATGGTAAACCATCGTATTCATATACCATTGGTGAGGACTATCTTTTTATGCTTGGAGATAATTTGAAGGATAGTTATGACAGCCGCTGTTGGGGATTCTTACCAGTTAAGAATGTTATAGGGAAAGCAACGTTGATTTATTGGTCATCTGATACAATGTCACCAATTAAGAGTATTTCAGATTTTATATCATCCATTAGGTGGAAAAGAATAGGTACTTTCATTTATTAATTATTGAAAGATTAATTTGTCGAGTATTTATTTACATATCCCTTTTTGTGAACGTAAATGCATTTATTGCGATTTCTATTCGGTTGATAACAAATCAAAAATTGGGGACTTCTTACAAGCACTTCATCAAGAAATAGAGCTTTATAAAAATATACTAAACGATGAAGATATTGAAACAATTTATATTGGAGGTGGTACACCATCGTTGTTGACAATACCTGAGATCGTGAGAATATTGACTCACCTAAAAGCAAACTTTCATTTTAAACAAGATGTAGAAATTACAATAGAAGTAAATCCTGGGACAGTTAATAAGCAAAAGCTAATCGAATATCTCGAGAGTGGAATAAATCGTTTAAGTATAGGTGTGCAATCGTTCAATGAAAAAGATTTAAAGATGCTGTCTCGTATTCATTCTGTATCTCAGGCAATCAATACCATTGAAAGTGCAATCAGTGTAGGTTTCAATAATTTAAATATCGATTTGATTTATGCAATTCCTGGACAAACAATTTCCACCTGGAAAGAAAATTTAGAATGTACGCTTGAATTTCAACCACAGCATATTTCAGCATATAGTTTAATTATCGAGGAGAATACACAATTAGAAAAAATGGTAAAAATGAATTTAGTATATCCAATAGATTCAGAATTGGAAGCTGTAATGTATTCACTCACTATGGGATATTTAAAAAATGCAGGCTATGTTCATTACGAAGTGTCTAATTACTCAAAACCGGGATTAGAATCCAGACATAATTGTAACTATTGGAATCATTCGGATTATATTGGTTTTGGTCCGTCTGCTCATTCATTCAAGCAAGTGAAAAGATGGTGGAACGTCAGAGATGTAAATTCTTATTGTGAAATATTAAGTTCTGGTAAATTGCCAATAGAAAAATCGGAAGTATTGTCGAAAGAAGATATGTTCAATGAAAGTGTTATGTTTGCTATAAGACAGAACAAACTTCAAATTGACGGGTTAGAATCTAGATTTAATATAAGTTTAAGAAATTCGTGGGATACCATTTTCAAAGAGATGGAGTCGGATGGTTATCTAAAATATTATGATGGTGCTGTGAAACTAAGTAATAAAGGTTTCTTAATTTGCGATTCGATTATCGAGAAACTTGTATCTTGTGTCTCGGTTCAATAATATTTCTTGCGATTGTATATTAAATCTTCTATATTTAAACGCATTAAAAGAATTAATTAATTCCAAAGGACTTTAGATGACAGATATTAAACTCAACAGATATATAGCTCTTGGGGTATTCCTCATTAGTGCAATTGTTTACTTATTAACTTTATCGACAACAGTTGTTTTTTGGGATGTTGGGGAATTTATTGCCGCGGCAGTTTTGCTGCAAGTGCCACATCCGCCCGGTTCTCCATTATTTATTTTGCTTGGGCGAATTATTTCTCAGATTCCATTTTTTACTGATGTTGCAGCTCGTGTACATTCAATATCTGCTATTGGTAGTGCTCTTGGAATTATGTTCCTATATCTTGTCATTGTCAAGGTGATAACACATTTCCGCGGTAACCCCTCGACTCTTTTTGATCGAATTGTTTTGTATGCTGCATCTGTCATTGGTTCACTAAGCTTAGCATTCTCTACAACATATTGGGATAATGCAATAGAAGCAGAAGTTTATGGCCTAAGTATGTTGTTTGTTGCATTAATAATTTGGTTAGTCATGCGCTGGTGGGAAAAATCGGATGAACCGCACAACGAAAAGTATATTCTATTGATATCCTATTTAATAGGATTATCAGTCGGGGTACATCTATTAGCGGTACTTGCGATCTTCCCGGTCTTAATGCTTGTTTATTTCCGCCGCTACGAAGTGACCAGACAATCATTCATTAAATTTAGTATCATTGCAGTAGTCATATTTTTCGTTGTATATCCTGGAGTTGTTCAATACCTCCCCTCAATGTTAGATGGTGAATTCAAGGGATTTAAAAACGAATTGTTACCATTTGTACCGTTTGTTGCGATCGTCGTTGCTGCTTATGGCATATACCGAGCTAAACAGACAAAACACAAAATGCTTCAAGTTGCACTCCTATCTTTCTTACTTATTGTTTTGGGATATACGACATATATCGTCGTTATCATGAGAGCAAATGTTGACAATCTTCCAATGAATGAAAATGCACCTCATGATTTAGCTGGGTTGGTTAGTTATCTCGGGCGCGAACAATATGGAGATACTCCACTGCTAAAAGGTGAAAGTTGGGATAATGAGCAGCGAACTTTTGTGACGAAATATTTTCCTCGACGTTGGTCACCTGAAGAAATGCATCGTCCGACTCGCGAAAATTATACAAGTGATTCCGATTTCCTATGGCGTTATCAAATTAATCATATGTTCATTCGATACGTTCTGTGGAATTTTATAGGTGCTGAAGGTGATTGGCAAGATGCAGGCGTTAGTTGGAAAGATACCTTGGGGATACCATTCCTCGTCGCATTGTTGGGAGTGTATTATCATTTCAAAAAAGATTGGAAAAAAGCAATGGTGTTGATGGTGATGTTTCTTGTTATGGGTGTCGTGCTTGCACTTTATCAGAACCAGCAGGACCCCCAACCTCGTGAACGTGATTATTTCTATGTTGGTGCCTATTACGTGATTGCAGTTTGGATCGCTATTGGAATTGTCGCAATAATTGATTTTCTAAAACTTCAAATTAAAAAAACTAGTTCCCTGAACGCTGCTTCCTCTGGACTTCTAATCTTAGGAGCGTTAGCTATTCCATTTAATCTTCTTAGAGTAAATTGGTATGAACATGACCGTAGTAAAAATTATATAGCATGGGATTACTCTTACAATTTGTTGCAGAGCTGTGAACCGAATGCAATTCTTTTTACAAATGGAGACAACGATACATTTCCACTATGGTATCTTCAAGATGTCGAAGGTGTACGCAGAGATGTGAGAATTGTTAATTTGAGTTTAGTTAATACATCGTGGTATATCAAGCAATTGAAAAATCAGATGCCTCATGGAACTCCAAAAGTTCCTATATCACTTTCGGATAATCAAGTCGACCGAATAAGTCCAAGAGGATGGAAGCCGAGACAGATCGAGATACCAGTGTCAAAGGAAATAATTTTGAAGTATGATTCAGCAGACCGACCGAAGTTGACAAATGTACCTTTGGTGGATTCCACAGTTTTGAAGGAAGGTAAGATTAAGTTTATGATGAATGGTGTTCCTTATCAAGGGGATGTTAGAATTCTGCGCGTGCAGGATATAATGGTACATGAAATTGTTACGAATAATAAATGGGAAAGGCCAATCCATTTTGCAATTACTTGTTCGCCGGATTCTAAAATCGGTCTTGATCAATACCTTTGGATGCAAGGTCTAACCTATAAACTGAAGCCAAAGAAGATCGGTCAGAATGAACTTGGTATTGATTACGATATAATGGCTGAACAGCTGATGGCTGAGAATGTGAAGCCTTCAAAAACATTCCAAAGAGGTTATTTGTTCAGAAATCTTAATAACAAAAATGTTTATTACGACGAAAATGTTCAGCGGATGGTAATGAATTATCGTTTTAATTTTATCCGCTTGGCAGAGTATGCGATGAGAGAAAAAAAGGATATTTCCGAAGCAAAGAAAATAATGCGAAGAATGGAAGATGTCATTCCAATCGATGTCATTCCAAACAAGGAATTGAGAATCAATGCATACATCATGAATTTGTATAATCAATTGGGTGAAAATGAATTTTCCGAGAAATATGCAAAGATTCTCGAAACATCCGCGTGGGATATGATTAATGGAAATCGTTTTGATGAACAAGATCAATCATTACCGTATACTGTTTTACTTGATATTTATGATAGAAGAAAAGATTTTTCATCGGCAATTAATCTTTTGAATCGTGCATTTGTTCAATATCCCAACGATCCGAATTTGAAAGCTCGAATTCAATATTACGAACAAAAGTTGAAGGAATCTTCTGTCGCAGATACGAGTAGACTTAAGTAAAAAGTGTTTTATATTTTGTTGTAATTGTAAATTGCAAGCAGGACGAAATACACTCCTGTTCGATCGGAAAATCTTGTATAATTACTTTGTAATTGGGTATTTCTATCCCTGCAAAGATTTTACTCATCATTCCTGATGAAAATATTAATTCTAAACTGGCAAGATATAAAGAATCCTCTTGGAGGCGGAGCTGAAGTCCATTTACATCAGATATTTTCTCGCATTGCTAGATTAGGTCATAAGGTAACGTTATTCTGTTCATCATTCGATGGAGCATTGCCCGAAGAAACAATCGATGGCATAAAGGTAATTCGGGAGGGGGGTCGTTATTTTTTCAATTTTAGAGTTCCAATTAAGTATTGGAAACGTTTTAGTAAAGAGAAATTTGATATAGTTATAGATGATATGAATAAAATACCGTTCTTTACACCACTTTATGTTAAAGAGCATTTATACTTCATCATTCATCATCTTTTTGGGAAGAGTATTTTTTTAGAAGCATCCCTGCCGTTTGCTCTATATGTTTACCTTATGGAAAAGATTGGAGTTACGATTGCAAGAAGAAGACGGGTCCCTTTATTTGTGGTTTCACAAAGTACTAAAGATGAAATGTTAATAAATGGTTTCCTTGAAAGTAATATTCAATTTGCTTATAATTGCGTTGACCATAAACTTCATAAACCAGACCCAGCAAGACGGAGTAAAGAACCTTTAATTGGATATTTCGGAAGATTAAAAAAATATAAGGCCGTCGATCATCTACTCAAAGCTTTTACTATTGTTAGACGTAAATTCCCGAATGTTAAATTAGTAATCATAGGAGAAGGGGATTATAGAAAAAATCTTGAATCACTCTCGAAAGAACTTGGAATCTCAGATGTAGTTTGTTTTAAAGGTTATGTCGATGAGCAGGAAAAAATTCGTTTACTCCAAGAAGTATGGTTTTTAGTCAACACTTCCTCAAAAGAAGGTTGGGGGCTGACGGTAATTGAGGCGAATGCTTGTGGTACACCAGTTATTGGGAGCAATGTGCCGGGCTTGAGAGATGCAATTCGAGATGGTAAAACGGGGCTTTTATATGATTATGGTAAAATTGATCAGTTGGCAAATAATATATTGATGTTATTGCAAGATTCAAATTTACGAGATGAGCTTGCAAGAAATGCATACTTATGGTCAAAAAATTTTGATTGGGATGTTGTTGCTAAAAATGTAATTGATGAACTTCAGAAAAGTCTCCAAGACAATAATTGATGACAAATCCATCAGTAAAAAAGTTATTATTAATCTCTGCCATTGACGCTCCATTTGTCCAAGATGATGTGGAGATGCTTCAAAAACACTTTAGACTGCAAAAGCAAATCGGACATGGTTTATTTGCGATTCTTAAAATCTTTATTCATGTTTTAACATGCGATGTCGTATTTTGCTGGTTTGCCTCTGTATATGCATTTGTAAGTGTTTTCTTAAGTAAAATCTTTGGAATTAAATCGATCGTCGTAATTGGTGGTGTGGATGATGCAAAAGATAAAGAACTGGATTATGGGATTTGGCTTAATCCTTGGAAAGCAAAGTTGGTACGTTATGTTTTCAAGAATGCGAGTAAAATACTCGTTGTTGATCCATCATTGAAAGAATCTGCTGTTCAACTTGCCGAATATGAAGGGAAAAACATTCAGTATGTCGCTACCGGATATGATGCAAATTTCTGGAAACCATTAGGAGAAAAAGAACCAATAGTATTGACTGTTGCTGTTGCTAATGATGAACGAACGTTTCGAATCAAAGGCATCGATCTACTTTTAGATGTTGCAAATAATTTATCAGATGTGACTTTTCTTTTAATTGGTGTAAATCCACCCCTTGTATTAAAGAAAAGACCTCCATTGAACATGAAGTTTATAGATAAACTTCCAAGGAAGGAACTTCTTTATTATTATCAACAAGCTAAGGTCTATTGTCAACCTTCACGTCATGAAGGATTATCGAACGCACTTTGTGAAGCAATGTTGTGTGGATGTATTCCGGTTGCAACTAACGTTGGTGGAAATTCTACAGCCGTTGGAGATACGGGTATACTTATTCAAGGATCAAATAGTGAAATCTTGTCCGCGGCAATCAAGCAAGCATTAGGTATGGATGTAAATATGGGAAATAGAGCTCGTGCAAGGATAGTCTCATTATTTCCTAAAGAGAAACGTGAAACTGAAATAGTCCGCATTATCGAGGGATTTAAGTATTGAGGCGATTCTCAAGAAATTTTATTTCAATCATTGGTAGCGACATTGCGAGGCGCATTCTGGGAATGTTGACTATTGCTTATCTTGCAAGAAATATTGGTGTTGAAAATTTTGGTTTAATTAATATCGGGTTTGCTGTTTTATCATACTCAATTATATTAAGCTCGCTTGGCTTGTCAACGTTTGGTATCCGTGCCGTGGCACAGAGTAATACAGAAAATCTAGTTAGCAAGGTACTTAGTATAAAGCTTATTGTAAGTTTTGTTATCTACATAATTATTGCTATCGTTGCACTTATCTTACTCGAAAGTATCTTAGCCAGAATAATTTTAATTTTCTGCTTATCAGTCTTTACAAATGCAGTTTTACTCGATTGGTTCTTTCAGGGTAAGGAAAGGATGGAAATTGTCGGTTCGGCAAGACTTCTCTCAGCCCTTGTTTATATTGCCACGATATTGATATTCGTTCATACCCCAGCCGATATAATCTTGGTAGCGTGGGCTTCTTTTACAGGTGATTTTGTCGCGACCTTAACATATTGGATATTTTACAAAAAGCGATTTGGTAATGAAAAATTTCGGTTTGTGCTCGAAGGATGGACTTCTCTGATAAAGAGTTCTATACCACTAGGACTTGGAACAATCATTGCGACGTTGAGTACTAATTTTCCAACGTTTGTGATTGGAATTTTAATGACGAACTATGACGTTGGAATTTATAGTGCTGCTAACAAGTTAGTATTCTCTCTCCTAATGCTCGACCGTACTATAGCGACAGTATTACTACCAGCAGCATCGCGAATACAATCATTTTCACCAAATGAATTTACATCGACTCTCTCGACGGCAATGAAGTGGATATTTATTTCTGCTTTACCAATCTGTGTCGGCGGGACTATACTCTCTGATAAAATTATCTTTATAATCTTCGTAAGTCGATATGTCGAAGCCATTGAAGTTTTCCAGATTCTTATTTGGTATTTTCTTGCTACTATGATTCATACAATCTATACTTCAGGTATGATCGCGATTGGGAAAGAAAAGCTGTATAGTAAGATAATGGGATTTAGCGGGATTATTTACGCAGTTTCAATAATAATTTTGACCATATATTTTGGAATCGTAGGGACTGCAGTTGCGATGGTTATATCAGAGACTATAACTATGTTATTGATGCAAAGAAGTCTCAAACGATATTTGAATATAATTTTACCCAAATCTTTGTCATGTATTTTACTCGCAGTATTGTCTATGGGAATTGTTATCTATTTCTTTCCCGGGCAAAATCTTCTTATCTTGATTGTGTTGGGTAGTTTAATTTATTTCGGTGTATTGTTTTTATTGCGAGCAATATCTCTAAAAGAATTAAAAAATCTCATAGCGAAAATATGACAAATTTGAAAGTTGGTTTCTACGGTAAAAATTTACAAGGGTGGTATATATTACTTGAACAAATTGGCATTCCATTTTCAATAATTGATGATACCTCTGATATAAGTAAATACATTGTAATAATTATCAGCGACGATTTTAACGAACATGGAGTTGAAGGTATTAAAGAGTATCTAAAAAAAGGTGGAGCCGTTCTTTGCTCGGCGAAATTCTTTGACAAATTGTCTGGACAAAAAAGTAAAAAAGTTTATGCAAAGTATTTATTCGAAGCTAAAGATAGCATGTTCACAGGAATTGGTTTGGTGGATATATATTCTGAGATTTACTTACATCAAGGTGCAAACACATTAATGACTGATAATTATGAATTGGCACTCCTTGTCGATGAATATTGTGGTGGTTATATTTCTGTTTTTCCCTTTGATGCAGGTGAACTGATTCTCAATTACGATACTGTTGCTAAGTCATTCTATTCAACACGAAATCGTCTACCCTACGAAAATGTTTCCTCTGTCTCAAAGGGAAAAATTCGACGGTTAGTCTCTGTTGCACTTGAACATCTATTTCATAAAAGGGGAATGCCTTATATTCATAAATGGTATTTCCCAAATAATCTACCAACTATTTTCAGCTATAGGATCGATACAGATTTTGCAAGCGAGAACGAAGTTAAATCACTATTAAATATAATTGATTCAAATGGTATTAAGACTAGTTGGTTTGTTGATGTAGAAAGTCAGGAAAAACATCTTTATTTGTATTGTCAGATGGTCGAACACGAGATTGGTTTACATGGTTTTAAACATAAATTTTACAATAATTATGAGAAGAATTTATTGAATATTCAACGTGCTTTAGAGGTTTTTGAATTAAATAATTTAAAAGCAAAAAGTTTTACAGCACCTTTTGGAAGATGGAGTTCTGAAATTGCAATGGCATTAAGTAAATATGATTTTGAATATTCATCCGAATTTTCATATGATTATGATAACTTGCCCTCGCACCGCCTTTTGGGAAATGGCAATGAGCTGTTACAAATTCCAATTCATCCTATTTGTATCGGAAGTCTTTGTCGGCAAGGATTTAAAGAAAATTCTATGATTGAATATTTTGAAAACGTTATTGAAGAGAAATATCAGAATCGTGAACCAATTTTCCTTTATCATCACCCAAAGGATAATAATGAACGAGTTGTCAAATATGTTTTCGATAAGATAAAGTGTCTAAATCTTATGAATTTAAGAATGATCGATTTTGCCCAGTGGTGGAAAAGAAGATCTCAAGCAAATTTGCAGGTATCTATCGATGGTGAAAGATTGCATATCATTGCTCAGGGGGTGTCTCCAGATTGCTGGATACATCTTACTAATCCAACAGGGAGCGAAGCTTTTTGCCCGATAAACTCTATCGTTGATCTTTCTAATTTAAATTGGGTTAAGTGTCCGATTGCTAAGACAATTCCGTCTGATCTGAAAAAGATTAGAAGATATAATCCTTGGGTAATGATTAATCGTATTGAGGATAATGTTCAACGAATTCTTAGGAAGGTTCTATAACATATGTGTTTAAATAATTATTATTGATTAATGCAATGAATGTGTATTTCGCTTCGTATCAATCTGTGATGTTGTTGAGAGGGGGCCCAAGAACACAAATAATCCACACAAAAAAGGAATTAGAAAGATTGGGTGTGAATGTAAATTTTTTCGAAACGTGGAAAGAACTCAAAAAAGAAAAATGCGATTTATTCCATCTCTTTGGTGCAAATATTGGGACTTATCATTTAGCAAGAGAAATACATAAAATTGGTATACCAATGGTTGTTACACCAATATTTTTTTCACTTCACAGCTCAAAATTTCTACGTACAGCGTTATATGCCAATAAATTAGCCAGAAGGATATTCCATGGTTTTTGGATGGACTATGGGTTTCTACATGATATATGCAATTGGGCTGAAGCAGTGTTGCCGAATACTGAATGTGAACTTAAATTACTAGTAGAAGGTTTGTCAATTCCTATTGAAAAACAGCAGGTTGTTCCAAATGGTGTCGAGGAAAAATTTTATAATGCTGATGGTACGCTCTTCAGAAGTAGATATGGTGTAAATAAATTTATCTTGAACGTTGGTCATATTGGTCCGGGCCGTAAAAATGTACTGCGACTGATACGGGCTGTTAATAAGATTGAGACTCCAACTATTATAATTGGAAGAATCGAGAATAATTCTTATGGAAACATCTGCATCTAAGAAGCAAAGAAAAATCCTAATATCCTCATTGTTGATGCTTTAGCGAATGACTCTGAACTTCTTGCGTCTGCCTATGCGGCTTGTGATGTTTTTGTACTTCCTTCATTATTCGAAACTCCAGGTATTGCTGCATTAGAAGCAGCATTAACGGGAGCGAAAATCGTGATAACAAAATATGGTGGTACAAAAGAGTACTTTGGTAATTATGCTGAATACGTCGAGCCAACATCTACCGTAAGTATTCGAAGAGGAATCCTTGATGCTCTGCAAAAAGAAAAACAATCATTGTTGCGCGAGCATATAAGGAAAGAATTCCTCTGGAGTAATGTTGCAAAAAAAACATTCGATGTGTATAAAAATGTTTTAGATAAAAAGTGAAATGTGGCCTCATGAATTAAAGAGGATATAATATGAAGTCGACAATGCATTTTTTCTATATATTATTCTCCATTTTTGTGGGATGCTCTACCTCACCGCTAACTCGTTATCCTGATTTCCTAGAACATAAAAGTAAATTTACATCAACCGTGATTCTATCGGATGTTATTGTTATAAGCGCTTCGTTAGGTGATTCAAATATAGTTGACCTTGTTGATAATCAAAAGATTGCAAAGACATCTTTACAACTTTTTGCCGGGAGAATGAACGAAAAAGGCTATAACGTGGATAGGGTATTCTTGTCTTCGATTGGTTTGCTTTTGAATAAAGATATTAATTATCGTATCATTAGAACACCTGAAGAACAGCTTTTTGAATCGTCTCAACTTGAAATTGCATCACCGCCATTATATCTACATGAATTGTTTTCTCAAGATACAATTCGCCGGCAACTTTTAAAATTAGTGTATTCATCTTTGTTGAATTATGAAAAAGTGAAAGGAGATAATAACATCAAAATCCCGGCTGCGACATATTTATCACAATCTTTAGGCGGTGGTATGTTGGGAATTATCTTTGTTAGCGGTTATAGCGTGGGGGCATCAAAGCAGTATGGACAACATATGTTACCATTTAAAACTACAGAAGAAAAGATTACGATTCAACCAATATCCCAATTCTCTATGATATTTTATTTAATTGATTCATCTAATGGTGAAGTTATTTGGGATGATAGAATTGTCATCAAAGGTGGATTGATGCAGAATGAAAAACTTCAGAAAATGGTTGAAAGATTGTGTGAAAAACTTCCGTAAGAGTAGTATAAAGATCATTTTAAGAACAATGTTGTGAATAATTAATCAACATATAAATTTTTTTCAATTTTAATAAAACTTAGCAAAATATTTTTTCACTCTTGATATTAATTTTTTTTATTTTGTATAAATTCTTGAGAATTTATGTAGTATAATTTTTTGGCGCAGTATGTGATGTAATTATATACTTCGTATTTTAAATTCTTTAAATCTCGAAGGAATCAAATGATAGAGACACAACAGAAGAAAAAGGGACTCGGTTCAGTAGTAATAAATGCTGAGAGATGTAAAGGATGCGGCTTTTGTGTTGAATTTTGCCCTACCGATGCATTGAAATTGTCTGAGCAATATAACGCAAAAGGGTATCATCCTCCGGTTTTAGTCATACCAGAAAAGTGTAATGGATGTAATATGTGTGGATTGCTATGTCCCGATTTTGCAATTTACGGTTTCATGTTTAAGAAAAAACAAAAACAGGAGTTTAAGTGAAAGCAGATCCAAAAGGAGTTTTAACAGGAGCTATCTTTATAGATGGTGATCATGCATGCGCCGAAGGTGCTATTGCAGCGGGATGCAGGTTTGTAGCTGGTTATCCAATCACACCATCAACAGAAGTTGTCGAACGAATTGCTGAAAGGTTTCCTTATATTGGGGGTATATTTGTACAGATGGAAGATGAAATAGCATCATCGATTGCAATTCAAGGAGCAGTTTGGGCTGGTAAAAAAGCCATGACCGTAACTTCCGGTCCTGGATTTTCATTAATGATGGAACACATTGGCTTATCCGCGATGACAGAAACTCCATGTGTTTTTGTTGATGTTCAGAGGGGTGGTCCATCCACAGGTTTGCCAACGCTCCCAGGTCAAGCAGATATGATGCAAGCGCGTTGGGGTTCTCATGGTGATTATGGTATTATTGCCCTTTGCCCAAATTCACCCCAAGAGTGTTTCGATCTTACAATAAAAGCATTCAACTTATCTGAACAATATCGTGTTCCAGTGTTATTAATGATGGATGAATGCGTGGGACATATGACTGAACGTGTATTCATTCCACCTGCGGAGGAGATTGATTTATATCCACGTCGATATTACGAAGGAAATATTGAAGATTATCTCCCATTCAAACCTGATAGTGATCTTGTCCCACCAATCGTCAAAGCAGGAGATGGTTACCATATTCATGTAACAGGGTTGACGCACGATGAGAAAGGATATCCTGTGATGACACCAGTTGCACAAGAAAAACTCGTCCATAGACTTGTTGATAAAATTCGTTTGAATGCAGATAAAATAGTTGAGTATAAAGAAGATGAGATTGAAGGAGCAGAGGTTGTGGTTATCACGTATGGAATAACATCGCGTGTTGCAATACCAGCAATTGAGCAAGCACGAAAAGAAGGAATTAAGGTTGGTCATTTCCGATTAATAGTTGCCTGGCCTTTCCCAGAAAAACGTATTAGAGAAATTGCAGAAAAAGTAAAAACATTCGTTGTACCTGAGATAAATTATGGACAAATTGTTCTTGAGGTTGAGAGGCACTCTGCTGGTAAAGCTCGAGTAAAACTTGTACCGCATGGTGGTGGTTCGGTGCACAACCCGAAAGATATTTATAATACAATAAAGAAAAGTTTAGAAGGATAAATACGATGGAAGAAAATTTAGCGGAAATCGACGAGAGTATACCCCCAAATACCGTAGAAGAATTTTTACGTATGGATCGTATACCACATATTTGGTGTCCAGGTTGTGGTATAGGGACAACTGTGAATTGTTTTGCAAATGCATTAGCTCAGAGCCAACTTGATTTGAAAAAAGTGGCTGTAGTTTCAGGAATTGGTTGTACTGGAAGAGTTGCTGGTTATATCAATCTCGATTCTTTCCATACAACACACGGTAGAGCAATACCCTTTGCTACTGGTTTAAAATTAGCAAACCCAGAATTAAAAGTAGTCGTATACAGCGGTGATGGTGATTTAACTGCTATTGGTGGCAATCACTTGATTCATGCAGCTCGTAGAAATGTTGACCTAACTGTTATATTAATAAATAATTTCATTTATGGGATGACAGGTGGTCAAGTTGCCCCAACGACTCCCGTGTCTGCAACTGCATCAACAACACCATATGGAAATTTTGAAGACCCATTCAATATTCCCCACTTGGCTGCTTCATGTGGTGCAGTATATGTAGCACGCTGGACAGCATATCACGTACGCCATGTAACAAAATCAATTAAGGAGGCATTAATGAAAAAAGGATTCTCATTGATCGAGATTCTAGCGCCGTGCCCAACTTTATATAGTCGTAGAAATAAATTGGGGGATGGACTTGATCAGATGATTTACTATAAAGAGAATAGTGAAATTCGAAATGATGCAGATACCAAAACGCTTGGTCTGACTTTTCAAGGTAAGATCATAGTTGGAAAATTTGTTGATAAAGATCAACCAACATATCTTGATCGAATGAACGAATACTACTCTTCGAAATTTGGTAATAAATTTGTACCATATAAAGGATGAGGGAGTTTCAATGTCAAGAACTGAAATAAAAATTGGTGGTTTTGGTGGCCAAGGTGTAATATTGAGCGGTTATATTATTGGTAGAGCAGCATCTATATATGACAACAAGAATGCGACAATGATTCAAGCGTTTGGACCTGAGGCTCGTGGCAGCGCATGCAGTTCACAAATTATTGTTTCTCAAGATCCGATTGACTATCCTTATATAATTTCCCCCCAAATAATGATCGTGATGTCACAGGAAGCTTACACAAAATTTTCCCCTGAACTTGCATCTGGTGGCATTTTAATAACGGAGGAAGAATTAGTTCATCCGTATAATTTAAGGAAGGATTTAAAACATTTTTCTATCCCTGCTACACGTATTGCGGAAGAGCTAGGGAAGAAAATGGTTTTAAATATTGTGATGATGGGTTTCATGACAGCCGTGACAGAAATTGTTGAACCTGAAGCGATGAGAAAAGCTGTTAAAGCTTCTGTTCCAAAAGGAACTGAAGAGTTAAATTTAAGTGCATTCAACAAAGGGTACGAGTACGGTATTAAATTAATGATTGGTAAAAATTGAATTTAAAAATTTTAATTTATAAATCCCTTGCAATTAATGATTTATAAAATTTTAAATTAATCACGAATTCATAAAAAGGGTTTTTATATGAAAAGTTTAAGCTGTACTAAAACAGAGAAGAATCTCTTAATTGCTTTTGCTGGTGAATCACAAGCTCGCAATAGATACTCCTTCTTCGCTTCGCAGGCAAAAAAGGAAGGTTATGAGCAAATCGCTGCCATATTTCTTGAGAATGCCGAGCATGAAAAAGAACATGCAAAACAGTTCTTTAAATTTTTAGAAGGTGGTGAGGCTGAGATTACAGCATCATATCCTGCTGGTAAAATTGGATCAACTGAAGAAAATCTAAAGGCAGCAGCTGATGGTGAGCAACATGAACATACAAAGATGTATCCTGAATTTGCAGCAGTTGCAAAGGAAGAAGGATTGCCGGATATAGCTGTTGCATTTCGTTCCATAGCTGTCGTGGAAAAAAATCATGAAGCACGTTATAGAAAATTGCTTGAGAATGTAAAAAATGGTACAGTTTTTACACGAGAAAAAGTTGTCCGCTGGAAATGCAGAAATTGTGGTTATGTCCATGAAGGCAAAACTCCACCATCGAAATGTCCAGCATGTGAACACCCGGAATCTTACTACGAGGTTATCGAGGCAGAGTATTGATGCTAAGACTATAACTATTTCTCTTGGCAAATGAAAATACTTTTCCTCATTATTTTTATTCCTTCATTATGCATTTGCCAACTTCAAAGATCGCCGATTAGTGTTGATGAATTAGCGATACAAGTTCTTCCTGGGGGTTCTAGAGAGTTCGCATA
Organism: Ignavibacteriales bacterium; assembly: GCA_037441745.1. GTDB lineage: Bacteria > Bacteroidota > Ignavibacteria > UBA10030 > SZUA-254 > JACQYX01. The sequence goes on from JBBIRP010000012.1 coordinate 19,043, forward strand.
CTCAAACAAACAATCAGGTATATTTTATTCAGAAACAAATGGTTCACATCGATCTGTTTGGCAGGGGTGGCGGATAATGTCGAATGAGATTTTAGATGATTACGAATTAAGCATTGATAATCAACCTTTAAAGAAAGAAAATGCTACAACCGTTGTCTATCCACATCAACTTGTCCGTAGTTATCCAAGTGGAATAAAAGAGATATTCTCTTTTCTTGATTCGATTAATGCCTTTGTTATCGAGTTGGAAAATGTAAGCGGGACTGAAATTACCGTCACTCCGTACTTTCCAAATTCTATCGATTCAAATGATTATAAAGTTTTATTAGAGGAAAATATTCTTCTTATAACAAGTGATAAGAATCTTAATAAAACGACAATCGAAAATTATCCGGCCTGGATTGGTATAACCACATCCAATTTTGAAGAAATTAAATTTTCGAGTAATTGTCATATCAAGGGGGAAGCATTAACTCCCGCTAATCTAAGATTTACAATTGATAATACCAAGCCTTCAATTATTTTTGTTGCGGGAAGTGAAAAGTCTGAAACAATTTCTCTTGCTCATAATGTTTCTAAGAATTACCATTCTCTTATTGATGACCGTAAAAAGAGAATGGAAAAATTATTAAACCATTCATATATTCGCACGAATAATAAAAGATTTGACAAAGCTATGTATTGGGCAAAGATATCGCTTGATGCACTTATAATGAATCAGCGAGGCAAGGGTATTTTTGCGGGATTTCCGTGGTTCGATAATTATTGGGGAAGAGATTCGTTCATATCTCTCACTGGTGCAACACTTGTTACCGGAAATTTTAATGATGCAAGGGAAATCCTTAAGTCTTTTGCTACATGGCAGGATACAAATCCCAATAGTACTAATTATGGTCGCATACCTAACCTTGTGACAACAAACTCAATCTTGTATAACACGGCAGATGGAACCCCTCGATTTATAATTGCTTTAAATGAATATTTTTTGTATTCGGGTGACATTGCATTTGCAAGAGATATGTACCCTGTCGTTAAACGATCAATCGATGGAACGATAAAGTATCATATGGATTCGCTTTGTTTCCTGACACATGGTGATGCTGAAACTTGGATGGATGCAGTAGGACCAGATGGTCCGTGGAGTCCTAGAGGAAATCGAGCAAATGATATACAAACATTATGGTCACGACAACTTTCCATTGGTATATCATGGAGTATGTTATTCAATCCAACAAATTTTAGTACATACTCCAATATATTAGAGAGATTAAAATATAATTTTTCAAAATATTTCATAAATCATGAGAATGGTATTCCGTACGATCATTTAACTATTGATGGTACCCCAAACTACCAATTACGTCCGAATCTTTTATTTGAGTTTCCACATTTTGATAAACCAACCGCTGATGTGTTTGAAATTGTTACGAAAAAACTAGTTTATCCTCATGGGGTTGCCTCACTTTCCCAAGATGATGATAATTTTCATCCTTACCATCATTATGAACCGTATTACGTTCCTGATGCTGCTTATCATAATGGTGTCGTTTGGACGTGGTTAGCGGGTAGGTGGATAGATATGGCAGCAGAAAGAAGTTTGGCCAATCTGGCTTTTACTGTTACTGATAATATGGTCCATCAAATTCTTGATCGTGGGGCGATTGGTACGTTATCGGAACTTTTAGATGCAAGTCCTCATCGAGGAGAAAGTGAGCCGAGAATTTCTGGAGCTTTCTCTCAAGCATGGAGTTTAGCCGAGTTCATTCGAAGTTTTTACCAATCTTATCTTGGTGTAATAATCAATAACAATAAATATCATGGTGAAACTTATGAAATTGGAGATAAAATACAAAAAATTACAATGCATCCATCATTACCCGCCTCAATTACATCAGTTGATTTTGATGTAAATGCAGGGACATTTTCATTAAGAGTTTTGTATACGAAATCAAATGATGAAATGGATTTAAAAGTAAAATCTTATTACCAACCCGATAGCATGGAAATTATGTTTATTCCTGAGAATGAATATTCAAGGTTTTTTAGTGATTACAAGTTTGGTAAACATAGCATCGATTCTTCTACTATCGAGAAACCTGAGATATTTTATCATTTAAAAAAAGATTCAGTGTTATCTCTAAACATTTCAAAACACGGTATTATACTCTCGGGAGTAAATGTAGACTATAATATTTATTCATTTGTAACATTCCCATCACCAGCTAAATACCAAGGGCTAAATCTCGCAGTCCCATTGGTTAGAAAAGATTTGAAATGTCTTCAACCACCTTCGTATCGACTTCTAAGTAATTTTGAAATCAAACGATCGAATCCAGATGCAAGAATATTATACGATACTTTGGATCCCGAGGGAGATGATAATGGTAATGGTCATTACATTTATCCGCTTACCCCATATCTTAAAGTTGGCAGCTTAGATATCACTCGCTTCACAGTCTCATATGATAGTTTGAATATTCATTTCAGTCTTAAGTTTAAAAATCTTTCAAATCCCGGGTGGCATCCTGAATATGGTTTTCAATTAACATACGCTGCCATAGCTATTGAAACAACGAATGTATTTGGTAGCACGAAAGTTGGTATGAACTCAAATTATATATTTACAAACGGTTTTAAGTTTCAAGCATTAATCTTAATAGGTGGTGGTGTCAGGATGGTAAGCGAGAGTGAAAAAATTATCGCTGAATACATTCCTATACCTGATGATGTCAAAAATCCATTAGGTAATGCAAGTAGTAAATCAATTGAATTTTCTCTCCCAATTAATTTAATGAGCATACCAAGTACCTCATGGCGGTTTGCTGTGCTTATCGGTGCACAA
>JBBIRP010000013.1:0-2184 GCA_037441745.1 Ignavibacteriales bacterium
AGTTATGAGTTAAGTAGATCATCAGAGTTAATTAAGATTTATTTGCTGATACATACTACGATAGACAGGGTTGTGATCAGTAACAGGGATAAAAACACTATCTCCTTTTTGTGGTGTACCTACTGGGTTCCAATTTATTGGTGATGTCCACAGTGAATCATAAATTCCTGTCCATGTTCGGAGCGGTAGAGGAGAAACACCTGAACATAAAATTGTGCCTCCGATACCAGTTGAGTATAAGAATCCACCACTTGTTCCTGATCTTAGTAATTGAATTTCCCATAAAGTGTTATACGTCGGTGTTCGTTGTAAATTCCATGAGAAACCTCCGTCTGTTGTCTTATAGATTTCACCATCATCGCCGACAACCCAACCAGTTGTTATTGATGAAAACGCAACTCCATAGAAACTTGAACCCGTGTAAGTCTCTTGTGACGTCCAGGTTGCTCCACCATCTGTTGTAGTCACGACTGTACCAAAATCACCTACTGCAATTACGTTATTAGCATCAATGATTTCTAATGAGTATAAAGTTTGATATGTATCGCTAACTTGTGGTATCCATGTTTTACCTCCATCGGTTGTTTTAATAATTTCACCACCGTATCCGACCGCCCAACCAATGTTTGAGTTATAAAATTTTACTCTCATTAAAGGGGTTGAAATTTCTGTTGTTTCTGGTACCCATGTAAGACCGGCATTTGTGGTTTTAAGAATTGTACCAAAATCACCGACCGTCCAACCAGTAGTAGAGTTGATAAAGAAAACCGAATAAAGTGAGATATCAGTATGACTATTCTGATCGCTCCAGGAATAACCGCCCGTGGTGGTCTTGAGTATTACAGCACTGTCACCAACAGCCCAACCGGTTTGTTCATTTATCATATAAACGCTGTAAAGTGTTTGCATCACGCCGCTTGTTTGTTGTGTCCAGGTACTACCACCATCCGTTGAACGAATAATAGTTCCTTCTTCTCCAACAGATACTCCTACATTCCCCGAAGGAAAATGAATTGCAAGGAGCATATTTTTTACACCACTAGATTGCTGTGTCCACGTCACTCCTCCATCTGTAGTTACCACTATAGTCCCAAAATCTCCAACTGCCCAACCGATATTCGATGTTGCAAAGCGTATTGCAAATAAATCATTGTAACTTTCTGTTGGCTGCTCGAACCAAGTAAAACCTCCATTTGTTGTCTTGACTATTACACCATAACTCCCAGTCGCATAACCGGTTAATGCTGATGTAAAGTATAATGAATAAAGACTAAAGTCAGTTGCATTGACCTGTGGAACCCATGTGTAACCACCATCGATCGTTTTTAGCGTCAGTCCAAATGAACCAACGATGTATCCAACATTAGAAGATACAAATTGTATTCCGAAAAGATTCTGAGTTGTGCCACTTGTCCTTGTTTCCCATGTTGCTCCGCCATTAGTAGTTGCGATAATTTTGCCATTAGTGCCAATTGCGTAACCTGTTGTGCTATTCAAGAAGTGTGCACCGTAAAACGAAGAAGTGGTTCCAGTAGTTTGAGTTGACCAGCTTTCTCCACCATCCGTTGTTTTCATAATGGTTCCAAGTGAACCCGTAACCCAACCAATCGATGATGAAACGAAATTTACTGTGAATAAATCTCTTTGTGACGGTGTATCTTGAATAAACCAGGTGTTTCCCTGATCGGTTGTTTTTAATATTCTACCAGATTCACCAACTGCCCAACCAATCAAATTGTCGATGAACTGGATCGCAAATAATGGGTCAGTGGTACCAGCAGCGTTTGGTGTTACCTGCCAGGTTCTACCTCCGTTTGTTGTTTTTATGATCGTTCCATAATCTCCAACTGCAAAAATAACATCCGAACTAATTGGCCAAACATAATTTAAGATATTTCCTTGTGGTAGTGGATTTACCCATTGCCAAGAGGTTTGTTGTGCCTTTGCAGAGAAGGTAATAATCAAGCAAAAAGAGAATAAAAGATATGTTCGTTTCATGGCAGACACCTTCTTAATTATTTGAGTATTATCATTTTCATAAATTTTTCAAAATGTAAATCATTATTTATTGATTTAGCATCAAAATTATATATATAAAGACCCGATGCAAGATTTTCTCCATTGAATGTTACAATATGTTGCCCGGGTAAATAAGTAGCGTTCCTTTCAATTGTTGCTATTTCT
>JBBIRP010000013.1:2202-16508 GCA_037441745.1 Ignavibacteriales bacterium
CAATTATAGATGTTGATGGAACATCGAACTTAATATTCGTTATGGGGTTGAAGGGATTAGGGTAGTTTTGCCTGACATCAAATTCTTTTGGAATTGTTGTTGGAGCCTTTTTACGAAGTATTAGAGATTTAATTTTTGGATCATGCAAGAGAAATTTACCAGAAGTAGTTAGTAGATGAATTAATTTATTGTTAGATGTCTCGTCAAGAATTTCGAATTGAATACCGTAAATGTCTTGTTGATTTTTCCACTCAAACTTAATTGGATAAGAATCTGATCGGATAATTATTTTTGCTTCTTCATTATCAAGATTCTTTGAAAAGATTTCAACAAATCGCTGTGAGTTGAAACGTGCATCGAACGAATCAAAAGGTGGTTCAGGCGGCAAATCATATTTTGAGAGATCAATGTCATTTCTATCTGCAACTCCGTAATATAGGGCCATTTCTTTTCCATTGTTATCTGATATTTTTAATTTACTAAGTTTTTCTAAGAATTCGTTACTCAAATGTTTTTGATAATTTCCATTGAATGTCGGATAAGTGGTGATTATGAGTCTTTCAGGTCCCTTTAACCAATAACCTTCACCTGGAAGAATTGTCGTGTCAGATTGATAATAACCAACGTATTTCCATATATAACAGGGTGGTGTATTGCATATTATATTGCTGGGTTGGATTGGATAACTTAATCCGCTCAATAATTTCCATCCTGCCGAAATATCAATTGTGTCTGAAGGATTTGGAACTCCAATTATCGTATTTATTTCCGCTGTCGAATATTTTAACCAATACCCTGATTTATACTCCAATATCGTTCTCGGTGTATATCCATTCTGATATCCAAAAGCATTTGAGATAGCAGAAGGGAAGAGAGTTGTTTTTGAGCGATCTTCAACTATGCATGGAATTGATACAATATTCCATCCTTGAGTTAAATGCATTTCTATTGTATCTTTTTGCGTGTGTAATATTTCGATAGTTTTTACTGTTTCATCGAAAATATTTATTATAGTATCAGTCCACATATTAATGTTGATGATTGTTCCGTGTGTTTCTCCATCACGTATTTTCCAGGCACCATTTAGCAAACGTTGTGGATTCCAACGGATTGTAAAGGGATAACCACCAGGGCCTGGTTGTATTTCGACTGTAAAAATGTTAAGTGCGCTTGATAGTCCTATTGTATCTTTGAAATTAACAAATGAACCATTTGTTCCCGGAATCAGCCATCGGGCATCGAAGTTTCCTATTGATGGTTTAGGTGGTAATTCTGATTCACCAAAATCTTCATCAATTCCATCTGTAGCATTTGGAAATTCATCGAATGTAAGCGTCTGTGTTCCTACTCCATTATCATTAACGATAATTGCTGGTGATTGTCGTCTGAAGCCAATGACGCGTATATCATCTAAGTACCAGCCATCTCTTTGTTCTCCACCATCTGATGAGAGACGGAATCGTAGAGAAATATTATAATTCAGGTATGGTGTGATGTCTGCTTCTTGTTCAAGCCAATCTGAGCCCGGTGTATATCCATCGTACCCCCAGGTATCGATTTGTTGTGTTCCTCTGTTTGAACCGATTCTTGATAGTTTAGTCCGGAGTGTATTCCAATTCATGCCGCCATCGGTAGAAATCTCGATAGTTGCAAAGTCAAATGTTGGCTCAATTTCCCATCTTGTCCAAAATTTTAAAAAAGCATATTGGTAAATAGATAAATCCAATTGGTTCTTTAGTGTAATTGTACTATTAGTATTTGATGAATAATTCCCAAATGGACTATCGGTAAAAGCATATGGTGGTGTATGAGCCTGAGTTGTTGTATTCCAATTATCTGAGGAGATCCATTTGATCAAACCATTTGTACAATCATCTGAAAATATTGTAAACTGCTTACCAACTACTACTGATATAGTATCTTGATGGTAATAGCCATGTTCATCCGAGATATTGATATAAATTTCTATTTTAGATGGAATGATAAGTGTAGGCGAAACAATGCCGGTAAAATTTAAATTAGAATCACTTCTTGACGGCATCAAAGTTAGATTTGTTGAATTTGATGAAAATTGGATTTTTCCAGTATCTGTATCAACTGAAATTTTTAAATTGTTTCCATCGGTTAAGCCCTTATTTCTTATTTTAACTCGAAGTGTGAATGATTTCCCCGGCTCTAGATCTTCAGATCCGTATGAGTTAATCATATTATAGCTTTTAAGTACTGTATGATGCCCAGCTACATAAGCGTAGTAAATGTTTGATTTTAGATTCTCAACTGCTAATGGGAGAATTTGGTTTGTAGGAGGCCAGAAGCCCGATGTTCCAACTTCAGGTGTCATCGCAAAAGTTCTTGTCATTGTACCACCGTACATGAAGTCGTCGGAATTTCCTCTCGTTGTATAATTAACTGTCTGTTGGTCAGTTCCACTTAGGTATCTGTTCTCTGCTGTCATATCAAACGTAAATTCTCTGAAAGAAATTGAATCATCAGTTTCGAAGGGCTGGTAACCCCAAGGGTATATCAAGTAATTCCCGTACGTGTGATAATTTAGGCAAGTCATAATTGTATGTGACCACATAAATTCGCTGATTGCGTAATCTTCAGGCTCTGAGAAGGGAGCAGGTCCTCGATAAGTGTCTGAGGTTGGTGAAGTGCTTGAACCACCATAAGGTGAGTTCCACATTTCATAAGGTCCATAATTACGATTTAAATCAACACCGTAACTACCGCCATTATTTCTCCTATTTTTTCTCCACATACCTCCACCTAATGGATTTGTGGTTTGATTGTATACATATCCATCAGGGTTGACGACAGGAATAAACCACAATTGACGGTTATTGATTAAGTATGTTGCCGTTGTATCCGTTCCGTAATTTTGTAATAGCCACCACATGAAGTATAACACCGTCATCATACCTTCTGGTTCTCGTGCATGATGTAAGGCAGTGTAGAGTACTTCAGGTTCATCATATTCGTTTTGATTTGGCTTGTCTGAAATCTTGACTGCCCAAATTCCTCTATTCTCATGTGAATGTCCAATGCTATCTCTAGATGTTATCAAATTTGGATAAAGTAATTTCATCGAATCGAGTTGTCTGAGAACTTCATCATACGTATAATAACCACCCATCGTACCATATCCGAAACCAAGTGCATTGGCTGGTCCTTTAGTTAATCCCTGTATAATTTTCTTGCTTATATCATCTTCGATCGTGCTATATGATATTCCATTATTTGTGAGTTGTTCTAATTCGTATTGACCAGCAACGAATTCCATCCATCCACCCACCTTACCATTGGAACCTTCAAAATCAATTCCTGAATCCCATATTTTATTTAAGGTTTGTTTATCGGGGACAAATATTTTTATTTGAGAATATTTTGTCGGTAATTCTAATGCAAAAATAGAAGATGAGAGTAACATTAAATAAATTGATAAAGAGAGTAAAAATTTCATAAGTCTGTTTTTTAGATGGTGGTAAAATACTTTTATAACAATATAGAGATTATAAAACTAATTCTCAAGTTAAATATTACTGTTTCATAGAAATAAAAAGCCTCTCTTTCTAGATTTAAGAAAGAGAGGCATCTTACCACGTTTTATATGTTTAGAATGTATTTCTTATATCGTTCATTTATCCGTCCCCAATGTAAATTGGCAATGAAATTATCGATATAAACGGCACGCTTTGCACCATCTTTATGATAATAAGCATGCTCGAAAACGTCTAAGGCGATGATTGGTACACCACCCCAGATTGCACCGTATTGGTGCTCGTCTACAAGTACATTCAATAATCTGCTTGACCAAAGTCTATCAAATACCAACAGACCCCAACCACTTAATTTTGCAGATATTGCTGTTGCTTTGAAATCTTCTTTCCATTTATCGAAAGAACCAAATTCTTTCTCAATGGCTGATAGAATTTCTGGTCCTTTTTTCGGATCTCCATCACCACCTAAGACTTCCCAATAAACATCATGAAGTAGGGCACCAGAATGATTCCATGTGAATCTGCGTTTCAATTCACCAATTTCACTGTAATTTCCATTTGCCTTTGAGCGGTCAGCAGACTCTATCCCTTTCTCAATCGTATTTAAAGCAGTTACATATCCTTTATGATGGGTGTTGTAGTGCCAGTCTGTCGTCTCTGGTGATACAACATTTTTTAGTAGTGATTTTGCTTCTTCATCCGAATACGGACGTGGTTTAAATTTCCATTCGTATGACATTATTATATTTCCTTTCTTTTTATTATTCTCTTATTATTTTTTTATTATTTAGATCAAAATTGTTCTCGTAAATGAGGTTTGCTGGAAGTTATCAGGTTCCTGAGGTTTTATTTCTTTATCAGGATCTGGTTTTGTTATTTTCGTCTGTAAAATCTCATTCCTCGTTTGCATTGCAACTCTATGCATCAATTGCTCAATAGTTGGATATAATAATCCGGTTTGATTTTGTTTTATTACTAATATCTTGAAAAGGTTAAATGATTTTATTCTGAAATCGTATAAGGGGTCATTCTTTTTCATCAACGAATCTATTGATACTAGGATACTTCTATTAGATAGTAGATTGTTCTCCCAACCTACTGCCTTTACATCTTCTCGGCTAGCATCTTCCATTTCTTCAAGCTTTATTCCCCATTTGATACAAAATGAATCAATATTTATGACAACATTTGTGCCTTCATTTAAAAATTCTGTAGTTTTATAAAATGGCATATTATCTGGTGGAGGTTTAAGTTGCCAAAATTTTGCATAGGTGTTTTCGTAGACCAAGAATAACATCAAGATGAAAGAGAATATATATCCTATTTTTATCATAAATTTCTCCCTAATATTTTTACAAATATTTTTTAATGTGCACCTGTTAAAAACTAATATTGTTATAATTTAGTGTCCCAATTCTATAGATATCCATGGAGTAAATATCGGCAGTCTGGGTTGCTTGTGTGGTGTTGGTGCTCGTGGTAATTTACGTGATCTTTCATTCAACAATCGCATTTTTGCATTTACACAAATATTATGGGTTAATCCGTAAAGTATTGTAGACAATAATAAATTATCGCCACGTAGTATATCAATTGTACGTTGTATGGTGAATACATCATTAAAATCTTGTATATCTGTCTTAACTTGGCTTAACTTGGTGTCTATTATTTTGCAATTCTTTTAGTGTTATAACGTTTATATCGAGGAAATATTTAGATGCTTGTTCATATTTCCATCCCGTGTTATCAATTACAAATCTAATGTGTTCCATCAATTGTTTTGGATCGATGCCTCTTTTAGAGTTGTTGAGTCCACATTTAATTGAACATTCAGCCCTTCTCTATAAGTACCGTTGAGTACATCGTTCGGAGTCGTTTGTAAATAATTTCCTTCCCGCTCATGACAATGGAGTGGTATCGAATATGACGAGAAAAATATTGTTGATATCAATATCTTGAGTATCTTATTCATGTCCATTTCCCTTTCATGAAAAATTTACATCATTCCAAGTTCTAATCTTGCTGCTTCAGACATTCGGCTTGGGTCCCAGGGTGGATCCCATACAATATTCACATTTACACCTGTGACTCTTTTGATTTCTTTAACTTTCGATTCAATCTCCAATGGTAATGATTGAATCGCAGGACAGTAGGGTGAAGTTAATGTCATATCGATTGTAACTTCACCATTTGTATCTACGTTAATATTATAAACAAGTCCAAGCTCATAAACGTTCACAGGTATTTCGGGATCGTAACAATTCCTTAAGATTTCGATTATCTGTGCTTTTATTATACTTTCTTCAATTGTGTTAATTTTTTGCTCTTCCATTTAATTATTCTGTTGTTGTTCTGTGTTCTTTTGTGGTTAATGCAGTGTGAAGCGTATGCCATGCGAGTGTGGCACATTTTACGCGTGCTGGGTATTCGGTTACACCAGAAAAAGCTGCTAATTTCCCTAATTTTTCAAAGTCTTCTTCTGGATTACCTTCACCTAATACTAATTCATGAAATTTTTTGAATAATTCCTCAGCTTCTTTTACCGTTTTACCCTTAACCGTCGAACTCATAACGGACGCTGAAGCCTTTGAAATGGCACATCCCGCACCTTCAAAACTTATATCCTTGATTACATCATTTTCAATTTTTATGAAAAGAGTGAAGTGATCACCACATAAAGGATTGTAGCCTTCAATTTTTCTGTCTGCATCCTCCATGCGGTGGTAGTTGCGTGGACTTTTATTATGGTCCAGAATAACTTCTTGATATAATTCTTTTAATGCGGTCATTAGCGAAATATCTTGATTGCTTTGTGAATTCCTTTAACGAGTGAGTTAACTTCTTCTTTTGTATTATAGATTGCAAATGATGCACGTGCTGTAGCTGGTACTTCAAAACATTTCATCAATGGTTGTGCACAATGGTGACCTGTGCGAATTGCAATTCCATCATCATCTAAAATAGTTCCAATGTCGTGGGGGTGAATGTTTTCAATAACAAATGATAGAACACTCGATTTATGTGCTGCAGTTCCAATTATTCTAATACCATTAATGGAAGATAATGCTTCTTGCGCATAAATTAGTAAATTATGCTCATGCTCTAATGCTACCTCAAATGGTATTTGATTTAAATAATCGATCGTCGCACCTAAACCAACCCCACCAGCAATATTTGGAGTACCAGCCTCAAATTTATGTGGAATGTCGTTGTAAATGGTTTTCTCAAAAGAAACAGATTTTATCATATCTCCACCGCCTTGAAATGGAGGCATGGATTCTAAGAATTCTTTTTTCCCGTATAAAACTCCGACTCCTGTCGGGCCATACATTTTGTGTCCAGAAAATGCATAGAAGTCGCAATCCAATTCTTGAACATCAATCTTCATATGCGGTATACCCTGAGCACCATCAATAAGAACTGGTACCCCATGGTTATGTGCAATTTCTATCATTAGCTTTATAGGATTAATCGTCCCAAGGACGTTTGAAATATGAACGAGCGAAACTAGCTTTGTTCTTGAATTGAACATCTTTTCGTACTTATCGATGAACAATTCCCCTCGATCGTTTATTGGAATGACTCTGATCAGAATATTTTTTTCATCTCGAATTAACTGCCAAGGGACAATATTTGAATGATGTTCCATTGCAGATATAATAATTTCGTCATCTTTCTTGAAATTGTATCTTCCAAAACTATAAGCGACAAGATTAATTGATTCTGTAGTTCCACGTGTAAAAATAATTTCTTCCCGATGTTTTGCATTTATGTATTTTTGTATTTTATTCCGAGCTTCTTCGTATGATTGGGTTGCTAATTCGCTTAAATAATGCACTCCGCGATGGATGTTTGAATTCTCTTCCATATAGTAATGATTCATTGCATTAATCACATAAGCTGGTTTTTGACTAGTTGCGGCATTATCGAGGTAAACAAGCGGTTTCCCGTTTACGGTTTGTTTCAGAATTGGGAAATCCTCACGAATTTTTTCTACGCTAAACACTTTTTTCTCTACAACTTTAGTCTTGTTAAATACTTTACTCATTTCTTAGAATTCTTGCATTTTTAAAACGTGAAAACAAAATATTATGAAGATATTCTTGGATTGGTTCAATGGTAATCCGTTCTATTATTTCGTTCGCGAATGCATATGTCAATATATCACGTGCCATATTTTCGCTAATTCCCCGAGACCTCAAGTAAAACAACGAATCAGAGTCAATATAACCTATGGCTGCGCCGTGAGTACACTTGACGTCATCAGCAAATATCTCTAATTGAGGTTTCGTGTTCATTATTGCATCATCGGAGAGCAGAAGGGTTTTATTTGTTTGCTTTGAATCGGTTTTCTGTGCATCTTTTCTCACATAAATTTTACCATTAAAAACACTTCTTGCTTTTCCATTGAGAATAGCTTTATAGAATTCTCTGCTCGAACAATTTGGTTTAGCATGGTCTATCGATGTGTAGTTATCAATTAATTGATCCCCTGATGCTAATGATAAACCATTCAAATAACATTCAGTTCCTTCACCATTGAGTGTCGCATAAATGTTATTCCTGGTTATTGAACCTCCAATCATAATTGAATTTGATGTAAACCTACTTTTTGAAAGCTGCTCAATATAAGTAGAGCCGATATGAAAAGCATTATTGTTTTCTGTTTGTATTTTATTGTATTCGAGTGTTGCATTCTCATCGAGGCCAATCTCTGAGACAATATTTGTAAAATTAGAGTTATCCTCTGTGCTGATGTAATGTTCAATTATAGATGCTTTGCTATTTTTACCCCCCATTATTACAATCCTTGGTTGGATGATTAATGGTGTTTTGGTATCGCTTGTAATAAAAACCAGATATATCGGTTCTTTGATTTCGATATTTTCATGTATCTGAATGAATACACCTTCAAGTAGAAAACTGGTGTTCAAAGATGTGAATGAGTTATTTTCATTATTGGCAAAGCGTCCAATTAGCTTATGAATGGAAGTATTTTCGTTTCGAATGATCTGTGCGAGTGAAGCTACATCAATCCCTTTTGGAAAACCTTTATCAGATAATTTCTCCGAATATTTTCCATTAAGGAAAGTAAGCTTAATTCCATTTATATTTTTTATCGAAATTTTATAGAACTGTTCTTCAGAGATTTCTTGGGTTTCAACTTGGTAAGCAGGTGTAAACTGAATTCTCGTCAATGGAGAGATATTGGTAAAACGCCATTCTTCATGTTTATTTGTTGGAAATCCGAGCTTCTCAAACTGTTTAATCCCTTTGCGTCGCATCTGATGTATAATATTATGACGGACTCCGTTTATCGATTGTTCGAATAACCGATATTGTTGAATATATATGTCGTTAATTTCCTGAATCATGATATGTCCTTTTATTTAGCAAACTCTTCAGATTGACGTATCCAGTCATATCCTCTTTTTTCAAGTTCAAGTGCGAGTTCTTTACTTCCTGATATAGCAATTTTTCCGTCCATAAGGACATGAACATATTCCGGAACGATATAGTTTAGTAATCGTTGATAATGTGTCACGATTACGGTTGCGTTATCGGGGCGTCGTAATTTGTTAACACCATCTGCAACAATCCTTAAAGCATCGATATCTAAACCTGAGTCAGTCTCATCAAGGATCGCAAGTTTCGGTTCGAGGACTGCCATTTGAAATATCTCATTCCGTTTTTTCTCTCCACCAGAAAAACCTTCGTTCACTGGTCTATTCAGCAGTTCTTGGTCAATCTCTACGAGCTTCATCTTTTCTTTAATGTATGATAAAAATTCTACTGCGTCTAATTCTTCGAGTCCTCTATATGTTCTAATTGCATTTAGTGCTGCTTTGAGAAAATACGTGTTGCTCACCCCCGGAATCTCTATCGGATATTGAAAAGCAAGGAAAATACCTTCTCTTGCTCTGTCTTCTGGTGACATGTCTAATAGATTTTTACCATTGTAGAAAATTTCACCCTTTGTAACATTGTAAGTTTCCCGCCCAGCAATAACTTGTGCTAGGGTGCTTTTCCCCGAACCGTTCGGTCCCATTATCGCGTGTATTTCACCGGGATTAACTTTTAGATTTATTCCTTTTAGAATTTCATTCCCATTAATTGATACTTTTAAATTTTTTATTTCGAGCATATTTTTTAATGTAGTAATAATTGATTTATGAGTTTAACCAACACTTCCTTCTAAACTAATACCGATTAATTTCTGCGCTTCTACAGCGAATTCCATCGGTAATTCACGGAACACTTCTTTACAAAAACCATTGACTATTAAATTCACTGCATCTTCAGTTGAAAGACCTCGCTGTTTACAATAAAAAAGTTGGTCTTCACCGATTTTTGATGTTGATGCTTCGTGTTCGACTTTCGAAGTTGTATTCTTCACTTCGATGTAAGGGAACGTATGTGCACCGCATTTATCACCGAGTAAGAGAGAATCGCATTGTGAAAAATTTCTTGAATTAGAGGCATTCTTTTGGATTTTTACAAGACCACGGTATGAATTCTGTCCATATCCTGCGGAGATTCCTTTCGAGACAATCGTACTCTTAGTATTTTTTCCAATATGAATCATCTTCGTACCCGTATCGGCTTGTTGATAATTTGTTGTGACTGCTACAGAGTAAAATTCACCAATTGAGTTATCTCCTTGTAGAATACACCCCGGGTATTTCCATGTAATCGCAGAACCGGTTTCAACTTGCGTCCATGATATTTTAGAATTTTTACCTGCACATTTCCCTCTCTTGGTAACAAAATTGTATATTCCACCTTTTCCTTCTTTATCGCCAGGATACCAATTTTGAACTGTCGAATATTTGATTTGTGCATTATCCATAGCTAATAATTCAACCACCGCCGCATGTAGTTGATTTTCATCCCGCATTGGAGCTGTGCAGCCTTCAAGATAACTTACATATGAATTTTCATCAGCGACTATTAACGTTCTTTCAAATTGTCCTGTCTGGGCAGCATTAATTCTAAAATAGGTCGATAATTCCATCGGACATCTTACACCTTTAGGAATGTAGCAAAATGATCCATCACTGAAGACAGCGGAATTCAATGCTGCAAAATAATTGTCATTATAGGGTACTACAGAACCAATATATTTTTTAACAAGTTCAGGGTGTTCATGCACAGCTTCTGAAAATGAACAAAATATTATTCCCAGATTTTTTAATTTTTCCTTAAATGTTGTTGCGACAGAAACGCTATCAAAAACTGCATCAACAGCTACACCTACGAGTTGCTTCTGCTCTTCGAGGGGTATGCCAAGTTTTTCATAAGTTTTCAATAATTCTGGATCGACCTCGTTGAGTGAATTTAATTTTTTTTGTTTTGGCGCTGAATAATATATTATATCTTGATAATCAATATGTGGGTACTTCACGTTTGCCCACTTAGGCTCTTCAAGTGTTTGCCAATGGCGGAATGCTTTTAATCGCCATTCGAGTAACCAATTGGGTTCGTTTTTCTTGTAAGATATGAACCGAATGATCTCTTCATTTAATCCACGTGGTGCGGATTCTGATTCAATATCAGTAATGAAACCCCACTTGTATTCACTTTTTGCAATTTTTTCTAGTGTTTCGTGGTTTTTGCTCATTTGAAATTCACTTTCTTCCTATGCAGTTTTATTTTTCCTCGGCAGTGCAAATTCGGGATAATTTAATGTCCATGTTTGATGATCGATATGTTTGAAGATTTCTAACTGCTCGAATATCTTACCGACTTTGTTTGCTATTTGTTCTGCCTCTTGATATTTAGTTTTCATTCCATGTTCATCCAAAAACAACATTATGCCATAATGGAAGTCACGTAAAAAGATGTTCGAGTTATGAATTAAAATAAATTTTGATTTTAGATATCTTAAAAATTCTTCTTTATTTTTTATTATAAAATCTTCTTCTCTCATAATTATTTTATTAAATGACTTTTAAAATTTTTACTTGATGAAATTTTGTATTGCTGTGAAATATTTCTTAGTTTCTTAACGTTTTCTACTACCTTGTCTATTGTGTAATCAACTTCTTCCTCTGTTGTAAATCTACCCAATCCAAAACGAATTGCAGAATGTATACGATCTTTCGATATACCTAGAGCTTTTAAGACATGAGAAGGTTCGGGATCAGCAGTACTGCAAGCTGATCCTGTTGAGACGGCTATTTCTCTCATACTCATCATCAATTGGGTATCTTCAACGTGTAAGAAGCTTACGTTTAAATTATTTGGTAGTCGATTTATAGGATGACCGTTAAGATAAACATCGTCTAATGATTTTGTGAATGAAGATAACATTTTATCTCGTAATTTTCTTAAACGTTTTTCCTCATCATCCATAGATTGAATTGAGAGTTCTAACGCTTTTGCCAATCCAACAATTGCTGGAACATTCAATGTCCCTGATCTTATTCCACGCTCATGTCCACCGCCGTTCATTTGCATCGTTAATTTAATTTTTGGTGATGAATTTTTAATAAATAATACACCGATCCCTTTTGGTCCATAGATTTTATGTCCCGAGAAGGATAAGAGATCAATATCCATTTCTTTAATATTTAAATTAATTTTTCCAACAGCTTGTGTCGCATCAGTGTGAAATAATATTCCCTTATCTCTACAAATTTTGCTGATTGATTTGATATCTTGGATGGTTCCAATTTCATTATTGGCGAACATTATTGAAACGAGAATCGTAGCAGAAGTAATCTCACTTTCAAACTGATTTAAATCTATATTTCCATATTGGTCTACTGGTAAATAAGTAACTTTAAAACCAGCTTTTTCTAGTTTTTTACATGGGTCGAGAATCGATTTATGCTCAGTTAAGGTAGTTATGATATGGTTACCTTTGTGATGATATGAATCCGCAATTCCTTTTAGCGCGAGGTTATTTGATTCAGTAGCTCCGCTAGTGAAAATTATTTCTCTAGATTCCACACCTAAAGATTTAGCAATAGAGCTGCGTGATGTCTCAACAGCTTCCTCTGCAATCCATCCGAATTGATGTTGTCTACTTGCAGGATTGCCAAATTTCTCTGTAAAATATGGCAACATAACATCTAACACTCGAGGATCAACTGGTGTAGTAGCATGGTAATCCATATAAATTGGAAATTTCATCAGAACATCTCCATCACAGTCAAGGTATCTAGAACTTGGTTGATATTAGTCTGAATTTTTAAAAGAGGACTTTTTATTATGCATGTAGTATGAATAGAACAATTTTCAGGAGTGTCACTCTCACATTGTACAATTGTCAGAGATTGTTTTCCTTCTATGGTGTGAATTATTTCTGAGACTTTCAACTCTTGAGGGTTTTTATTTAATCTATAACCACCTTTTATTCCTTGCTGTGAAACAATAAACCCTTTTTTCGAAAGTTTTTGCATTATCTTGGCTAATAGCTCATATGGAATTTGATATTTTTCTGCAATCTCCTTTGCAGTGAACATCTGTCCCTTATTTCCGGATGCCATATGCTTGATAGCAATTAAACCATATTCGACTTTTTTTGATAGATTAAACATTTAATTTCCCTTTTATAAATACGACCTTTTTAGTCTTATTTAGCTCCAAAAAAAGATTCCGTTGCCGGAATCTTTTTAAAAATTGCAAAGACTGATTAGTTCATGTTAACCTTTACCCGCTGATTTTCATTCTGAGGCCCATGAACTGTAACTTCTACCTTGTCAATGTCCAAATGTACCACTTCTTCACAGTACGCACAGATTTTCGTAGTCTGACGGTCAAAGTTTATTGGGTTCCCGCAGCACGGGCAACTTGTAATAACAAGACCGATGACTTTGGCTTTTGCCTTCAATTTTACTTATCCTTTCAAAATTGATTAAATTAGCAAGAATTCTATGATTTCTTGTTTATCACACCTATAAATATAAAAAAAATTCTTAAAAAGTCAATTCCCTATTGGAATTAAATTTTTTTAAGGTGTGTTTCATCACATTAGACGAGATTAGTCTAAAAAAGATTCAATTTTTTTTTATATCCTATTGGCAAATATGAAGAATATCATTATTTTAAAATATGAATATCGGAATAATATGTTATCCAACTTATGGGGGCAGTGGTGTTGTAGCAAGTGAACTTGGAAAAGCACTTGCTAAAAGAGGTCATAAAATTCATTTTATTAGTTACGCATTACCATTTCGGCTTAATGGGTTTATCGAGAATGTATTTTTTCACGAAGTTGAAATTTCAAATTATCCTCTTTTCGATTTTCCTTTATATACTCCTGCTCTTGCAAGTAAGATAGTTGAAGTTAAACGTTTCGAAAAATTAGATTTAATTCATGCACATTATGCCATACCCCATGCTGTGAGTGCTTACTTAGCCAAGCAGATAATTTCAGATAAATCATTAAGAATTATTACGACATTACATGGAACTGATATTACGTTAGTCGGCTTAGAACCAAGTTATTTACCAGTAATGAAATTTAGCATTGAACAGAGTGATGGTGTAACTGCAGTATCTCGATTCCTAAGAGAAAAAACTATGGTCAACTACCAAATCGAGAAAAAGATTGAAGTTATAACAAACTTCGTCGATGTTGATACATACAAAAGATTAGACACATCCAATGTTCGGAAACAATTTGCACCTTACGACGAGAAGGTGATTGTTCATGTATCAAATTTCAGGCCCCTGAAACGTGTCGAAGATGTAATCAAGATATTCAATATTGTACGACAAAAAGTTAATGTTAAATTATTATTAGTCGGAGATGGCCCTACACGTTCTGGTTGTGAGCAGCTTGCTAGAGATTTAAAT
>JBBIRP010000013.1:16540-21559 GCA_037441745.1 Ignavibacteriales bacterium
AAACTGAATTAGTTCCTATACTATCTGCATCTGATTTATTTTTGATTCCAAGCCAATCAGAAAGCTTTGGTTTAGCGGCACTTGAAGCTATGGCATGTAGTTTACCCGTAATAGGTACAAGTGTAGGTGGTTTACCTGAATTAATAGTTCATGGCGAAACGGGATATATATCAGAAATCGGTGATCTTGATCGGATGGCAAGATACATAATTGATTTGCTCAGTGACAGTTCAAAATATAAAATGTTCGCTGCCGCAAGCCGTGAAAGAGCTGTGAAAAATTTTAATATCGATAAAATAGTTAGTCAATATGAAGAATTCTATAGGAAGATCCTATCAGAATAATTAACATTATTAATTCTGGCCTCGGTTCAACCCTTATTTATTTTTTATGAAAACTATATATTTCATTATTCTCTTTATCGTCTTCTTTTCGATTTATGGAATGATCAATTATTATATTCTTGTGCGGAGTTTACAATCATTTTCGTTCAATTCAAGTGTCAAACCCTTTTATATAAGTTTTTTCATCTTGATATCATTTTCATTTATTATCGGGCGGTTACTTGAAAATTATTGGTTAACTCCTTTGAGTAAAACCTTTGTTTGGATCGGATCGTTTTGGCTTGCTGCAATGTTTTATTTTTTTTTGATAGTATTTTTATTGGATATCATTAGGCTAGTTAATCACATCTTTCCTTTTTTTCCAAGATTTGTCATTGATAATTATTTATATGTAAAAATGTATCTTGGGTTTGGATCAATTTTCATAGTCATCGTAACTCTAGTTTTAGGGCATATAAATGCATTGACACCTAGAATCGAAAAAATGCAAATTAAAATTTCTAAGAAGAGTGATGATATGAAATCTATCAATCTCGTCGTTGCCTCAGATATCCATCTTGGTTCGATAATTGGTAAAGAACGATTCGATAAAATAGTATCAATTATTAATGAATTAGAACCTGACATAATCCTTTTACCAGGGGATATAGTTGATGAAGATTTGGCTCCCGTCATTAAAGAAAATCTGGGTAGTAGTCTTCGAAATTTAAAATCACGGTATGGAGTTTTCGCCATCACAGGTAATCACGAATACATAGGTGGAGTAGAGAAAGCTTGCAGATATCTGGAAGAAAATGGAGTACAAGTTCTACGTGATCAGTGTATCTTTATAAATAACACATTATTTTTAATAGGGAGGGAAGATAGGAGTATAAACAGATTTTTAGGCTACGATAGGAAATCATTGAATGAAATAATGAATAATATCGATAAAAATAAGCCGATTGTTTTGATGGATCATCAACCTTTTCAATTAGAGGAAGCCAAGCAAGCAGGTGTTGACCTGCAACTTTCAGGTCATACACATCATGGACAAATTTGGCCTCTCAACTATATTACAAGAGCGATATATTCAATTAGTTGGGGGTATCAAAAAGATGGTTCTACCAATTACTACATATCTTCGGGTGTGGGAACGTGGGGACCGCCCGTTAGAATTGGAAATCATCCGGAAATTGTTAACGTTATACTTGAATTTAATTAGATCTCTTGCTTTCAAATATAAAAACTTGTATTTTCTTTAAAAGACTTTATATTAAATTTCATGGAGTATCGTTAATGAATAAGAAACTTAAAATCGTTAGGAAAAAACACAAAAAAAATATTAAAAGATTAAAGGCAAAGCAGAGAGCAATGCTCGAAGTTAAGAAAGATAGTCAATCTAATGCCTCGCAGTAAAATATCAATGTATCAATCAGATACTTTTTTTTGATTCTAATTTGTTATAACTCCGATGATATTCCGCTTTGGCTCAATAAAATATGACTTAAGTTCCCGTACTCATATCATGGGTATACTTAATGTCACTCCAGATTCATTCTCTAATGGTGGGAAATTCCAAAATGTAGATCAGGCAGTAAGTTATGCAATGAAAATGGTAGAAGATGGTTCAGATTTCATTGATGTAGGAGGTGAGTCTACCCGCCCTGGGTCAGATCCAGTCCCATTAGATGAGGAACTTCGTAGAGTTATACCCGTTATTGAACGATTATCAAAATTAACAAATATCCCAATATCAATTGATACATATAAATCGGCAGTTGCTGAAAGATCTCTTAATTCAGGTGCAGTAATCGTGAATGATATTTCCGGATTACATTTTGATAAGAACATGACGAAAGTTGTGGCTCAACTTCAAGCTTCTATTATTTTGATGCACATAAAAGGCACGCCACGAACGATGCAAATAAACCCTGAGTATGAAAACCTCATTGATGATATATGTTCTTATCTTGCAGATTCCATCCAGCTGGCGAAAGAAAATAACATCAAACAAATTATTGTTGATCCCGGTATCGGCTTTGGAAAAACCCTTCGACATAATCTTGAAATACTCAGAAGATTAAATGAACTTAAAAGATTTGGTTTACCTATTTTAATAGGTCCTTCAAGGAAATCTTTTATAGGAAAAATATTAGACGTACCAGTCGATCAGCGTTTAGAGGGAACTATAGCCGCCGTCGTCTCAGGTATAATGAATGGAGCAAATATTGTTCGTGTACATGATGTTAAAGCGATAAAACGTGCTGTACAAGTTATTGATGCTATCATGCGGTCATAATTTTATGAAATCATTATGGAACTTTTTAAAATAGGATTTCTATCGGTTAGTCTTGTAGATGTAATAGACATTATGCTTGTCTCATTTATCATCTATAAACTTTTTATGATTATGAGGGGCACGGTCGCTGCCCAAATTTTCGTTGGATTAATACTGATTATAGCTTTTTCGTTTATATCTCAAGCAATCAATTTGAAAGCAATGAATTGGATATTAAAGACCCTCACAGATATTTGGGTAATCGCTTTCATTATTCTTTTCCAACCAGAATTGCGAAGATTACTTATCTTGTTAAGTAGGAATAGGATTTTCCGTTCATTTATAAAGTTAGATGTAGAAGAATCAATTGAGGCAGTAGTAAGCGCATCTGCAGAATTGGCACGCAAACATCATGGAATGTTGGCAGTGATGATACGTTCGACGGGATTGCATGCTTTCGTAGATGTAGGCACACCTCTGCAAGCACGAATCAGTAAGGCTTTACTCGTTTCAATATTTAATCCGAGGTCACCACTTCATGATGGTGCGGTTATTATTCATGATCATATTATAGAAGCTGCACGCGTTACATTACCTCTTTCTCAGACTTCAACGATTGGAGATACAATATTAGGTATGAGGCACCGGGCAGCATTGGGTATCTCGGAACAAGCTGATGTCATTGCTGTTATTGTTTCTGAGGAAACTGGGAAAATATCAATTGCTGATAATGGCATATTAATAAGAGGTTTAACTACACAAGAGTTGAGACATGAATTATTCACTCGATTATCCATCCAAGCCGATAAATCTGCACGATCCGTATGGAGATTTTTAAAAATTCAGAGCGAATGATTTAATTATGATAAGAC
This sequence comes from Ignavibacteriales bacterium, assembly GCA_037441745.1. Classification (GTDB taxonomy): domain Bacteria; phylum Bacteroidota; class Ignavibacteria; order UBA10030; family SZUA-254; genus JACQYX01. The sequence goes on from JBBIRP010000013.1 coordinate 20,017, forward strand.
ATAATAGAACAAATTTGCATTCAGGTAGAATTGACTTTGAGCGTCAAGAAATGTTAGACTTGATCCGTGATAGAGGGATTAGAGATGAAATTTTACTCCGTGCGATGAGTGTTATAGATCGTAGAGAATTTGTTCAAAAAGCATTTCAATCACGTGCATACGATGATTCTGCTTTACCTATTGGTCATTCACAAACAATTTCACAACCTTATACTGTTGCTCTTATGACCGAAGCGTTAGAAGTCGTAAAAGGAGATAAAATCTTGGAGATTGGTACTGGTTCTGGATATCAAGCGGCTATTCTTGCAGAGATGGGCGCGCGGGTTTACACCATCGAACGAAATATGGAACTCTTGAATGAAGCTCGTAAACGTCTGGAGAAACTTGGTTATCAGGTTGCATCTAAATGTGGAGATGGAACGATCGGTTGGAAAGAATTCGCACCATATGATGGAATTATAGTCACAGCTGGTGCTCCACAAGTGCCAAAATCTCTCCTTGATCAGCTCGCTGATGGTGGAATCCTAGTTATTCCAATCGGTGATCTAGATATTCAAAATATTCGTATCATCAGAAGGATCAAAAATATATTTGAAATTAAAGAAGCCTCCGGTTTTAAATTTGTTCCACTAATCGGAAGAGAGGGGTGGAAAAAAGAATAAAATGTCTAATTGTGGTTTTTTAATAGACGATCGATGGTTATTGAATTTCAAAATCAAAATTTAAAGGTAAGAAATCCAAACATATCATCGAAGGTACTCGTGTTATTGGGACCGACAGCGTCAGGGAAAACACAAATCTCATTATCCATAGCGACTAATTTAGACGGTGAAATTATTTCTGCCGATTCGAGGCAAATTTACAAGTTTTTAAATATTGGAACTGCTAAACCTACTGCTGACGAGAGAAATAAAGTTAAACATTATTTCATCGACGAACTTTTACCAGACCAAGAATTTAATGCGGGAGAGTTTGGGAAAAAGGGTCGTTTAATAATTGATGATATCATTAGAAGGAATAAAATTCCAATTGTTGTTGGTGGTTCAGGGTTGTACATCAAAGCACTTGTTGATGGTTTTTTTGATGGACCAACATCAGATAAAACAGTCAGGAATCATTTATTGCATAGATTAAAAATAGAAGGTTCAGAAAACTTACTCGAGGAATTACGAAGTGTTGATCCGATTTCCGCAGGAAAAATGCTACCGAGCAATACAAGAAGGATTATCAGAGCATTAGAAATTTATAAGCTTACGGGTACACCAATTTCTGAATTGCAAAAATCTCGGATCTCTATAAATTTCTCAACAATTTTCGTAGGCTTGCATTGGGAGCGCAAACAATTATACGAAAGAATCAACAAACGCGTCGATTACATGCTTAAAGAAGGATTAATTGAAGAAGTTAAGAATTTAATGTCTAAAGGTTATTCCATGGAATTAAATTCACTTCAAACAGTTGGATATAAAGAAGTCTTCAATTTTATTCAGGGTAAAATCGACTACCTACAAATGGTTGCACTTATGAAACGAAATACAAGGAG
>JBBIRP010000014.1:0-6637 GCA_037441745.1 Ignavibacteriales bacterium
TATGTAGTTGCAGAGAAACGATTGACATATATATAACCAATTTCATCGTTTAGCATATAAGTAACATCGACACTATATAATGGGATTTTGTCACGAATAATATCAAACTCAATCAGATTTTTCTCCCCAGGCCTTAAAATGCTTACCTTTACGTGCGTACCCTTCGGTCCACGCAGTTTCTTCGGAACATCTTCTCTTTTAATACCTACAACAAGCGTATCTTCAATTTTGATTATTTTATCACTTGCTAAAATACCTAAAAGATCACTCGGTCCTCCAGGAACCGGGAGTACAACAATTAATGTGTCATTTATAACATCGTATTCAACACCTATTCCTTCAAAACTTCCCTGAAACTCTTCATTAACCTTTGATAATTGGGATGCTGGGATATAAACAGAATGAGGATCTAATGCAGACAGGATTCCGTTTATAGCCGATTCTGCAAGCTTGGGTGTATTAACGTCATCCACATAAAATTTTTCAGCATAGCTTAAAACATCCTTAATCTTATTTAATTGCTCGAATAGGTTGTCACCAGAAATTAGTTTATCTATTTGCATCCCGAGCAATAATGCAATAACAAAAATAACTCCTAAAGTTGTTATCGAAAATCTATTTTTCATTTGAAATCCTATAAAATAATGTTAAACTATAAAAAGTATATCCAAAATATAAATGAAAGTCAAATACTAGAAAATCTTAATTACCTAATAGGTTCCCATTTATCGACGAATGAATGCTTAAAAAGTAGAACTGAAACAGAATTAAGAAACCATTTTAATGTAACCCAAAAATATCCATATTTTCTAAATCTTCGTGGCGATTCATGGACAGTTAAATTCCTAATAAACTTCACCTTACCGTTTTTTTTTAATCGCATAAAGAATTCAAAATCCTCTCCAGCTACCAATTTGGTATTATAACCGTTTAGTTTTTCAAATATTTCACGACGCACAACATGACATTCACCCCTTCCCATTCCGATACCAATGAAATTGAGAAACCAAAAATATCCATTGAAACAATTATGAAATATCCAATCTTTGACAGTTTGTTCTTCGGGGTAGATATTCACATTGCAGGTTGCTGCTATAATTTCTTTGTCATCAAAGACTTCCATTAGGGTTAAGAAGAATTTATCAATATTTTCTATGAGCACATCTGCATTAATAAATATCAATATTTCACCCGAAGCAATATGTGCACCTTCATTTCTACCAATAGAAATATTTTGTTTTGATCCAGCTTCCTTTCGTACAACTTGATTTGCATAAGATTGAGCTATAGAAATTGTATCGTCAGTACTTCCACCATCGCTCACAATAATCTCGACATCAAATTTGCGACGAATATCTGTTGTGAATTGTCTTAATGTGTGAAATAATAATTTCTCCTCTTGAAGTGTCGGAATGATTATACTAAACCGAGTCCGTTGATCCACCTTAAAATCTCCCTTTTTGATTTCCTTTACGTTTCATCCATTTGAGATAAGATAAAACCTACTAATGATTACAAGGAGGAAAACCAGCAACGACGCATGCTCTCGGTCTATAAATAAATTCTAGCGGTGGAGCTATTAAATAGCCTAACCTATCATAAACATTTAAAGATACTTCGACAACAAAATCCTCAGGTGAGCCACAAGCTACATTATGTTCGCAATAACGTTTTAATAAATATGAAAAATCCATTTCATTGGGTAGAAATATCCCATCATCGCTTCTTACATCCCAATATGCTTCTAAGGAGAACCTCTGCCCAGGTAAAAGCATCATTTTTCTGTTACGAATGAGCGAATGATCTGTCAAATTTTTTTCTGTTAAGTATATAGTCCTATACCGAACGGGTTTTCTTTTCCACCAAATTCGCATCGATCCTTTAATGTTTACACTGTCCCAAAATACTTCATCATGTATATTTTCACCTTGTACAACGATTTTTACAAGAGGCCTATATGGAGGCGCAATGTGGTCGTTTAATTGCTCAACTTTGATAACTTTCAATTCAATCACCTTTTCGGGCGGTGTATAAACTGGCAAATGTTCTTCACAATTGAATGATATAAGAACAAGCAAAATAATGAGTTGAAAATTCAATATATCTTTAGAGGTCATAAGTTAACACTCAGTACCAGAATTGCACGGAGGGAAAACTGGACATACACAAGCTCTTGGTTTATATATGAACTGAACAGAGGGAGCAACTAAATAACCCAGTCTATCATAAACATTTAAAGATACTTCGACGACGAAATCTTCTGGTGAGCCGCATGCTACGTTATGCTCACAATAACGTTTCAATAAATATGAGAAGTCCATTTCGTTAGGCAAAAATATCCCATCATCGCTTCTTACATCCCAATATGCTTCCAAAGAAAATCTTTGCCCGGGTAGCAACATCATCTTACGATTACGAATTAGTGTCGGATCTGTGAGATTCTTCTCTGTCAAATATATTGTACGATACCGAACGGGTTTTCTTTTCCACCAAATTCGCATCGATCCTTTAATGTTCACACTGTCCCAAAATATTTCGTCGTAGATATTCTCTCCTTGAATTACAAGATGCACCATCGGTCGATTGGGTGGAGCTATATGATCATTTAACTGTTCGATTTTAGAAACCCTTATTGCGATAACTTTGTTCCGTGGGACATAAACAGGTAAAGATTCCTTACAACTTATCGAGAGAATCGATAAAGTTAATAAAAAGATTAAAAGAAGATTAAAATAGAGTTTACATTTCATATCTTACACCAATTGAAAATCTTCTTGGATCATAATATGCTGAAGGATCATCAAGTTGTCCGCCAATTCTTCCATTGGAGTCTGCCCACCTCGCATTTTTGGCATTGAATAGATTTTGAATATCTCCATAGATTTGTAAGGAAATAAAATCAGTAAACGAAAATGTTCTCGAGAATTTCATATTAAGTGTACTATTTGAGGGAAGCCGGGCATTATTAGGCATAAATGCCCTTGTTGTATCTTCTGCAGTGTATCCATCACGAGTTGGAAAATACGTGTAAGGCCTTCCCGAATTGTAAAACCATACCAAATTACAAATAATATTGAATGGGAGTTTGACGTCTAATGTCATTTTTATTGTATGTAATTGATCCCAGCTTAATGGATATGGCTCATTTAAAACAGGAAAACCCCATTGATACAAGTTAATACCTTGATTTACATAATCACTGACACCTTCTGTTTTCATTAAAGAATATGCTATTGAGCCGGAAATCAATTCATCGCGGTATCGTGATAAAACAAGTTCCAAACCTTCAGCGTTCGCAAAAGCATTATTTATATATTCAGCAAAACCATAATCACCAGCGGCTCGTGCCTTTGATGGGAGAAAAGTTTTTGAATCAATCTGGTCAATAAATTCTTTCTTGAAATAAGTAATGCTTAACAAAGTTTTTTCGTCTAAACCATATTTTATACCAATCTCCCAAGCATGGGTCCGCTCTGGTTTCAAATCAGGATTACCTGCTAGCACACTCACACCCGAACGTAATTGTTGAGGATTTATTCCAGAATACAAGTAATCAAATAAAGGAAATTGGAAGTAATGTCCATAGTTCATCACAATAATCATATTCCACATCATTGGGAACGATAAACCTATGCGTGGACTCAATTGATGTTTGAGAGATGCTTTGACATAACGTGAAACTTCCGATTGATATGTATTCCCTGTATCAGGTTTCACATATTCTACGACAGGACGTTCGCTCTGAGGGTCGAGAAAATCCCACCTAAAACCAAGATTTACAACTGCACCATCTTTATCAACTTCCAATTTATCTTGAATGTAAGCACTTCCTGTTCGAGGATAATAATGATATGATGAACTGTAATTTAATAATGGTGCATCTGGTAAAACTTTGCCAAAGTATGTCTTTTGGGGTTCGTATTTTACAACGTCAGAGAAAATATCATATTGATTATACTCGAATCCAGCTTTTAGAACATTATGTTGGTTAGGTTGGTAGACAAAATCATTTTTTACAGTGTAAATGTTTTGCCGTGTCTCTGACCACCAAGCACGACTGCCTGAAATAACATATTCTAGAAAAAAATCATATTCGTATGGCGTCAAGTCGAGCGCATTCTTATTACCACCAATTTTAGAGTGCAAATTATATGTGCTTAAAGATAAAGTGTAATGTAGTTTGTTAGATAATGTATGTGATAATATTGCTGTAGTTCGGTAAGAAGAACGATGACGTTCAGGCAAACCATCTAGATTAAATCTCCAACTAAATTCATAGTCTCTCCACCTCCGAAGCGAGTAAACTTCCTGCGCGGTTAAGCGAATGCGAGATGATAAGCTATAATCTATTTTACCTATACCACTTAAATCCGAAGAGATTGGTGATTTAAAAAATTTTTCAAAATCTTGCCACCAACGAGTATCGTTTAATTGAACTGTGTTAGCCGTGAAATAATGTAATTTATTACGTAAAAGAGGTCCTGATAGTGTTAATTCGACTTCATTCGAACGATTATGTTGTTTATTCCAATTACCAGCCAACCAATTATCTTTTTCAAAACGAAAAACTAATGAATGGTCATCACCACCACGACGTGTAATAATGTTCACAATCCCAGATAACGCATTACCATATTCAGCTTCGAAGCCACCAGATTGAATTGATAATTCCGTTATTGAACTTTTTGGGAGCGAACCTCCTACACCTCCACTAACAACATCTTGAAGTGGTAACCCATCAACCAGGTAAACAACCTCAGTAGTCTTACCACCACGAACATTTCCCTCGGAAGTTACACTCGGGAATAATGTTACAATATCTTGAATATTTCGGACTGGTAATTTATCGACTTGAGAAGTCCCTACAGAAAAATTCGTACTAGTAACATCTTTTTCGATCAGGGGACGTTCAGCTACAATTTCTACCTCAGACAATTCGACGGCAGTGGGAATTAACTCAACCACTAATTTTGTCTTCAAACCTATTCGAACTACAACTGCTTTATATACCATCGGTTGGAAGCCAATATTTGAAAATCTCAAATCGTACATCCCAGCTTCTAGATTGTTTATTTGGAAGTTTCCATCTAAATCCGTAGCGGTACCTTTATTTGTCCCAAGGATTGAAATCGATACTCCGACCAATGGTTCTTTTGTTTCTTTATTAATTACCTTCCCTTCTAAAATTCCATCAGTTCCGGCTATTGCTGACGAAGCAATTAAAAACATTGTAAAGAGAAAAAATAACAAACGACTCATATTTATTTTTCGGGTTTCATTTGTGGAAAAAAAATAACATCTCTAATAGACTGCTGACCAGTTAGTAACATCGTCAATCGATCGATTCCAATACCAAGACCTGCAGCTGGCGGCATACCATATTCTAGGGCTCGCAAGTAATCTTCGTCTAATACTTGAGCCTCTTCGTCACCCTTAGCGCGTAGTTTCATTTGATCCTCGAAACGCTGTCTCTGATCAAGAGGATCGTTTAGTTCACTGAATGCATTACATAACTCGCTCCCGTTCACTATCACTTCGAAACGTTCTACTAATCCCGGTTTGTTTCTATGCTTCTTGGCAAGTGGCGACATTTCTAAAGGGTAATCAACAATAAAAGTTGGCTGTATTAATTTTGGTTCTATCATCTCACTAAAAATTTCGTCAATTATTGCTGCCGATGAAGCTCCATCATTAACTTCAAGTTTCAAACTTTTTGCAAATGAGTACAATTCTTTTCCCGACTTTCCACGAATATCCTCACCCGTGTATTCCTTAATTGCATCGAACATTGAAATCCGTTTCCAAGGTGGTTTGAAATCAATCTCATGTCCATCAATTTTCATCTTTGTAGAGCCGTTCACTTTTTCTGCAACTTCACTTATCAACTGCTCAACTAATTCCATCATCCAAATATAATCTTTGTACGCTACATACAGTTCGAGCATTGTAAACTCTGGATTGTGATATTTATCCATACCCTCATTTCGGAAATCTTTTGCAAACTCATATACCCCATCGAAACCACCGACAATTAATCTTTTTAGATACAATTCGTCAGCAATGCGAAGATATAAATCCATATCCAAAGCATGATGATGAGTGATAAAGGGACGAGCAAACGCTCCGCCATAAATCGGTTGAAGAATTGGTGTTTCTACTTCGATGTATCCACGTTCATCCAGAAAGTTTCTTAACGATCGAAAAATCATACTACGTTTTATAAATACATCTTTTACTTCGGGATTGACAATTAAATCTACGTATCTTTGTCTATACCTTAGTTCTTTATCTGCAAAAGGGTCATAAACAATTTTATTCCCGTTCTCATTAATTTTCTCTTTTACCACGGGAAGCGGTCTTAGAGATTTTGATAGGATTACAAGGCTCTTAGCATGAACCGAAACTTCTCCCATCTTGGTGCGGAAAACAAAGCCTTCAATCCCTATTATATCTCCAATATCAAGCAATTTAAAGATATCATATGAAGCACCGAGGTCATCCTTTTTTAAATAAACCTGTATTTTCCCCTTTAAATCTTGAATATGGCAAAACGATGCTTTCCCCATGCGTCGAATGGACATAATTCTCCCCGCGATTGAAACATTTTGTTGAGAAGCATCCTCCTTAAAACTTTTTA
>JBBIRP010000014.1:6647-17744 GCA_037441745.1 Ignavibacteriales bacterium
TGATGTCTTTAGAGTATGCATTTCTCTGAAACTCGTATGGGTATGGATTAATTCCCCGCTTCAGAAGTTCATCGAGCTCCTGCCTTCTACGAAGCATTAACTCGTTCAATTCATCAAGATGCGTTTTAATTTCGGTATTTTCTTTAGTCACGTTTCTGAAAATTCAAATGATTGGATTATTGAGTATTAAATAATAGTAAATTTGACGTGAAAAATCAAAATTGACAAGAATATTTTTTATGCTTGTAAAAGAAGGATCATTTAACAAAAACCATTTTTCTGGTTTGGGAGAATTTCCCCGCCGAGAACCTATAGAAATACACTCCATTCGATAAGTTATTTCCATTAAATTCAATTTCATAAGTACCACCACTCATAATAGTTTCATTAAGTATTGCAGCAATCTCCTGGCCAAGAAAATTATAAATACTTAAAGAAACCTGTGATTTTTCAGGTATTGAAAATTTTATTTTCGTGGTTGGGTTAAACGGGTTCGGATAGTTTTGATAAAGATAATACGATGTGGGTAATTCAGTAGAGATTTTCTTGACACCAGTAACAGATCGGTCGCTTCTGAAAACACCTTTCTGATAAACTCCAGCATAAAGAATCTGTTCATCATCAAGAACGAGTGTTAAAACACTTGAACCATTCAATCCTGCGAATGTCCAATTTTGACCTTTATTGCGAGAAACATAGATACCATTATAAGTCCCTGCAAAAATATCTTGGCTTGAATTAAATGCTAATGAATACACATAAGTGTTCGTAAATTGATGCTCCATCCAGTTTATCCCACCATCTGAAGAATGAATTACACCTCCATAGACACCTACATATATTTCCTCATCATTATTAACGGCAATTGTTTGTATATCATCACGATTTAAATTGCATTGATACCAAATTGCACCATCAACGGATTTCCAAACTTCTCCATTATTAGTTACTGCATAAATTCTATCATTCTTATCTATTGTCATAAAAAGGACTGATACATCTGATAACGATGAAAAATTCCAACTATTTCCCTTATCATGAGATATATAAATTCCAAAATTGGTGCCAACTATTAAACTACCATTTGAGTTGATAACAACTGCGTATACAGTACCGCTGAATTTACCATTTGTCAAATTGTTCCACGTCTTTCCATTATCAGAAGATACAAATAATCCTTCATCGGTTCCTGCGTAAGTATTCTGATCATGTTGTGTAAGAGAATAAACATAATTTCCAACAACACCTGGGGACACTTGTGTCCATCCGGCTCCACCGCTTTCAGTGATAAATATTCTCCCTCCCAAAGTACCCACAAAAATTTGACCCGATGGTTGTACAAGCAATGAAAAAACATCTTGATTTAACACGCTACTTGGAGTCCAGAATTCTCCTCTATCGGTTGTTCTATAAATTGTTGTAGAACGGAATGAGTATGTCCAACACCGACCAGTTGCGCAATTACCAGCGGTGACTAGTATGACATTATTTTTTGTTATTAATATATCATCAAATGTTTCAGGCTCCGGACTTAAATATTTCCACATTGTGCTTATATTATCGTTGACATAAATACCCTCACTAGTTGCTGCATATATTCTACCTTCGGAATCAACCGCAATCGAAGCAACCCCTCCATCTAAGTTACCATAGTAAGTCCATGTCGCCCCATTGTCAGTTGAGACTCTCATCTCTCCATTCCCTAAAACTCCCTCATTCTTTGTTACGATAACAGAATTATCGAGAGCAATATAAACATCGCTGAGAGAATTAACCTCAATTTTTTTATTCTCCCAACTATTGCCATAATCCGTTGAAATCAACAGAAACTCTTTACCTTGTGCACTACAAAGTAGGTAGATATTATTAAAATGGTCGATCGCAGCATCATATACATACGAATCGCCGCTCAATATTGGGGTTCCAATTGTATCCCATTTTGACCCATTAAATCTAACCAGCTGCGCAGGAAAGTATGTATAAGCAAAAACAATACCCGAATCGTTAATCATTATATTATTATATGGTTCGTGTCTTGGATCGCCGAAAATTACATTCCAAGTTTCACCATTGTCTATCGACATTTCAATACGGTAACGATCTATAACATTTGCTATATATCTTAGGAAAACAATAACATTATTATTCGAAGCAAATTCTTCCATTATACCTCGCTCAATAATCTTCGACCAATTTGCTCCATCATCCGTAGAAGTATACAAAGCGGTTTCACTCATAGCAAAAATTTTTCCATCCGCACCTTCTCCAAGCACATAACAATTCTGAATACCGTTTATATCTATCCACTTGATTTGCTGAGATAACAACGTAATATTAATTAAGAAAAAAAGTAAAATTATTTTCCAATATTTCATAACGTACCTTGAATATATTTTTTACTAAAAATTTTATCTATCTCCTTCAAGTCTCAACGGAACGTTCTTAACTAAACGTGCTATAGGATAAAGGTTTATATTTGTATCCCACCATAGTGAACGTTGATAGAAAAAATTTAATCTCGCAAAAGGATTTTGAGCAAAGACGGAATCCGATTGAAGTTTTGATTCAAATTCTTTTTTAAGCACCGAATCTTTTGCTAACATCTCCTCAGCAATTGGCTCCATTACATAATCCTCTGTATATTCTTTTTGCTCAAAGATTGCATCAAAAAATCCCCATGCAACAAACGCATCAGGTGCTTCAGGTTCAAGTGCGTTGATAATAACTCTGGCTGTTCTTTGGTTGAGAAATATGACCTTTGTTTCAGCAGGGAATAATTTTTTGTCATGGATTTTCTCAACTGAATAAGTTACCGGATGTCTCCCTTCATATGGAGTTTGCTGCCACTTAACATGCGAAAAACGATACATTTCTACATCTAATTCAACTGGTTCTTTTAAATTTTTCATCTTTACTCCATGCATTTTCAGACGATCAATAACCTCTTGCCACTGCCGTGGGATTAAATAAGCAACAGGTGGCTCTATAACTTTTGATAATACAATACTATCATAAATTGGAATATCCGCTTCCAAAGGTTCATTAGTATATATTATTCTTATCCCACCTGAAATATTACTTTTTTCATTTTTCTGCTTAAATCCTAAATAATGGAAATATCCTCTTGGAACATCCAGAGTTTTAAAGCTAATTGGAAATTGATGTTCTAAATTATTTATCGTTTGTTCATCGGTTTGTTTTACAGCTTCACGAAGCGACACATATTCTCGATTCAATAACTCCATTGTTGCAACAATTGTTTGATATGTCCCTTCGACACGAGATTTATAATCCTTCAACATATGCGTTTCGATTAACAGGGCTGGCCGATTTTGAAGTGCAACGTACGGAGTAGATAATCGTGGTGATGCCACTCCGCTTTGTAATCCTTTTAATGGCTCTAGATGATCACGTAGTGAGAGGTACGGGGCTACAGGAACTCCATTAATCTCCAAATTAGATATCATAGGTAAATACTTATCTTTAACCCAAGAACGAATTGGTTCAGCAAGATTTTGATATATTTCAATTCCATAAGTCACAATATGCTGATAATCAGCGCCATCAGTCACATGTGCATCAATGAAAAAATCTGGCAACCATTCATTAAACATCTTTAGCCAAGCTTGTGTTTCAGGTGCGTCGGCTTTCATGTAATCTCTATTCAAATTAAGGTTCTGAGCTGTTACACGAAATCCCATTTCTTCTGGACCATTTTGATTGATGCGATTGTATTTCCCGAAGCGCTCGTGCCCGTCAACATTATATATCGGAATAACCAACAATGTAACATGATTAAGAAGCATCTCTTTTGTCTTGGTGATTGCAATATCACGAAGTAGCATTAAGCACGCATCTTTCCCGTCGATCTCCCCTGCGTGGATTCCATTTTGAACAAGGAGAATCGCTTTCCCAGCGTTATGAACTTTCTGTGGTGTAAATGATTTATCTTTAGAGGCGATAACAAGGATGAGGTCTCTTCCTTCAGGACTTTTACCAAACGTTAGAACTTTTATCCACGAAGATGCTTTTTCTAACTTTTTACAGTAATCGATTGTTTCAGAGTATCTCGGAGTTCTCTTGCAACCGCTCTTTTCATAAAAAGTGAGCCAATCATCATATTTTGTTTGAGATAAAAGCCAACAAGAATTTATTACTATTATCAATGTGATTATTAATATTTTCATAATTATTTTAGAATATGAATCGGATTACTTTTTAAAATTTTAACTTTAGATATATCACATTTTAAATTAATCTAAGTAAATAAACTTTAAGAGAGCAGGTTTTATTTTGAATAAAAATCGATAACATTGTTAATTGCAGCAGTACAAATTGGATCGAATCCGACCAAACTTAGTGAAAACATTCTACAATCAACCGAGGGGCGATAGATACCTTCAGAAACATAGCCCGCACCTTCAAACGCACCAACTTTACCAGCATATTTTGTTGTTTTCAAAATATTCTGCTCAGCCTCGTATAACGGTTTTCGTTTCTGATAATAATCTGGAGCGAGGCGGTCTAACTTCGCACGTTCACGACCAAGACTATCATATTGAGCTTTCTCCCAAGGAGTTGGAATGGGTGTATTCTCTTCAACAAATTTCTTCCATTTTAAATTTTTCTTGTCTGTTAGAGCAGTTAAGTTAGGCTCCCATGGTTCTATACCTTTTTGATACATGTCCACATACGATACCTGTGAACTGTAATATTCATCCCCCAACCCACCAAACGAATGACCAAATTCATGGACATATACATAATCCATTTGCCAATCCATGCCTGGGGCATCACTGCGGGTATAGGTAGTTGTATAAAGGTTGTAAATACCTCCGCCACCATATCTATTATCGTTTACAAGAATTGTTATAAAATCGTATGGTACCGCGGCACAGATATCTCTCAACGATTTGTTCTCTTCGGTCAAGACATATCTCGCAGAACCAAAAGTATTATACATTGTTCCAAGCGCCGTATTCTTCCAGATATTCATATCAGGTTTGTCGATACCAGAATCTTGAGAAATAACATCAATCATCCAGACGTTAAAATCTTGTTTCCTTTCTTTAAAGGGAGTTGTTGAGAACATTACATCGTTGAAATGTTTAGCATCTTTCCTAAATTTTTCAATATCTTCTTTCCGATAACCATCTCCGATAATAACGATATCAACTTTATCATGAGAATTGCCATTCTTCATCAAAGTTTCGACCTTGAATGAGTAAGATTGCTTCTCTCTATTCACTTGAGTTGGATCATTGGGGTCGATTGTAGTTGAAAATATTTCATGAAATTCCATTTTCTTATCTCGACGACAAATCACTAATTGTATTTTATTTTTTGGCATCGGCAATCTAACAGATTCATGAAATGTTCGATAGACACCAGCTATTGCTTCATCTGTCGTTTGCCATTCTTGAAACATTGAAGAGTAACCGCGGGAAAAAATCATCGCTGTACTTGCGGCATCAAAAACACGTACCATGTATTCGCCTAAGTTCAGTACATCTAATAAATTCTTCGTACTTCCTGCCCACATTCCTTCTTCATATACTTTGTCTAAACTAATTACTTCAATTCCCTTAGTCCCCGTATGATAGTAATCAACACGCAATGTTTTATCAATAAAATATTCGTCGAATGATTGTGAGAATGATGTATGAGAAATGGTAAAAACTAAGTACAAAAGAACAGAGCGCATAAATAAAGAGCGATAAAGGTTTAAAGAATAAAGATATTTCATATTATTCCCTATAAATAGTTAGTAATAATTTTTTTAATGGATGTTCAGAATGATGAAAATTAAAACAGCAATAAGAATTATCAAGAAAATGAATACAATAATCTTAGATGTAAGCCATAATATTTTAACCGGTAGCCAGATCGGTATTGTTAATATTTTTAGCAGTGTCTTCATAAAAAATCGTCAATGCATCGTTGATGGTGAAGATTTATTTCCCACAGGAACGATCCACCAAGCTATAAGATACCCAATAAAAAAAGGAATAATTCCTGTAGCCAATGCAAAAACAATATAAATTAAACGAATAATAGTTGGATCAACATCCATCAATTCACCAACGCCACCGCATACACCGGCAATTTTTCTATTCGTAGTGGAGCGATAAAGTTTTCTCATAACTATTTTCTAAAAAAATACATATTAAATATACAAACTATCTCACTATAATCAAATCGGAAAAAACAAAAATATTCTTTATATTTTAATCACAACCTGAAATTAAATTGCTTAAATCTAGAATGAATATACTTGTATTAAATTGTGGTTCATCGTCAGTTAAATTTCAAGTAATTGAGACTGATTTGTCCATAATAGAAAAAAATGCAGATAAACGTTTAGCAAGCGGGATAATCGAGCGAGTAATTGGACAAGCTTTGATTACGCTAAATGCTGAAGGACAACCTAAGTTCAGAACAGCCGAAGCTATTAAAGACCATAAGCACGCAATAGATTACATCCTCAGATGGTTGATCTCACCCGAATCAAAAATAAGAAACTTCAATTCATTATCCGATATCCATGCAGTTGGACATAGAGTTGTTCACGGTGGTGAAAAATTTACAATGTCAGCTTTGATTACAGACGAAGTAATCGGGCAGATAGAGGATAATATAGAACTCGCACCTCTACATAATCCTGCGAATTTGAAAGGTATTCTGGCTACACGTGAGTTATTGGGACCAGCTGTTCCTCAGGTTGCAGTATTCGATACATCTTTTCATTCGACAATGCCAGAAACTTCTTATCTCTACGCAATTCCGTATCAACTTTACCGTCGTCATAGAATTCGCCGGTATGGCTTTCATGGGACATCGCATCGTTACCTTGCTTACCGCTACCGACAGATCATGGGTTTGAAACGTGAACAAGTAAACATCGTTACACTACATCTTGGAAATGGCTGCTCAGCATGTGCCATTAAGAAAGGTGAATCTATTGACACTTCAATGGGATTCACACCACTCGAGGGTTTGGTTATGGGAACACGCGGCGGTGATATGGATCCATCTATTATTGAATTTATTAGAAACAAAGAAGGAATGAGCGTCCGCGAAATTGATACAATGTTTAATAAGCAATCGGGTTTACTTGGAATCTCTGGTTTGACGAACGATATGCGGGAATTACTCGCAGAAGAAAAAGAGAAAGATGACAGACGCGCAAAGCTTGCTATAGATATATTTTGTACACGAGCAAGAAAATATATTGGTGCCTACATAGCTGAGATGGGTGGAGCTGACGCAATTATCTTTAGTGGTGGAATTGGTGAAAACAGCCCCATAATACGTTCAAGAATTTGTAAAGGATTGGAATGGCTGGGATTAATGATTGATAAAGAGAAAAACAATTCTACCCACAGTGGAAAAGAGGGGGAGATATCGACTCCTGAATCCAGATTAAAAGCATTTGCAATACCAACAAATGAAGAACTTTTGATCGCACGAGACACTGTACGCGTTGTAAAAAATGCGCCGAGGAGGTGGTGAGAAAAGGAATTTAAATTCTTGAACGAGAATTTGGTCTAGTATCAATTCCAGTAATCGTCATAAGTTTCCTAATTTCTCCTTTTGTCAAGTATCTCCATCTTCCGCGTGGTAAACCTTTATATGTTATATCACCATAAGCAACCCGGTCAAGTTTTTTTACCTCATAACCAAGTATCTCAAACATACGATGCACCTGTCGGTTGCGACCCTCGTGAATATTTAATCCAACGACTTTGTTTCTACTCCCTGCGATAAAATGAATTTCTGCTGGCTTCGTTAATCCATCCGATAAACGAATTCCATCTGCTAATTTCTGTGCATCATCTCGTGTGAGTGGTTTATCGAGTGTGACTTTGTATGCTTTCTTTATCTCAAATTTTGGGTGCATCAGTCGATTTGCGAACTCGCCATCGTTCGTCAATAATAAAACACCTGTTGTATTTCTGTCTAACCTACCTATGGAAAATATTCTCTGTTTAACCTTAACATAATCAAGAATAGTAGTGCGACCCCGTTCATCACTTGAAGTGGAAATGCAATCTTTTGGTTTGTTAAATACAATATATACAGGTTCATCAAGTAAAGCAACCTGCTTCCCCTCAACAAATATTCTATCCTTTCTAGGGTCAACTTTTACACCAAGGTCAGTCACTAACTTTCCATTTAATTTTACTTTCCCTTCGACAATCATCTGATCAGCTTTTCGTCGAGAAGCTATCCCAGCATTCGCAAGGAATTTATTTAATCTTATCATATTCCCACTCATACTTTTACCTATTTACACTTGAAACAATTAATTTTTTTTATCAATTTGATTTAATCGCCATCGCCGATCTAAATTAAGACATGCAAAAATTTAATGTACAACCAATAGGAATTGAAATGATGTAATTTTAGATTCTTTCTCCCGATTTCATAATCTCAATATTTCTATGAATCTTGGATGTTACTCAAATCTTGGTTAGTCGGTTTATTTTCCTTTGTATTATCATCCTTTGGTAACTCATGAAGTTGACCATTTTCGCCTACTACCATATTACCCAATTTTGCCTCAATTTCTTCATCAGTTTTTCCCATCCGTTTTAACAGTTCTCTTTCCATCTCCATCCCCTTATCAGCAATTATCTCTTCAATCTCTCGCGGTTTAGGTAATTCAGATAGATCGTTTATACCAAAATGTTTGAGAAAGTCTTGGGTCGTACCATACAATAACGGCCTGCCTGGGGTAGAGGCTCGACCAATAATCGTAATTAATCCACGTTCCATTAATTTTTGAATTGCATAATCTGCATTAACTCCTCTGATTGCTTCTATTTCTGGTTTTGTCACTGGTTGTTTATAGGCAATAACAGATAGTGTTTCAATTGTAGCCTGCGTTAATCTACGCTTTGCTTTTTCTTTCACTAATCTACCCAACCATTCAGCATAATTTGGCATGGTAGCAAATTGGAAGCCGCCTGCGACCTGTATAATTCTAAATGAGCGTTCTGCCTTCACATATTCAGCGTTCAATTCACGTATGATCGTAAGTACCTCGTCCTCCTTTACTCGAAGTTTGGGACCTGAATTTTCAGACGTACCGAGTATATCCACGATCTGACGTACTGTTAACGGTTCATCTGAACCGAAGATCAAGGCTTCAATAATATTTTTCTTATTTTCAGAGACTTGTTCCATTACTTTATTTGTTGTTCAACCTTATACAAAATAAAATCATCTTCAAATTTAGTTGGCTTTATCGCTATAAACTGATTTTTCACTAATTCAAGTATAGCGATTATAGTTACAATTATACGAATTTTATCCGTCATATGCGAAACAAGCTCAAAAAATGTTATTTCATCTCTCAGTCTGAATACATCTGCTATGTAGCTCATTTGCTCATCAATAGTTACAGACATCAATTCGATTTCATGGTAAATTTTCTTAGGGACATTATCTAAAACTTTCTTAAAAGCTGCGATTAAATTATACATCGTGATGTTCTTTAGGCTCTCAGTTTGATCTTCTAAGGTTACGAGTTTTGGATCAGCGTGAAACCCTTGTCTATAATACAGCTTCCCTGATTCGTCTTCAAGTGACGACAATACCATGCTTGCTTCTTTGAACCTCTTATATTCAAGCAACCGTTTCACAAGGTCTGCTCTTGGGTCTTCCTCTTCTTCGCCTCCAACTTTGGGGAGTAACATTCTTACCTTGATTTGCATTAATTCTGCCGCCACGACTATAAAATCACTTGCAACTTCGAGATCTAGTTCTTGAAGCATTTGAATATATTCTAAAAATTCCTTTGTGATCTTAGAAATTGGTATATCACGAATATCGAGTTCATCCCTTTTTATGAAGAAAAGTAGAAGGTCGAGGGGACCTTCGAACGTTTGTAATTTTACTCTGTAAGGCAATTAAATTATCCTAATTTCATTACATCGTGAACTTCTGACATTGTTTGGACAGCAACCTTCTTTGCTTTAGTTTCACCATCGTGTAGAATATCTTTGACTTCTTCTATATTTTTTTCGTAATGAGACCGTTTATCTCTAAAGATTGATAAACTGTCAGCGATGCACTTTGTCACTTTTAATTTGCAATCAACACATCCAAGAGCTCCCGTCTTACAATTTGATTCAATTTCTTGAGTTTTGGTCGGATTGAACTTCTGATGATAAGTAAAAATAAGACAGATTTCTGGTCGCCCAGGATCACCTTTACGTACCTTTTTTGGATCAGTAACAGCTGATCTTAATTTACTCTTGATTGTTTCCGGCGAATCTGATAGTAAAATTGTATTTCCAATTGATTTACTCATTCTTTTTCCATCTAAGCCAGGTAAGCGAGCAAATTTAGTAATCTTCCCTTCTGGTTCTGGGAAAACTGGTTTCGCGGGAGAGTATTGTGCATTAAAACGGCGAGCTATCTCGCGTGTAATTTCGATATGCGGTAGCTGGTCTTCACCAACCGGGACAAGATCACCCTTATAAAGCAATATATCCGCAGCTTGAAGTACTGGATATCCTAAATGTCCATAAGAAATGTTTTCCATTTCTAAATCTCTGATTTGTTCTTTAAGAGTCGGGTTTCTTTCAAGCCGAGATGTAGTAATGAGCATTGAAAAAATCAGATGAAGCTCAGCATGTTCTTTAATTTGCGATTGCCGGAACATAGGACTTCCTTTCGGGTCTATACCTGCAGCAAGCCAATCTATAAGCATATCGATTGAGTTTTTATAGATTTGGGAAGAATCTAAATTTGTAGTTAACGCATGATAATCCGCAATGAGGTGATAATTTTCGTACTCAGATTGGAGTTTCACCCAATTTTCGAGTGCTCCAACCAAATGCCCCAGATGAAGCTTCCCCGTTGGTCGCATTCCGCTTAAAATTCTTTTTTTATTATTCAATGATAGTCCTTATAAAGAACAAATTTCAATTCATAAATAGATATGGTTTCCATCGTTCATCGACATCACCAACAAAATGTCGAATAAATGTGACATGGTTCGGGCACATTGGTTTTCGGAGAAGTTTCATGTTTGCTTCTTCAGGAGTACGATCTCCTTTCCGATTATTGCAATCAACACAAGCTGTC
>JBBIRP010000014.1:17762-19023 GCA_037441745.1 Ignavibacteriales bacterium
TCTCTTCCCCATTTTTAGCCCTGGGGATAACATGGTCAACTGTTAACGGTTTGTCGCTCCTTCCACAATATTGGCATCTATGGTTATCACGTCTTAAAATATTTTTCCTCGAAAGAATAATCCTCTTGTACGGAACATGTATATAAACCCCTAATCGTACTATACTTGGGAATGGCATACTCATCGAAACCGACCTTACCATTTTCCCATCGTACGCTTCTATCAACTCAGCTTTTCCTAAATATAGAAGAATAATGGCTTTTTTAACATTACAAACACTCATCGGCTCATAATTCTGATTAAGTATGAGTACCTTGCTGCTCAGTTTCCTATTTGTACTTACTTCATAATTAGCACTGAAGACGCAAACACCTCCTAATTTTTTCCTTTAATAATGTCAATAATTCGTTAATTAATAAAAAAATATAATAGAATTTAATGTTTTTGTCAAGAAACTATTTTGATCGATAAAATAAAAAGTACATATGCCAAATTAGAATTAAAAACTAAATTCCCGAATTCTCATAAAAAAAATGAAAATTCGGGAATGCATGAAAATAAGTTTTTAGTCTTACCTCATATATCAAAATATAAATGATGTTATTCTTTCGGAATTTGAATTGCGTAGAAACCTACACCATCGCTTTTCTTCACACGGAATAGAATCGCATCTCCTGGTTTATGACTATCAATTATCTTTTTTAGGTCCTTTGGAGTATATAAATCTTTCTTATCTGCCTCCAAAAGGATATCACCCTTTACAATCCCATTATTATAAGCTTCTGAGAATTGTTTTGAATCACTTACTATAATTCCTTTGTCCACTTTACTATTTTTCCGTTCTTCCGACGTCATTTGCCTGACAGTAAGACCAATATTATCAAAAGAAAGTGTTTTTACAGAGATGTCTTCACCTTCATCACTCTCTTCAGATTCATTACTTGTTTTATCTTTAGCCGTGATATTATCATCTTTTCTTTGTCCTAAAGTAATCCTTTTCTCTATGATTTTCCCATCTCTAAATAATTTAAATGTGATAATATCGCCCGGATGTTTTCTTGCAACTAACGTTTGCACTTCGTTCGGAGCTTTGATGTCTTTCCCATCAATTGACAAAATTACATCACCTTCTTTTATTCCCGCTTTCTCAGCAGGCCCACCATCATCAACTTTTTGTATTAGAACACCTTCTCTTTTATCAAGTCCAAGTGCCTTAGCCATCGCTTCAGTCAATGGATTCATTCCGATCCCTACATAAGCG
>JBBIRP010000014.1:19036-21257 GCA_037441745.1 Ignavibacteriales bacterium
GTCCGGTTTTAATTAAATCTTCAGCAACTGCTTTTGCAAGATTTATTGGAATTGCAAATCCATATCCTTGATAACGTTGATTGGTCGTAGCAATTGCAGAATTTATTCCAACTACTTCCCCCCTTAAATTCACCAGAGGTCCGCCACTATTCCCGGGATTTATTGCAGCATCGGTCTGAATAAAATTTTCTATCCGATAATTTCCTGCTTCTCTTAAAATTCCAATATCGCGACCAATCGCACTGACGATGCCAGCCGTTACCGTACCTTGTAATCCCAATGGATTTCCAATCGCCATAACCATTTCGCCAATCTCAAGATCATCGGAATTCCCCAGCGCAGCAGTTGCAAGATCATTTCCATCTACTTTAATCACTGCAAGGTCAGTAGTCGGGTCTGTACCTACTACCTTCCCTTTCATCTTCCGACCATCATTGAATGAAACCTCAATCTTTTCAGCATCAGCCACGACATGATTATTAGTCATTATATAACCATCGGGACTAATCACGAAACCTGAACCACCTTCTATCTGCGGGATTGATTCCGGAAGTTGGTCATCAGGTCCAAAGAAGTGAAAAAAATCTCTCAGGTCACGTCCCGGTGATTTGGCTTTTGTTGTCACCATTATTGATACTACTGTTGGCGAGACTGCTTTGTTGACTTCTATAAATGCTTTACTTAAAGATTTATAGTCAGGATTATTTACTTGTGATGGTGCTCCTAACCTGACGTCGTTACCACTTGCAAAACCTGGCATTATCCCGAGATGAACATTTGAAACCAGTATCATCCCGAAAATAATACCGATAAAAATTAAAAATAATGCAGCAAGTATTGATTTTTTTGACATATTTGTTTTCTCCTTTTTAGTAAAAACCATTTGTTTATACTTTAAGATAATTTTTTTGTTTCAATAATAAAAATTAATTTTTTTAAATCTTTCCGAAAATCTTTGAAAACACTCCTCGAGATTTAAGGATTTGTAAGCCTGGTAAGTGATACCGTAGATAAGTCCAATTGAATTCTTCAAGAACTCTCTTGACTTCAGGTTCTATTTCTAAATCGAAAACAAATTCAACGTGAGTTGATAAAAGAATTTTTTGAAGAACTTTTAGAGCATCGGCGGGTAGTAAAATTGGATTACTTGACTTTCTTGAACACTGCGTACATACAAGTCCACCTTTCTCGATATTGAATTTATAAACAGTATTATCTTTAATTTTTTTTAGTTCTTTCTTACACGAAATACATTTATCAAAAATAGGTTGGAACCCCAATACTCGAGCTAAATGGATTTCAAAATAATATAATAAATTAGATGGATTTTTCACTGCATCATTAAGTACATTCAGGGAATTAACGAGTAAATGAAATAATGGACGATTTTCTGCATGTTCGGGCGTTACTAAATTTACTAATTCGATTATTGAAATACCGATCGACATCTTGTTAATATCGTCATATAGATTTCGGAAAGATTTAATTAGATCACATTGAGATACTGTTTGAATTTCTCTTCCTTCTTTCTTATAAACAATTATTGATACATACGACATCGGTTGCAGGGAGACACAAAATTTCCTTTTCGGCCGGCGGGCACCCTTTACGATTCCAGCAAGTTTTCCAAATTGACTCGAATAAAAAGTCACAATTTTACTTGACTCTTTGAAATTTATTGACTTTAGAACTATCGCCTCCGTTTTTACAATTGCACTCATTTACCTTTTAAATTAGAGAAGTCAAAAGGAGGTTCAAAAATATCATGTTCTGTGATTATTGCTGAGATTAGATTGGATGGGGTTACATCAAAAGCGGGTGAAAAGACTTTTATATTTTCGGGAGCGATGCGTTGTCCAGAAATTTCCGTTACTTCGCTTGAATATCGTTCCTCAATAGGGATTTTATCCCCAGTTAAAATAGATGTATCGATCGTTGAGGTTGGAGCTGCAATATAAAATGGGATGTTGTGAAATTTTGCAATCACAGCGAGATTGTAAGTTCCGATTTTATTTGCAGAATCCCCATTTACTGCAATTCGATCCGCTCCTGTAATTACGAGATTAATTTTTCTTTTCTTCATTAAAAAAGCTGCTGTATTATCGGTAATCAGTGTAACGTCTACCCCATTTTTCATAAGCTCCCATGTTGTAAGTCGAGCCCCCTGTAAAAGCGGTCGAGTTTCGTTAGCATAAATTTTTACATTTTTCCCGCCCGAAGG
>JBBIRP010000015.1:0-263 GCA_037441745.1 Ignavibacteriales bacterium
ATAAAAAATATCGTTTTAATTGTTTGAAAAAATATACCAAATTTTATCAATATTTCAAAAGAACTGAAAATAATGATGATAGAATTCACGATATAGTAATAAAACATTATTCATTTGATTGCTTTAATATATCAATATCGGTCTAAGAATAATTTTATTATATCAAGAAAAATTGACAGATAATAGAGAAATTCCTATATTTATAAAGATGGAAAATAAAGATTTAAAAATAAAACTGACCGAATGAATTGTTCACACCGTAA
>JBBIRP010000015.1:273-20841 GCA_037441745.1 Ignavibacteriales bacterium
TACAAAAAATGTGGACAATTTCCCCCCACTTTAAAATTAGACTATTATTTATTTAATCATGAAGGGAGTTAGAATGGCCCGAACAAAATACTCTGATCGTTTCTGTAATAATTGTAATAAAGAAACTCGAATGGAAATTGTTGGTGAGATGCAGGGAGTTCAAGGTAAAATATGGTATCGATGTTCTCGTTGCCATTATACAATACTGCTCGAAGAAATAGTTAAAAATGGAAACAACGGGAAATTGGATCCATCTAAGGCAACAAGTTACAACCCGTGGCAGTCGTTTCAAGTTGGCCAAGTAATCTTTCATGAAGGATGGAATGATGTTGGAAAGGTTCTCAATAAAACAAAGACATCCGATGGAAGTCAGGCAATAATTGTCTCTTTTGAAAAACTTGGTCAGCGCAGATTAATTGAAAATTTAAAACCGGAAACTCCGGTAGAAAGTGAAGTGAAATAAATATTGATAAAAAATACATTGGAGGGAGGTGAAAATAATGGTCGGCATTGTCATTCAAGAGAATGAAAATATTGACCGTGCCATTCGAAGGTTTAAGAAGAAATACGAACGATCTGGGATTTTAAAAGAAGTTAAGAAACGCTCGTATTTTACTAAACCCTCTGTAAAAAAACGAATCGAAAAAATTAAAGCCATTCGAAGGGCACAACGCACTCTTATGGAAGAGTTATAAAATTTATTTTATTACCGTAAACGAAAAGGATCGGTCTTTAGCCGATCCTTTTTTATTCTACTTACAAAACCAATTAAGACTGATTCTTTTTCTCTTCAATAATATCGTCTTTTTTCATAATTCCTAACTTCTGTCTTATCAAAGGAATTTGGAAGAGACCAATCAGAATTAAAATTCCGCTTATACTCCAACCGAAATTTGTAACCGACAAACCAATTTCATAACGAGAGGGATCAAACTTAAATTCAATGGTATGATTTCCTGCTGGTACAACAACGGATCGAATGATGTAGTTTGTTTTGTATATCTCCGTTTCAATATTATCAATGTATGCTCTCCACGCCGCGGGATAAAAAATCTCACTAACTACTAATAATGCTGAGGAGCTTGCGTATGTCTTTAAAATCATCCTTTGTGATTCATGAACTTCGAATTTGACATAATTCGAATCAGCTTTAGATATTTGTTGTGTGGGTGGTTTTTCCAAAATAGCCGTAACTTTTGGATTCCACATTGTGGAATTCATCCATGCAAAAACATTATCCTTCGAGTCTACGACTATGGTTGTATCGACAAACCATGCTCGAGGAAAATAATTTGGGTTAAGATAAGTTAATACTTGCTTCTCCTGATCTACGTTCACAAGTTGAAATCTATCTTCAGGTAATCTTCCTTTGGCAATCAAATACTTTGCGTTTAACATATTCACAACGTTCATATTCAACGGGAATTTGGGATCGGAGCCTCTGTACAATGATGATTCAATCATTTCCTGATATATCTTCAACTTAGCTGGACTGTATCCACCAATTGATGAAATTTTATGATACATAAAAGTATTATCCTGGAATAACTCACCGATTGGAAACGTCCGATATGTGCTTGTGTCCGATTGCAGGAATTTTACTGTTGCATCGGGTTGGAATTGCTGTTCCAACGCAGTTTTTGGCCTCGGATTGATTAATTTGAAATCTACTATCATTAAATCAATTGTTAGCAATGTAATAATTCCAAATGCTACCAAAGATGATGCCTTTTTCCTTGTAAAATAAAAATACACCAACCCGATTACCGCACCAACAAATGCGAGCATTTTAATTAAATCAGTCCAGAACACATCGAAGCGAACTTGCTTGGTAACACTGACCACTTGCTGTCCGTATTGTTGTACCTCCCCCTCTTTTGAAAACATAAATCCCGATAGAAAACCATGCAAGCCTTCTTTGAATACGAAAGATATTACTATTAAACCTCCGACTACACTTAATACTGATAAAAGTTGCCTACGAAATTTTGCCGAATCAAATTCTTTCCCCTTCTGATTAAGTTCCATTAAAAATTTTAGACCGAATGCGGCAATAATTCCGAACGTCATCGGAATCAGATACAAAATCATCTGTGGCGCTCGCCAACGATTGAAATATGGCAAATAATTGAAGAATAAATTATACACTAAACCAAAGTGGCTACCAAATGATAGAAAGATAACCAGTACAGAAAATATCGTAAAAAACCATACGACTTTGTTCCTCATATAAATTAAACCAAATATCAGCAAGACAATTGTTACAACCCCGAGATAAACAGGTCCATCGGTGAATGGCAACCATCCCCAATAAAGTGGTAGAGAAACTTCTTGTCCTTGATACTGAACCGCGTACGGAGTTGAGAAACCAAATGCAGAAGGTAGAATGAACGTCAACATCTCGAAAGGATGGAACGACCAATTGGTTGCATATTCATAGGACAATCCACCTCGTATTGAGTAAGGTTCATATTGTTTCGTTGGAAGAAATTCATACATATAAATTACGAAACCAAGCAATAGGGCAAATCCAAGAAGTAATGCCTTTTTAATAACTAACTTCGAAGAAACTTTAACGTCATTTACAACTTCATAGATAAAATACGAACCAATCATAAGTAAACCATAGAAAGCAATTTGTGGGTGTTTATTGAGAAGCATCGTCCCAACAGCAGCAGACAGCAGACCAAAGCTAAGTAAGTTACGTTTTTCAAAAAGATTAATAGTTAGAAGAAAAGCCAAAGGGATAAAAGTTAGTGTCATTAATTTTGTTCCATGCCCCGATTGTGCTAGACCAATTGCATAAGGATTTATCATGAATGTTATAGCAGCAAAGAGAGATGGTAAGTGAGAAAACTTTAATTGACGCACAAGCATGTACATAAAAACACCCATCAGAAAATAATGAAGAACAAACCATGCCATCTCCGCATTCAGAAAAATTAGTTTGCCTGGGAATTGGATAAAGATTTCAGCATAGTTAACATCGCGAGGGAACATCAAAGCGCCCGCGATAGGCATTCCACTAAATATAAATGGTACCCAAAGGGGATCAATATGTTCTTTTTCTTTAAGGTATTTGACCGCAACACCCCAACTATGTGAGGCAGCAGTATCACCCGATTCAGAAAAAATCATATTCGAAGTTATGATTTCGAAGAAAAGAATGTAAATCACCGCAAGAAGTATAACTATACATACTAAATCCTTCTTCGAAGGAGAAAGCTTATCAAACCAAGTTAATTCAGAAGATAAACTTCGTACTGTTGATTTAGATTTTGAAGACATAGAATTATTTCATTAACGTCAATGTTTAATTAGTGGACAATATACATAAAAAACAGATAAGATGGAAAGTTATGATATAATCCTTACCAGCTTCAGAAGAACTTATTGGATGATTTACAGTCAACTCATTTTTAGTACAACTAAAACTGAATAGAAACAGAATTATAAAGATAAAAGTTAAAATAAACCGCCTGGCTTCCTCCATTGTTGTTGGTAAAACCTATTTTGAACTTGGAAAAATATTAACAATATCAAAACTAAAAGTTAAGTATTAGTAAAATGATTTACCGTTTTATTGGGTTTATCTTATAACGGGTATCATAATTTCCAATAATTTATTATTAAATTTTGAAATATCATATTCTAGAAATCTCTCACGAGCTTTCTGCTGTAAATTCATCAAATTGGGTATATTTTTAATAGTTCTAATTGTAAATTCAATTAATTCTTCTTTTCTTCGCCATAAGAAACCATTCTGACCGTTTATAATAATTTCCCTCTGACCACCACTGTTGTGAACTATTGGAACACAACCAGCCGACATTGCTTCAACCGTTGTCATTCCAAAATGTTCAACATTTTCCGGATATTTGTTTTCATCAACACCATAACCAGCTGCATGCCAAAAAATAGACGCTTCGTTATAATATTTTTTCAATGATCCGTAAGGTGTATTAAAATGGAAAAAAACTGGATATGATTTATTTTTATTTTGAAGATCAACAATCATTTTTCGAGTAGCGCTATCATCTGCTACATTTCCTATAATGTGATACTCCCAATCAATCACACCTTGATTGTATAAATCTCTAAATGCTTCGGTTAGAATATCATATCTCTTATTATTGTAATAACCATAAAAGAATCTTCCAACACTTAAGATAATGTTTTTCTTTTGGAACTCTTCTGAGGAAAAATTTTGTATTGGGGGAAATAATACCTCGCTATGAATACTATAATTGTTTTTTAAAATATTATGGACGAATAAAGAATTAGTTACGATTATATTAGCTTTCTTTTTGGCAAAAGATAATAAATTTTGTCTGAACAAATCTTTAATGACTTCCTCAAATTTAAATTTGAAAATTTTATTAAAGAGAGTAACAATATTCATTCTCTTAAAAGGAATCTGAAGAAGTTGAATGTGAACAGATGCATTAGTTTTAAAGATGTGAACGTTCGAGAGACATATAAAAATATCCTTATCATTTATCAAACCTTTAGTTTCACGAAAATTATTTATAAATCTATATTCAACTTTTGAAAGATTCAGATTACAAAAATTTTCCAAGATTTGTTTATCAACATTTTTATCCGTTGTTAATAATGTAACGTGTACATCATTTAAATTTGACAAGATATGAGCTACAGTTAGCACATATTTTTCTCCCCCACCTAATGTTGACCAATATGGCGAGAAAATAAAAATGTTCTTCATTGCATCTTAACTAATTTTTTCAACCTTCCTTTACCATACTCACCTGTATATTTCCTAAGTCCATCTATAATTCCATAAACAACTGCACGTGTACCATCCAGGGAATGCCATTTTACGATCATTCTAAAAATCTGACGACCAAAAAAATATAAAAAATAAGGTAGATTAAGCAACCATCTGCTTGGACTGCTGTGTTTTTGGAGCATTAATATTTTATTCCTCATTGTTAAATATAAATAAAACGGACTATCAATTTTGTTAGTAACTGAAACTTTGTGCCATATCTTTGATTTTGGATTATAAACACATCGCATACCGTGCGACTTAACGCGTAAACTCCAATCTGCGTCTTCAAAATAAATAAATAAATTTTCATCGAGAAGGCCAACCTTTTCTATTACTTTACGAGTTGTGAACATCATACAACCAGTAGCAAAATCGACTTCGACGATTTCATCATATTGCCCTTCATCAACTTCAAACATTCCTCTATGTTTACCTACAGCTTTGTGCACTTTAAAAACTCCGCCCGCATACCAGAATACATTCTTTTGAGAGTAAAAGAGTATTTTGCAACTTTGAAATCCACAATCAGGATTTTTGATAGCATAATCGACCAATGGTTGGATGAAATCAGGGTCAACGACTGTATCATTATTCAACAGCAATATAAAATCTGCACCACGATCGAGAGCAATTTTGATCCCAACATTGTTCCCGCCTGCAAAGCCAAGATTTTCTTGAGTTCTATGATATATAATGGATGGGATATCTGTCTTCAATCTTTCACCAGAACCATCAGTTGAGAAATTATCAATAAGAATAACCTCAATCGGCTTGTAAGTAACTTTCTGAAGCGACTCGATACATTCCCGTGTATGTTTCTCTTGATTTAGGTTGATCAATATAATGGCAACTTTATCATCCATTTTCTAATATAAAATTTTTACTCTTTTGTAGCGTAAATCTCTATTGTCCCACTCTTTTTTAAAACTGATTCCATCATTGCAATAATATAAGCGAAAGAAACTCCTATTGTTTTTCTAAAAAATTTATGAATTATCGATTCACCCGGAGGACTAAGTCTTATAATACTTCCCAAAATACCTGGTACATTATGTTCATATGAAAAAAAGTTTATTTCTCTTATCTTAAAACCCTCCCTCTGTAATACATTTTGTATAACGCTGGCTGGATAATGATAAAAATGTCGAGGTATATCAAGGTGGAACCAACGACTTCTAAAAACGTAAGATTGAAAGCTATTAAAATTTGGTACTGCAATCACGAGAAGTCCCCCTGGTCTAATAATCTCATAAAGCTTTTTAAGAGATTTAATTGGGTCGCGTAAATGTTCAAAAACATGTATCATAGTAACAACATCATAATGATTTGTGGGGAAATTTATACTTTCAAAATCGCCTTCAATAATATTTAAATCCCATATTCTCCTCCCAAAATCTACTGACTCTTTTGATAATTCAATCCCCTCGACTTGAAATCCAAATGCCTTTGCAGTCTTAAGCAATCTTCCTGTACCACTTCCTATATCAAGCATTAATCCTGATTTAAAATATTTTTGTATTCTTCGGATTATAATTTCTCTTGATCGTCGAGATTTTTGATTAAGTTCTATTTTTACATTTTCTTCAACGTCGTAATATTCTTTTGGATAATACATTAGTAAATCTTCACTATCCAACATTGGAGCTGTATATCCCATACCACAATTTGGACAAATATTTATATTAAAAATATTATTATTGACTCTCCTATTTCTATCTTTTGCGGAGAAGTAAAATTTTAATCTAGCATCTGAGCAAATTATACAATACTCAACTTCTGTCTTGTGGGTATGTGAATTTGAATTCATAAACTATATTTCAAATATATTAACGGTAAATATCTTCATAGAATTTCCTCAGGTTAAATGATACCTGTTTAGCATCAAAATATTTTTCAATTCTATCTAGACTGTACTTACAAAGTTTTAATCGATAACTCTCGTCGTAATATAAGTTTTCAATTGCATGAGTCAACGAGCTAAAATCATTTGGTTGCACAAGAATACCTGCATCGCCTAATACTTCGGGTATAGAACCGCAATATGTTGAGATTACCGGTTTGCCGCATGCCATACTTTCAATTAGTACATATCCAAATTGCTCTTGCCATGTCGGTATCGGTATACTTGGTAATACAAAAACATCTGCAAGATTATGAATTTTGGGCATAATTTTATATGGGAAACTTCCAATTAATTTTGCATTTTCTAAAAGCTTTAGTTCGACAATTGTCTTTATTATATTTTTTTCTTCATAACCCTTACCTCCAATTAATAATTTTATCTTATCTTTTTTCTTTATAATATTCAATAATTGTCGAAATGCATAAATTAAATCGTAAATTCCCTTCTCACGATACAGATTTGCAACAAAAAGAATTATAAAATCATCTTCGTCACAACCAAACTTTTTCAGTAATTCTTTATCTTTCTCCATCGGGCGAAAATGTTGGATATCAATTCCTGGCATTTGAACTATTATTTTCTCCTCTGGCATACCCTCGAGCGATAAAACTTCTTTAGCTCTATTCGATACAGGGAGAAACAAATCGGTTTGTTTTGCTATGAAAAGTTTATTCTTCTTTGTTGCAGCAAGGTGGAAAAGAAACGGTATATTTTCCCATACAGTCAGGACAAGTTTAAAACCATATCGCTTTTTTGCTCTTGCAGCTTGATAACTGCAATAATAAGATGTCTCCACACTATGTACAATATCGAACCCTTTCAAAGAATGCTCCAATCCTTGCAAATCATGATAATCACCGATTAAATGGTTCATAGGTTTTCTCAGAAATCGAGCTTTTAATAATTGTCCGATGGATATCAATCTCTTAACTTCAAATGGGATAGAACTTACATCAAAATTATGTCCATAACTTGTGAACCCTACAATATCAAATTGATCCATCAGATGGACGTAGTTCTGCATTTCCCAGCTATTTAAATTCGGACCGCGAATTATTGCAAGCTTTTTCTTCATAAAGCTATAATATTTCTTTCAGACTTCCCCCCGTAACGACGCTGATTAATTTTCTTAAAATTTCTAACTCCTGCTCACCAAAACCTTTCATACTTAATAAAAGAACAAAGTAAATGAGAATACCTATTAAAACGAGTATAAAAAAATTTAGATGAATCAACAAACCTATTACAAACCCCATAACAAGTGAAGCAATCAAGGGCTTAACCAAAAAGAACATCGAAAACATTCCATATCCAATTTTTATTAAATACCATCTATGTAAGGTGAATATTAAAAATTCTACAGTCATTAACATTAATGGAATCGTGATGAATCCGAATTTTGGAACAATAAAAAAACTTATTATTGATATCATAATACCTAAAAACATAGATGTTACCATCATGAATTTTTGTCTATCGACCGCAATCAGGAATGTTGCGGTCATCCAGTTCATGTAAGCCCAAAGATTGCTGATAATTGCAAGCTGAAGTACGATTATCCCAGAGGCAAACTCTGCTGTATATAATAATGCAAATATTCTCGGTGCGAGTAAAATTGTACCAACAACGACTGGAAATGAGACAATCATCATCACACGCATTGAATCTGAGAGTGACTTCGATAATTTCTCTTTTGCATTCGAATAAAAATCTGAAAAAATTGGATAGATAACTTGTGAGAAAGTCATTGGTATTAAAGTCAGAATCGATACAAGTTTATATCCCGCATTATAAATACCGACTTCAACATTCCCCCTTGTGTACTTAAGTATTGTAGGTGGAATAAATGTGTACAGCGAGATACCGATTGAACTAATAGCAATGGGGGCACTTTCAATTGTAAATTCTTTCCAAAGGTTGTAATCAAAGGAAAAATGTGGAGAACCAACTATTTTTCTATAGATTGAGTACAAAACTGTTAAATTTGCAAAAGCAACAACTATACTAAGCAAAAGAACTGTGATTATATAAGGATATTTCTGAATTATTAATATTACAAAAATAGAAAGCAATAAATCATTTAGAATATTCGATAAAGCTACGAGCGTCATTTTACGATGGGCTTGAAAAGCACTAAGCAGTACAATTGAAATCCCATTGATTGCAAATACTACTGTGGTTAAGAGAATAGCCCAGTTAGTTACACGATCGAAATGGAGTATTTTCCCGATTACTCCAACAATTGAGCTTGCAATAAAGACGACGATGATTTTCAACGATAATACTTTACCGACTAATTCGCGGCTTTTAGAAAGATCCCTTGCCAGATTACGTGTGAGAAGTTGAGACATTCCAAAATCGAAGAGAACTTGGAAAAGTGAGCAAAAATTCATTGCGAAGTAAAGAATACCAAAATTTGCAACACCCAAGTACGACGCGATGTAATTTA
Source organism: Ignavibacteriales bacterium (assembly GCA_037441745.1). GTDB lineage: Bacteria > Bacteroidota > Ignavibacteria > UBA10030 > SZUA-254 > JACQYX01. The sequence continues at coordinate 9,418 of JBBIRP010000015.1, forward strand.
AACGCAGGATGCCGAAGAGTAAACCGACAACTTTTCCGAAGAAAATTGCAGCACTATCAAGTGTTATCTTTTTAGTCTGGGTGGACACCGTCGAATATTTGTTCACTCCTTCCAGCTCGATGGCAAGTTTTTATTTATCTCAATATTACCAAATTTCTTACTTTTTCTTGCACCAACTTTCTTTGCCCATTCAGCCATCCGATGAATACCATCTGCCATACTAAACTTAGTTGTATATCCTAACACACTTCTCACTTTAGAATGGTCAGAATATGCGTGTACAACTTCTTTTCTCGCGGGTAAATACGCTATGTTTGGTTTTACCCCAAATTCTTTCGCAACTGCCAAAGCTAAATCGTTTACAGTAATAGGTTCATCAGCTCCGATATTAAATACTTGATTGTATGCGGACGATTCCATAATTGACTTTGCTATTATAGGCGATACATCACGAATGTAACTGAAAGCCCTCGTCTGTTTACCGTCGCCGAATATCGTCATCGGTTTGCCTTGCATTATCTGATTCATAAAAATTCCGACAACATTGCGATACTTATCTCCAATGTTCTGATTTTCACCATAAACGTTATGAGGCCTAAAGATGATATAATCAAGATCAAACATATGTTTAGATGCTTTCAATTCCTGTTCCACTGCATACTTTGCAATACCATAAGAATCTTCAGGCGTTGGTGTCATATCCTCGTGCATCGGCAGTTGTCCCGCTCCATAAACTGCGATAGATGATGTGAAGACAAAACACTTTACATCATGATTAACAGATGCATTTATTAGATTCACACTTCCGATTAAATTGTTCTCATAGTTGAACCTTTTTATAAAATGACTTAATCCTTCCGCAGCATAGGCAGCAAGATGAAATACATAATCGATCCGATTTTCATTAAATATCTTCTCGATTAAGTTTACATCTACAACAGAACCTTCAATAAATTTTGCTTTATGATTTACATTTTCTCTGAATCCTCCACTTAAGTCATCAAGTGCGATAACATTTTCTCCCATGCCGACCAAGTCATTAACGATATGAGAGCCAATGAATCCAGCTCCACCAGTTACTAATATTGCCATTTCAGCCTCTGAAGTTATATTTGATATTTAAAGTAATTTGAATTTGCTGACGAAAGCCATTCCTTTAACGTTTGTGCTTTTGAATCTCTTTCGGATAGAATCGGATTTGAAATGGGCCACTGGATTCCAATTGTTGGGTCATTCCATATGATATTTGACTCACATTTATTATTATAGATGCCCGTACATTTGTACTGAACTTCAGCCACCTCAGAAAGAACGCAAAAACCTCTTGCAAAACCAGCTGGTGCCCATACTTGCAATTTGCTTTGAGCCGAGACCTCAATCCCAAACCACTTTCCTAACGTTGGAGAATCTTTTCGTATATCAACTGCAACGAGAAAAGCGGTACCATAAATTACGCGCATCAGTTTCCCCATCGGTGGGTCCCATTGAAAATGAAGTCCACGTATCACTCCTTTTACTGAACGTGATTGATTATCTTGCGGAAAATAATAAGGCAATCCAAGGGCTTTAAATGAATCTTCACGAAATATCTCTAAGAAATATCCACGCGCATCTTCGAAGGCTTCCGTTTTCAGAACCACTATCCCGTTTAAATGTGTTGATTGTATTTTGAAAGGCATAAGTCTTGATTCAATTTAATAATTGAGAAAATGATAAGGAAAATACAAATTTTTCAATGAAGAACAAAAATCTTATAGATTACCGAAACTTTGACCTTAAAAAACCCTTCATAATATTTATGACCATAAAAATTGGAATAGTTAGCCAATGATATGATTTCGCATACCTCCAAAGTACCCGGAGTTGACTCTTCAGCTTGTTCCAGTTTTTAAACCAGGAAAAATGTCCGCCCGATGCAACAGAAAGTTTATGCCATATCACCGCCGATGGTAGATAAACGAGTTTGAAGCCAGCTCGTACCGCACGAACACACCAATCAGCGTCCTCACCATAAATATAATATGCTTCGTCTAACATACCTATTTTTTCGATTACGCTACGTTTAACTAAAATACAACATCCAGTAATATAAGCGGTATCTTCTGTACTATTATATTGCCCTTCGTCAATTTCGTGGACCCCGGAATGAGCAATCACTCCTTTCCACCATATAATTTTGCCACCTGCATACCAGAGTCGTTTAGGGTCGGAATAGTAATAAATTTTAGGTCCAACCATTCCTATTTTTTCATCTTTTTGCGCTTCCTGAACAAGCTTAGAAAGAAAATCCTTCTCAACAACTGTATCGTTATTCAAAAGAAGAATATAATCGGCGCTCTGCTCAATTGCTCTTTTAATTCCCACATTATTTCCACCTGCAAAACGTCGATTAGTATCGTTAACAATAACTTCAACTTCAGGGAATAGTCGTCGAATTTCGTCAACCAAACCATCAGAGGATGCATTATCAACAACTATTATCTTTTTATTTGAATAATCGACATTTTCGAGTGAGTGCAGACATTCAATTGTATCTTTCTTACCATTCCAATTTAAAATAATAATAAAAACAAGCGGAGAACTGGACATTACTTATTTTACTTTCTCAAGTACTATATCAACAATACGTTTAGCCGCATTACCATCGCCATAAGGATTTGCTTTTGTTGACATCTCGTGATATACCTGTTCATCGGATAATAATTCTTGTGTAGTCGAGATAATTGTTTCCTTATCAGTACCAACTAATTTTGCTGTTCCGACTTCTATTGCTTCGGGCCTTTCGGTAGTCTTCCGTAAAACAAGTACAGGTTTACCGAGAGATGGGGCTTCTTCTTGGACTCCACCGGAATCTGTAAGTATGATATAAGCTTTATTCATTAACTGAACAAAAGGACGATACCCCATTGGCTCTATCAAATGAATTCTCGGAATACCTGTAAGAATTTCGTTAGCCTTTTTCTGCACATTTGGGTTCGGATGAACAGGATAGACAAGCTCAACATCTTTATTTTTTTCTACCAAATACCGACACGCAGAAAATATTTGCGTCATCGGTTCACCAAAATTCTCCCTTCTATGAGATGTCAATAAGATCACTTTTCTATTTGCGTAATCTATTTTATTCAATGGTTCATTCTTAAATTTATAGTTAGGATCAACAATCATTAGCAGAGCATCAATAACAGTATTACCGGTTACAAAAACTTTTTCGGGGGAGATTCCTTCTGCTATAAGATTCTTTTTTGCCCATTCTGTGGGAGCAAAATGGAAATCCGTAATTCTTGTTGTCAGTTGTCGATTTATTTCTTCGGGATACGGATTGAACTTATTCCAAGTACGTAATCCCGCTTCGACGTGACCAACAGGAATTTTAAAATAAAATGCAGCAAGACTCGATGCAAACGTTGTTGTTGTATCACCCTGCACCAATAGTACATCCGGTTTTTCTTTTAAAAGAACAGGTTTTATTTCATTCAATACAGCCGTTGTTACATAGAACAAGTCCTGATCGTGCTGCATTATGTCCAAATCGTAATTTGGCTTGATGTCAAATACTTCCAACTTTTTATCCAACATCTCTCTGTGCTGTGCTGTAACAATAACAAGGGATTTCATTTTACGTTTTTCAAGTTCTTTTACGATTGGCGCCATCTTAATTGCTTCAGGGCGTGTACCAAATACGACTGCGACTTTCATATTCTCTGTTCCTTTTCTTTTACTGCAAAAATTTCGATCCGATCACCAAATATTTTCATAACCTTTGTGACAACATAATTAGGATAGTGCATAATTTTTTTAAAGATGTTATGCAAAATTGTTCCTCTTAACGATATCTCAGACGGTGGTAAAATACTTTCTTTTAAAAAATCTATTCTAAAACTATTCCTTCTGAGCAAATTCACGATACTCTTTCTACGATATTCGAATAAATGATATGGAGGTAAATTAACACTTGCTTTTTTACCAAATAATTTATAAACGAAGAATCCTAACCTCGAAAATAAAGTGTTTGTTTGAATTGGACATCGGATTATAAGCAGACCACCCTTTTTCATCATGTGATTTATCTTTTTTAGAGATTCATTTGGATTGGGGAGATGTTCCAGAACATCACCCATAAATACAATATCGAATGTTCCTGCAGGTAGATCGACAGTTGTCACATCCCCAATTTCAACATGAAGATTGAACTTCTCTCTTGCAAACACCGCTGCTGGTTTAGAGAATTCAATCCCCGTCACATCAAATCCAGATTTACGTACGGCGTTCAGTAAGGCACCTCCCGCACAGCCGATTTCAAGAAATTTCCCAGTATTCTTATACTTTTTAATGCTTTGAATGAGTTCATCATCATCAAACCGAGCGAGTGACGTCTCGTCAAAATAACTCACTCCGTGTCCACATCGATAATCCTTTTCAAAATAATCTTTCACATAAAGTGATTGTAGTTCTTTGCTCGAAGGTTGTGGATGGATGAAAATAATTCCACATTCTTTACATTCAACTGCACCTAACCATCTCCTATTAAATTGATAGCCGAATGGTTTAGATGTCAGATTCCCCGACGAACATAAAGGGCAAGAGAATTTCTCAATATTCATCTTGCAAGCACCATTTCTTCAATCTTACTCACAAAATTATCCCATGTGTATTTATTTTTCTCGATTTGAACATTTTTCACAAAGTCAGCTTCGTAATTACCCGAATAGAATTTTTTAATAGCATCAGCGAGAGCATTGGGATTGTTGGGTGGCACAACAAAACCTGTTTTGTCATTTACAACAACTTCAGCAAGTCCGCCAACATCTGTTGCGATTACAGGTTTATTGAAGTTATATGCAATTTGTGTTATCCCGCTCTGTGTAGCAGATAGATACGGCAAGACAATGACATCTGCTGCACTGAAATAAATTGACACTTGATCGTTTGGGATATAGTTTGAAACGAAAATGATTTTTGATTCAAGTTTTAATTCTTTAACTTGTTCTCGATATTTTTTCTCATCATCGTAGAACTCGCCAACAGCTAATAATTTTACATCATCAATTTTACTCATTGCTTCGATTAAAACATTTAATCCTTTATATGCACGAACATAACCAAAATATAAAATAACTTTCTCATCAGTAATTCCCAAAGCATCACGAGCTTTCTCTTTATCCATTACAACACCAAAGTTCTCGTATACAGGATGAGGGACTTTCCGATAAAGAGCAGAGGGAAAATTTTTCATTAAATCCTTTTCAACTGCATCAGATTGAACTATGAAGAAGTCAGCATGCTTGAATGCATATTTCGTGAATAGAGTATCACCAGGTCGATGTTCATGTGGAATTATATTATCGCATATGTATAATACTTTTACGTTAGTATATTTTTTAACTTGTTTTGCAATCGTTCCAAAGCACGGCCCGAAAAAAGGAAGCCAATATTTGAAGATCAATAAATCAGGACGCATACGCCTGACTACCTTAGCGACCGAGTACCAATTCAGTGGATTTATGGAATCAACGAGCTGCGGGGCTGGTTTAATATTTTGAATCGTTCCGGTTTCTTCCTGTGATTTCCCCGGGAAAATTAATTTTGGATATTGTCGTTTGAAAGTTATTGTTTCCACTTGATGACGTTCTCTCAAGTGATCTGCAAGGAGCGCATTAAAATGTGCAATGCCCCCTCTAAGTGGATATGCAGTACCAATTATAATTATTTTCACAGTCTATATTTCTCTATTTATTTTGTTCATAAAGTTCATCAAGATGTTGTTGAATTTTTACTTTCGCTACTCCAGCATTTTGCATCTCAAGCAGCCCTCGAGCATATTGTTCAAACTTTACAACTTGAGTATCTTTTATGTGTTTATTATAAAAAGAAAACATTTTTAATGCTTCTTCAAAATTCCATAACTGGAGTGCAACAAGTCCTATACTCTTAATAGCAGAGGCGTTCTCGGGATCATAGTAAAGAGCATTTGAATAATGTAACGATGCTTTATTAAAGTTTCTGTGTTGATAATATAAATTTCCTAATTTATAATATAATAAACTTAAATTAATATCTGGCTTAGATGCATATGGAAGTAAATCCTGTATCGTTTTTTCTCGATGTTCAATTTGTTTATCAATATCCTTAATCATTTTTTCACCAACATTTATTATATATGCTGACCCAAAATAGTAACTCTTGTATGTCCATTTTCCAACATTTTCTAACCTTAAAGCAGCTTTTTCTTCGTCCGCATTGATGAAAAATATTGTGGATGATAAAAGAGATATTGCCAATGCAACTCCAACAAGGAACGTACAATCTGCTCGGTCTTTTGAACCGTCAAGAAGTTGTTGCGACAAAGCTATAGCTAAAAAATTAACTGATGCTGCAGCGGGAGATAATAAATCCCAATCACGCGGCATTGTAAGCATAGGATTAATTGTAAAGTCAAATACAAAATAAAAGAAAACAGTAAGTAAAAAAAAGATAATACGAGGTTCTTTCCATGAGAGATAACGATAACAGCCGACACTGGCACAAATAATGAGAACCACAGCTGGTGAAACGGTGAATAAAAATTGTTGAATAACATCAGAAAGATGGTTTAATGACAGTAAAGTGTATTCATGGGGTGGTGGAAGCCAGTTTTCGAGTGGTAGAAAAATCTTTTGCAATATTTCCTGCTGGTCTCCAACATCATATCGATATGCTTTAAAGTAAAAGAAATAAAATAGGATACTTATTACCATCACAGCAAACACTGAAATCATAATTCTTTTCGGTTGTTTCCATTTCTTCAATTGTGGATATTTAGCTTGATACATAAACAAGATTACATATAAAAAAGCGGGTAACATTAGGACCATTTCAATATGTAAACGTACCCCAATCAAGAATATGATGGTCATCCAGCCAAGAACTCTCTTCCCCTCAAAAATAAACCACGCAAGCATTAAGAAAATTATTATTGCAAGGTAGACTAGCGTATAATCCTCGACATGACCAAAGAAAAGTTGATTCACACCTGCAGTCAGACTTATTATAATAATCAAGAATTTCCAGAATATAACCCCTTGAATTTTTTTAACGAAAAGTAAAAGTGTAATCACATAAATCCCACCACAGATTGAACTCACGAGTTGAAATACAAATTTCTGATCAAGCCCAAACATTCGAGCGATTTGTTGATGAATTAATCGAGTCAAAGGTTCTTTGTCTGCGAATGAGAAAATATCCCCAAAAGTGTATTGTTTGCTTGCAATCAAACTCAAGAGCGTGCGAGTGTCTCCATACATATCAGTACCAATTCTGAGGTGGTAAAAAATACCTGTACTTACCGCTCCGATTATCAATAATAGAACCGACAAGTGGAATTTATCTAAATTTCTCAGGTCATCAAGAATTTTAATTGCTCTTAAATACAAAGAAGAAAAGAATGGCCACCCTAATAAAAAAGCTAATAACAGAATTATAATTTTGGTCTCATCTTCGAAGAAAGCAAGATGATTGACTCCCCAAAGGAATGAATCTGGGTAAAATGAGCTGATTATATACAGCAAATATATACAGATAAACAACGTTAAAGTTGAATACCTTAAATGTCTAGAAAAAGCTAAATCGTTTTCCCGCACAAGATTTGCCCAATCTTTTTTATTAAAGTTTTTTACATAAAGAACTTAAAATTAAAAACCTAATTTATCCTTGATAATATATATAGGTCTTTGCTTTACTTCATCATAGATTCTTCCGATATATTCACCAATAACACCAAGTGTTAATAATAACATACTTCCAATAAATGTAATTGCGACTATTGTTGAAGCCCATCCGAGAATTGCGTTATTGGTAAAAAGTTTTTCGTAAATTACATATAATCCCCCAAGGAATGAAATACCTGCAACTATAAGACCACCATAAATTGCTAATCGTAGCGGAGCATTTGAGAAAGAAATTAACCCATTGATAGCTAAATCCACTAAACGCCTTAAAGACATCTTTGGTTTGCCTGCGAAACGTGCGTCCCTATCGAACTCAATCCCGAATTGTTTAAAACCAGCCCATGCTCGGAGTCCGCTAATATATCTATTTCGTTCAGGCATAGAACGAAGTACATCAACAACCTTACTATCCATCAAGGAGAAATTGCCGGCTTCCATTGGTATCGAGATCGAAGAAAATGCGTGTAGTAATTTGTAGAATGATGAAAAAGCAAAACGTTTTAGGAAATTTTCTTTCCTGCTTCGTTTCACCATGTAAACAACATGATATCCTTCTTTCCATTTTGTGATCATCGAAGGGATTAACTCAGGTGGGTCTTGCAAATCACCATCCATAAGAATTACAGCATCACCAACAGCATAATCGAGCCCTGCGGATATAGCAATCTGGTGACCAAAGTTCCTCGATAACCGCAGAATTTTAAAACGATTATCATCATTATGAATAGTCTCTAATATTGAAAACGAATCATCAATACTTCCATCGTCTATAATAATTACTTCAGTAGGAGCATCGAGCCCATTGACTACCGATTTTAAACGCTTCACAAGTTCTGGAATAATTTCTACTTCGTTATAGATTGGGATAACAATCGAATATTGCATATTAGATATCGTTTCTTTTCTTCCTGATTATTGAATATACGATACCAATTGCTGATAATCCAATAGTTATAAACGTAATCCATGCTCCAGTATAAAAACTTTGGGGTTCAAAACGAACATCTACTTTATGCTCTCCTGCATGGATTGGGATTGCCCTTAAACTCCAATTTGCACGATAGACTTTTTTCTCTTCCCCATCAACGTATGCTTTCCAACCTGGATAAAATATTTCACTCAATACTAGGTAACCACTCAATGGTGTTGAAACCTTTAAGGAAATAGAATTTATTTTATATGACGTAATTTCAGCGTTACCTTTCAATGTATCATTATTATCATCTAAAATCATTTCCGGTGTTTCTTCGAAAACGACAACCTTCCGAGGATCGAAAGTTTCACTTGACATGTATCTTTTCAATTCTTCTTCATTATTTACAATTTTTGTTTGATAAACGAAAAAAGCTCTCGGGACAAAAGTTGACGTAGTCGCTAAGCGCATTGATTTATTCTGTTCGTCAATAGAAACACGATATTTAGCATTCAAGAGATCACAAGCATGATCGAAATCTTTTACGGGTGGATATATTCTTTGCAAAGCAAGCGGCGTGTAACCTTCCATCATATAGATACGATCAATCATCCCTTGATTTCTATCTAAGATCATATAATTTTCACGTCGACTGTTTACACGAAAATAATCATTATGTGCATCTTGTTTTATTATATTAACGAGGGTTCTTGTCCTTTCGTAATATTCATCAGGATTTGTCGTACCATTATTTTGATTAAAACCAAAAATATTTATATCAACGAATTGAATAATCATCAAACCGATAATTCCTGAAAGCGGAGATAAAGTTCTTCGAAAGATTAAATAAAGTATTCCGATAGTTATTAAACCCAAAATTAACGCGGTCGTAGTTTCACCAACAGACATAGAATGAATCTGGTTATAATATCGCAAATTATCTGTTGGTTGAAGAAAACCAATCATAACAGATAACCAAAGTAACACTAAAATACCAGTAGAAATTATCAAAATCTTCTTAGTTTTGTTCGATTGAATGTTGGCCATATTAAAAAATTCTTGTAACCCAAAACCAGACAACAATGAAATGCTAAAAGTAGATAGGAACGTCATTCTACCGATACTTCTAAATTTATCAAAACCCGGAACGAAACTAAAAAATATTTTATGAAGAATAAAATTATCACCCAATGCATATAAGATAGCAAAAAGACTAATACCAGTAAAAAATACCCAATATCTATTTTTATTAACGGAAAATAAAATAAAAAGTAAGAAAATGACAGCAGGTATACCAGTGTAGAAACAAGTTTCCCAATATGCCCAATATGCACCATTACCCCAAAAGGTTGACCCCTGAGCACCACTTGAACCAAAAAATTTAGGGACAATCATCGTGATCAGCTGCCCCCAAGAAAGTTGACCTTCCTGTGATTTCTCATATGTAATTTCGGCACGCTGAGAAAGAGGAGCTAATTCGAGCGTTGGTAAAATTTGAATTGCTGTAAATGAAATTGCAATAACCACAATCAATACTGTAACGGAAATCATTCTAATTCTTGCTTTAAGTTCCTTTTTATTATTTGGAACCACCCATTCGAAAACAAAATATAGAAAAAGGAAAAAGAAAATATATAAAGAAAGTTGAGGAAACCCGGCGAGAACTGCATGTCCTAGCAGAAGACCACATAATATGGCATATAAAAATGAACTACTAGCAAGAGCCCTTCTAAAAAGGAGTAAAATTATTGGTAACCAAGCTACCTGGCAAATCATCACTTGATGGATAACATGTGTAATCATGAAACCTGAAAGAGCAAATACCAACCCACTCACTAGTGCAAATAAACTCGGAATTTTAAATTCTTTTGCAAGATAGTACATCCCCACACCTGCGAACATTATATGGACAATAATAAGCAACTCGAGCCAAAAGAAATTAAGCTTTCCATTACTGACAAATATCGAGAGTAGGAGGTTCGGAATGTAGAACAAGGCAGATTGTATATCGGCTTGGAAAGGTGTCCCACTAAATGTATAAGGGTTCCATAACGGCAATTCACCATTTGCAATAGTGACAGCAGCAAAATTGCGAAATGGATAAAATTGATAAAGAAAATCTTCCCAGAAATAAGCTTTTTGAAGTAGAATATCTCTAAAAAATATTGTTACCAAGACGATGATTGTAAGTATTGCCTGCCAATCTTTTATTTTTGGAATAACTAACTCAGATGTAGTCTTGTTTTTCTTCATCTTCCTAATGAATCAGAATCTTTTAATAATTTCAAGCATGCATTATACACTTTATCGACAGTCAGATATTGCATACAATTATTTGGACATGTTGGTGAATAGTAACAATCGCACTTAAAATCCGGTTCAAGTATTACTCCCCTGCCGTACAATTCAAATTCATATTTATTGAAGATGTTGTTAAAGAGAACAAGTTTTTTCTTTAGACCAATTGCAATATGCATAGCCATCGTGACTGCAGTAACAACGAGGTTACACTGCCGAACTTCGTCGATGAATTGATCAAGTGAAAAATGTCCTAAATAAACAGCACCACTTTGTTTAGCCAACTTTACATTTTTATCGTGCTCTTGTTCTCCACCAAGTAAGAGTGGAACATAGCCAGATTTCTTTAATATTTTTGCCAAACGTATCCAATATTCATCAGGCCAAAGACGTGAAGTCCAACGCCCACCGCAACCTGTGTTCAGTCCAACAATTTTTCTGTTTTTTGGTAATTTCCAGGTATAGCTTTTCACTTCAGGCATTACATATTCTTCACCAGAGAAATTA
>JBBIRP010000016.1:0-5061 GCA_037441745.1 Ignavibacteriales bacterium
TACCAAAAGCATCCGAGATTGATTCATATTGGAGGAATCAAGCTCTCAAATTTATATTTGGACAACCTTTGGACTTTTTAAAATTAACCGCTAAAAAATTATACCTATTTTGGAATAACTTGGAGATTCCAAACAACGGGAGTTTCTATCTCTATTCTCACTTCTCAAAAATTCTAACCTGGTTACCCACTGGATTCTGGTTGATAGGACCATTAGGTTTATTAGGAATGATTTTCAGTGCAATAGAAAAACGCGGTCGAGTATTGATGATCTTCATTCTTTTTTACATGTTTATCACCGTACTATTTTTCGTTTGCGATCGATTTAGACTCCCGGTTGTTCCCTTTCTTTGTATTTACTCTGGTTTTTCGATTAAAAAATTCTGGGAATATCTAAAACGACATAATGCGAAATATTTAATCAAATATATTATTTCTTTAACTATCTTGGGTATTTTTGTTAACAGCAATATTTACAATTTCCAGAAAGGGAATCGGGCATCCGATTTATTTTCTCTCGGTAATTTGGAGTTATCTGCTGGTAATTACGAAAGAGCGATTTCTTTTTACAATAAAATTCCAGTTAACAATAATATTCAAGACGTTCATCTCAATTGGGGGGGGGCAGAATGGCGTTTGGGAAAAATCGATAATGCTATCAAACAATTTCAAATCGAACTTAAAATATTCCCGGAATCTTTTGATGCACTTACAAATCTTGCCCAAATATACTTGAAGAAAGGGTTATATGAAAAAGCAAGAAGATACGCACAACAAGCTATAAAAATAAAACCGTATTCACCTTTAGCAAGAATTATCTTATCTTTTACACTCATCGAACTCCAGCAATATGATGAAGCTGAAACAATTTTAACCACTTTTATCCAAAAGTACAATAATAATGCATTATACGAAGAATCAGTCCTCGCTGGAATTCATTTAATACAAGGGAAATTTGACTTAGCTGAAAATGAGTATCGCTCAATATTAAACCGACTCAGGGAACAAGCACAGCCTGGCTACGAACCTGAATTCCAATACTCTAAAGAATTTAGTATCGGTGGTAGCTGGAAAGAATTCAAGGGTAAAATATATTACAGCTTAGGTCACATATTTTTTCAACAAAGTAATCACGATAGTGCACTTGCATATTTTACAAAATCCATAGAAAACTTCCCCAACTTATCAGACGCCTGGATTAGTAAAGCAAATACTTTACTGATAATGAATCATATACCTGAATCAGACACGGCATTTTCCATTGGTCTTAAAATAAATCCTGCTAACTATCAAGCATGGTATGATTATGGATTACTCCTTGTAACAATGAATCGAATTGATGATGCTAGACAAGCTTTCAAGAATGCGTTAAAATACAATCCAGATTTTGAAGAAGCTGAAGAAGAATTAAATAAATTACAAAATTAATCAAGAATTACTATCGATTGAATCAGATACCGAAGTGAAAAAACTCCCATTTCTTATCTTCCCAAAAATTCGTTTTAATCCCTCTTTTTCATTCTGATAAAAAAATTTCATAAAGTAAATCAACGACGAAAAAGCAATCAACAAAACCACCTTCCATACGATGATTACAATGTTGGAATTAGACAACATTTCAATTGGCACAAAGTAATAAACAATTAAGACAGTGCCTACTGCCAATAAGATTTTAAACAAACGATCAAATTCATAACTGATTGGATAAATCCGTTGGACAATAAAATACATCATTAATGTCATCGAGAAATAAGCAATTAAGGTTGCAATTGCAGCTCCCATCATTCCAATGATCGGAATTAATAAAAAATTTGATAATATATTGATGAGTGCTCCAACTCCGGTAATTAATGGAGAATATTTAGTTTTCTTCTCGATGTACATACCGGCAGATAAATTTGAAGAGATCCCAAGGAATAAATAACCGAGAAGAACAACGGGCACGATTTTTAATCCGATCCAATAATTTTGACCAATTATATAACCTCCTAAAATGTTTATTTTTACTATATCTTTGATAAAAAATGTTATTATCAGAAAAACAGTTGACATTATTAACACTAGATATGTTAGTACTCTTGCAAAGATATCTTTCGCATCATGCTCTTTGGCTGTAGAAAAATAAAATGGCCTCCACGCATAATCGTACATCGAGACGATAAGCATCATAAATATTCCAAGTCTATAATTGGCTTGATATATACCAACTGTTGCATCATCTGTTATAGATCGGAGAATAGGACGATCTATAACTTGTATTACCATAGAAGCAAGTCCCGACGGTACATAAGGTAGGGCAAACTTCATTAACGCCTTCCAAAGAGGAAAGTTAAATTCTATTGTGAAATGTCTGATAATTATCGGTACTAACATCAACAAAGTTACTGTAGACGCAATAAAGCCGCTTATAAATACACCAACCACACCCATTTTAAACATAAGGAGTAAAATAAGATTCATACCAACATTAATGACAATATTTGAAAACTTAATTAGTGCAAATAATTTTGCCTTATGTTCCATTCTCAGAGCAGCAAGTGGAATTAATGCCATACAATCAAAGGCTAATATACCTGCTGTAAATAAAATAATTGAATCGTATTGAGCTGGAATCGCGATAATCTTAACCATCAATGACGACAAGATAAAAATGAGGAATGAGAAAAAGATTGATGTACCAAATAAAGAGATAAAGGGTGTGCTAAAATTTTGCTTAGTCGTTCCTATTTCCAAAGTTGACGAATATTTAAAATAAGCTGTTTCCATCCCGTGAGAATATATAACATTTATAAAAGCAATAAGAGAATATACATAGGCAACTATACCATATTCACCCGGAGCTAAAACATTTGTATAAAATGGAACAAGGAGGAAATTAAGGAATCGTCCAAATATGGTACTGATTCCATATACGGCTGTTTCAGTACCAAGTCGCTTTAGATGCTGAAACATTTATTACGACTTCTTTAAGCGGACAATTTTTAAAGATATGTCCAAAGCTTTTGGAGAATGGGTTAAAGCGCCGATCGAGATGAAATCAACACCGGTTTCAGCAATATCGTTGACATTGTCAAGTGAAACATTCCCTGATGCTTCAACTTCAATTGAATAGTTAACAAGTTCTACAGCTTTTTTCATTTCAGCTAATCCAAAATTATCGAGCATGATCCGATCGATCCCTTTATGTTTGAGAACTTCTTTGACATCTTCAAGAGTTTTTGTTTCCACTTCAATTTGTACTGAGTACCGTTTTTGTTTTAAATAATTCTGACAGCGTTCGATTGCAAGCGATATACTACCTGCAGCGGCGATATGATTATCTTTTATAAGAACCATATCATCCAGACCAAAACGATGATTAATACCCCCACCAAGCTGAACAGCTAACTTATCGAGGATTCTCAAGCAAGGAACTGTTTTGCGTGTATCTGTGATTTTAGCTCGTGTACCTTTTACAGCATCAACGAATTTTTTTGTCAACGTTGCAATGCCGCTCATCCTTTGAAGAATGTTAAGAGCAGTTCTCTCTGTCTTCAAGATACTAGCGAAAGGTCCATCCACGACCGCAGCAACCGTGTTTTTTCCCACATAAGATCCGTCCTCGACTAATTGTTTAAATCTTAAATCAGGGTCTATATAAGAGAATATCATTCGGGCAATTTCTAATCCCGCAACAACGCCCTCTTCCTTTACTAAAATATCCCCATGACCGAGTAACTCGTTTGGAACAATTGAATCTGTAGTTACATCACCAAGGCCTACATCTTCAAGGATTGCATCTTCTATTAAATGGCTGATTTTGCTGTTATTTATTGTTTCGTTCATTTTTACTCCCAAATGATTCGACATCGTCGATTAACATAATTGGAATATCATTTTTTATTTGATAAACTCTTGAACAAGACTTACAGGTTAATTTCTCCTTTTCGGGTTCATACAAAAGATCCCCATGGCACTTTGGACAGCAAAGAATATCAAGTAATTCCTTAGAAAGCATATTTTATTTTCAATTCATGTTATTATTGTTTAATTTGTATCATTCGTTCATTAAGAATTTTTAGAAATTGTTTAGGAGCGCGTGCTGGTTTTCCGGTTTTTACATTCACAAACCCATGAACCGTATAACCTGCGACAAGAAGTTCTTCACTATCATTATTTATAATTGCATACTCAATCTCAATACGAGCTTTTGGTATTTCGGTAATCATAGTCTCAACAATAAGTAAATCGTCGTACCTTCCCGGTTTAATAAATCTTGCGTGAGCTTCCACAACTGGGAGATAATATCCCATTTTTTCGATTTCAGGATACGGTATGCCGATATTCCGAAGTAAATCTGATCTTCCCTGTTCAAAATATTCAAAATATTTTGAATGGTAAACCATTTTCATTTGATCTGTATCTGCATAACGCACGCGGATTTTTGTTTGCGATAGTATCATAAGTTAGATTCCAAATTAACCTTCGAATTCTCCCATCCTCGAAAACTTCTCAATCCTTTTTTCGATCAGTTTATCTACTTTAATCTTTTTAAGTTTTGCAATTTCTTCGAGCAAAACTCCTTTTAAAATTTCGGCTGCTTGCTGGGGATTTCTGTGAGCTCCACCTAGGGGTTCAGGTATAACACGATCAATGATACCTTGCGCCAATAAATCGGGTGCTGTCAATTTTAAAGCTTCAGCAGCCTGTTCCTTATAATCCCAACTTCTCCACAAAATACTTGAACATGATTCAGGGGATATGACTGAATACCATGTATATTCCATCATCAAAACGCGATCACCGACGCCAATACCGAGTGCTCCACCAGAAGCACCTTCACCTATAATCACGACAATAATTGATGTTGGTAAATGAGACATTTCAAATAAATTTCTGGCAATCGCTTCAGCTTGCCCTCTTTCTTCCGCTTCTAACCCAGGGAATGCTCCTGGTGTATCGAGAAAACTGATTACAGGACGATTAAATTTAGCTGCTAATTTCATCAATCGGAGTGCTTTTCTATACCCTTCGGGATTCATCATCCCAAAATTACGATATAGATTAGACTTAGTATCTCTTC
>JBBIRP010000016.1:5071-12034 GCA_037441745.1 Ignavibacteriales bacterium
TACAGGTTCATCCTCTATACGCGCAAAACCACCAACAATTGCCTTATCATCACGGAAACAGCGATCACCATGGAGTTCAATGAAATCAGTTGTCATCATATTAATGTAATCCAGAGTGTAGGGACGATCGGGATGACGAGCCAACTGAACTTTTTGCCATCGCGTTAATCCATCGTAAACTGATTTTCGAAGTTGATTTACTTTATCCTCAAGCGTTTTTATTTCATCCGAAAGATCAAGCGACTCAGAATATTTCCGCAATTCTTCAATTTTATTTTCAAGTTCTATAATAGGTTTTTCAAACTCCAATACCGCTTTTGCCATATGCATTCTTATTTTTGATTGTCATAAAAAATGTTTTCAATAGAATTTCAATATCAAGTGTTAAAGATTGATTCTTGGCATAATACAAATTATATCTCTCAATCTCTTCATCCGAAAGCTCACCTTTATAATTTATTTGAACAAGGCCTGTAATTCCTTTTTTCCCAAGGAATGCCGTAGCACGATGATTAAAAACATCATCCTGAAGTCCAACCATACTCATTTCACCTTTTAAAACTTTAGGTAAATCGGCCAATCTTTCCACAAAGTTATTCAATTTTTTACCTGATTGCAACTTAGGCTTTAGAAAAGGATAAATCGAAATCAACAAGGATAATGAGCAGAAAATATCGAATGATCTTTTTATAAATCTATTCATTGGGCGATTAATGTTGTAGTCGATATCAATTAATGGTATATTTTCTAATTCGTCGATGTGAGTTTTACCGATTATGACTTCCATACTGTTCGGGACAAGTCGAAAATTTACATTTCGGTTTTCCGATCTACTAATAACAGATAAAATATCAGAGAATGATAGTACATCGGTTGAAAATATTACCTCAGATGCTTTACAATCCTGTATCACTCTTCCAATATTATCTATACTTCCAAGAATTTCAACTCCGCTTACCTTTTCACCTATCCGCTTTCTGTTCAGATCAACAAAACCGACGACATCATAACCACCATCAACCCGGGCACGAAGCTTTTTCAATAATTCTTGCCCTGCGTTTTCAACGCCAACAATAATTGTTCTTCTTCCAAATATACTTTTACGTCTATGTTCGGGAGCGCGAATAAATATTCTAACAAACATCCTCCAACCAGGGAGGAATAGAATGTTTAAAAACCCCGAAATAATGACAACCATCCTACTGAATCCATACTGTTTGAAAAAGAACGTAATCGCTGAGAGTATTATAAAACTCAATATAACAGAATTAAATGTACTTATTATAGAAAGCTTATGCTTTGAATATACCCCAAAGAAATACATCGTTATAATGACAATAAAAGCTGGAACGATTATTACCACTGGATAGGCATAGGATGGATAATGAAATATTTTTCTAAACCAAATAAACTCCCCTAGTAATAGTGATAAATTTATTAAGATGAAATCTACAATAACGGCACGCATCGGCTTTGCTATTCTACCCATAAACGCTATCCATTCTCTTATTCCGATACCAAGGCGCAAGAATAGATCGGAAAATAATCCTTGAGTAAAATGCTTTTTGACAAATATACGCATCGCTTCGTAAAATAATTTAACTTCATCAATATTGCTGCGGCGTACACTCTCACCTTTGTAGTGAATTACCTGTGTACTATGAACATAATAAATTTTCCACCCCGCTCTTTTAATTCTATAGCACCAATCAAGGTCTTCTCCATACATAAAAAATTGTTCGTCAAGCAAACCTGCTTCGTCTATTGCCCGCCGTCTTACAAACATAAACGATCCACTTACTGCATCAACTTCATAAGTTTTATTTGGATCGAGATAAGCAAGATTGTACTTTCCAAAAATATGACTTCTTGGGAAAATATTACTTAACCCAACAACTTTTGTAAATGCAACCCACGGAGTGGGAAAACTACGTCGACATGCAAGCTGCAATGTTCCATCTGGGTTTAGAATTTTACATCCTGCTAAACCTACGTCAGGATTTTCATCAAGGAAATCTATCATAACTTTTAATGTATCTTCTTGAAGCACAGTATCAGGATTTGGAATGTAAGATACTCACCACGAGAATCATTTATTGCTTGATTATTAGCCGATGCAAAGCCAACATTATTTTTGTTTGCGATGAGTTTCACGGTTTGAAATTTTTGTCTCACCATTTCAACACTACCATCATCGGAACCATTATCAACAACAATAACTTCTCCGTCTATTCCTTTCATCGCTTTCTGAATAGAAATTAATGAGTTTTCAAGAAACACTTTCACATTATAGTTCACTATGATTACACTTAATTTCATCAATCTTTAAAGTCTACCAAATATTTGTTTGAATTTTAATTTCCAGACCATAAAAATTGCTTCTCTAACGATTTTTTTCGACATTTTGGAAACCCCTGAACGTCTATCAATAAAAATTATTGGATGTTCATATAATTTAAAACCTTTACAGTATGCTTTGAAGTTCATTTCTATCTGAAATGCATAGCCATTAGAATGAATTTGATCAAGATCGATATCCTCCAGCACTATTCTTCTGAAACATTTGAAACCACCCGTTGCATCTTTGATGGGCATTCCGGTTATCAATCGCGTATAAACATTAGCACCATAACTTAATATTAATCTTCTAATGGGCCAATTAATTATACGGACCCCATTTGTATATCGAGAACCAATTACTAAATCGTAATCTTTAATCTTTTCAAGGAAATTAGGTATCTCATCTGGGTTATGAGAAAAATCTGCATCCATCTCGAAGACGAAGTCAAATTTATTCCGAATTGCATATTTAAAACCTTCGACGTACGCAGTTCCCAACCCCATTTTACCCGAGCGACGTATGAGATGAACACGATTGTTATTTAACATTAACTTGGAGACAATATCACCTGTTCCATCAGGGGAATTGTCATCAACAACTAATATCTCGATGTTCTGCCCTTGATTTAGAACTGATTCTATAAATTTTTCGATATTCTCAGCTTCATTATATGTCGGTGTAACTACAAGTGTTTTTGCCATAAAATATTATCAGGAAGTAATATAATTGATTAAAATTCAATCTGCATCTTCAACGAATAGATATTATCTCTTGTTGTAATCTCTTTTGCACTATATTTTGAATAGTTAAACTCATATACTCCCGAGAGAAAATAATTAGTTAATGGTTCGTACGCTGCTCGAATTTGTAATTTATTGTTTTTTACTAAATCCCCATCAAGAAATTTAACAAACTCCGAATCATACTCTCGATGACCCTGCATTACATCCCCACCAACATTTTCTACAATAACACCATCTTGATAAGTGTTCTCACCGTGCCTTGTAAAGGTGTACGATATCCATGTGCGAAATTTCTTAGTTGGTTTATAAGAAATTTGCACAAACCATTCATCTGAATTCGGTCCGAGATGATGTCCCAATCCAATTCTATTGTTTGAAAAAGAATTTCCAGAGAGACGGTTGCTGTACACATACGGTTCTATTCGAGTGTATTCTAATACACCATCAAGATTCTGCACACAAACGATGTCTGATATATAAATCCCACCTTGCCATGCAAATTCATTACCCCACCAACCTGTCCCCATTTTCTTGAAGTCGATATCATCGATTAACCAAGTTCCATATAACTTATAATTCCTAATTGGGAAAATTTCCAAGTCCAAATTCAAGAAAGCATTGTCACGATCTTTTAGTGAATGTTCTGAAGATTTATAAAAATTTATGGGATTAATATAAGCAAAGTCAGGAGACGTCCGTTGATATATAATCATTTCTGAAATACCAATGTTCATCAAGTCAAAAACCGAGAATTTCGCTCTATGCATTGCCAGATATTTATTCCATAATGAATATGGATCAACAAGTGAACCCTGAAGAAAAACAAATTGAAATGATTTGTAGTTAAAGTCTAATTTTAAGAAATCCATAACAGGAGCGTTATTTGAAAGCAATAAACGGTCGGAGTAACCAGTACCAATCAAATTATATTCTCGTCCAAATTGAATGTTAAACCAACCGAGATCTGCGCGAAGATACGCTTGAGCGAAATCGAAATTAGATGAATTAAGATCATTAAATTTTACATTACCTTTCAGTCGGATGTCGGAAAGAGCTAACGCCCTACTACCAAACAATGTCCCATTAGTCGCTTGAATGTAAAAACCGAGCTTATTCTTAATAGTTCCTCGTATGCGTCCGCCATATTCCTCGAGCGTTGAATTAACTGACCCATACGTGTCTCCTGATGAACCTCGATGTTCTATTTTGCCAAGAAATTCAACAGCAAGATAGATAGAAGAATCAGAATATGCATAGATGTATTTTTCTTTGTCTGCTATTATTCCAGATATAGAATCTCCCCGTAATAACACAAATGCGTCTTCTTTAGTTAGTTCTATTTCATGAATGAACTCACTTTTAAACTTAGTTAGAAATCCTCTTTCTGCTTCGCTCAGTTGTTTTTTTTTCTCATCCACAATTTGTAATAACCTAGCAACCTCCTGACGAGATAACGGTATCATTGTATTGCTGTACAACGGTAGAATTCCCCTGATTCCCATTCTATCTAGAAACTCATAGACTTGATTATCAACAGGGACGTTTTCAATTTGAGTAAAGACTTCATTATATGAAAACAAACATAGAATAATAATATATAATAAAATGAATTTCACCTCAGACCTCCTCAGTGTCCTTTTCCCATGAGTATCACTACAATTGTATTTAGTAAAATCTTTAAATCCATTCTTAGCGACATATTCTCGATGTAGAACAAATCGTATTCGACTTTCTTTTTAACATCTTCAATATTCTCATCATATTTATGTTTGACCTGTGCCCAACCAGTAATTCCGGGGCGAACCTTTAACCGTCGCTTGTAAAGCGGTATCTCCTTCGATAATTGTTCAACGAAAAATGGCCGCTCTGGTCTCGGCCCTACCAAACTCATTTTACCATCAAGTACGTTTATTAATTGTGGAACTTCATCAATACGAATTTTACGAATTATCTTCCCAATTCTCGTTACCCTGGGATCCTTTTTATTTGCCCAAACTGGACCTGTTTTATACTCTGCATTTTCATACATCGACCTAAACTTTATTATATGAAAATGTTTTCCATCCTTACCAACACGTTCTTGAGTATAAAATATAGGCCCTTTTGAATCGAGTTTAATAATTAGTGCAATAATAAGCCAAATGGGCAGTCCAATTACTAAAATTAAAAACGACACGAGAATATCTACAAGGCGTTTTACAGTTTTCTCCCACGGCTGCATTATTTCTGGCATAATTTCAATAAGTGGAAAACCATATATCTGATTTGTACGCGCTTGTCCACTAATTATATCATACAAATCTGGAATAATTTTGATGCTCACGTCATTTGAATCACATCCAGCAATAATATTTAAAAGTTGATTATGCTCGGATGAATCTAAAGCAATCAATACATCTTTAACAGAATATCTATTAATTAATTCAGGTATTGCTTCTATCGTGCCCAAAATAGGGATACCTTTGTATTCTTGCTCATTACCATTAACAAAAACCCTTACAAAGCCAATTACTTTATATCCCAGTGCAGGGTATAATTCAACCATATTAAAAAGTTCTTTTGCTTTTTCAGACCAACCTATGATCAAAGTATTATGCGAACCGATTCCAGCGATTAACAAGCGACGGTGAAAAGTGTGCATGATAAAACGCCCCACACCCACACAGATGATCATCAAGACCCAATATAAACTAATCAGCAACCTCGATCGTATTGGTGAGCCAACTCCATGATCGTCAATAAAAATTAAGAAGAATAAAAACAATACTCCAAAAGTTGTTGCTTTAAAAATTGTAGTAAATTCATCTAACCTCGATCTACGATACCATCGTTGATATAAACCGAAAATAAAGAATAAAATTAGCCAGAAGATGCACACCGCAATCATTGGTAACACAAAATCCGGTTCCATCGAATAATTCAACCAACCACTGCGTATTCTAACTATGTAATAAATTACCCAGGCTGAATTTATAGTTAGAATATCGGTCAATATACTGCGAATTTTTTCGTTCATCTATTTCTCAACGCAATACATTCCATGATGGTGACTGACTTCCTCGCAGAAATCGAATAAAACCTATAAATAGTGCTAAATTCATTGCTATAAAATAATACGGAAATCCTAAAATACCAAGACTTTTATTCTTCAATTCGAATAAGAATCCTAATAATGCTAGTGCAATGAAAACGATTTCAGATTGTAAAATTAATAGATAAAAATCATGCTGAAAAGATAAAATTATAGTTAAAAAAAAGATAGCTAGCAAGAGAAATGGTACAAACCAACGTATTATTTTATGTGACCAGAGAGCAAACGCAACAAAACCATACTTGGGATTAAGTAAATCAGTAAATTCAGAGATGCCATTGAAATTTGAAGCGCCTATTCTAACCTTTCGCTGAAACTCAAAAGCTACACCTGTGAGCGGTTCTTCGTATGCTTTCGCTTCGGGTTCATACAATACCCTATATCCTTTACGAACGACTTCTAACGGTATTAAAAAATCATCCGTAACAGCTTTATTGCTTGGTAAAGGCTTGAATAATGATTTTCTGATTGCATACACAGCGCCAGTAGCACCAATTAAAGTCTTATAGTTACTTTCCATTTTTTTTAGCCAACTTTCATATTTCCAATACGATATTTCACCAACTTCACCAACAAATTTCCTATTTGTACTTAAAATTAATTCCCCGCAAACTCCTCCGACAGAAGAATCCGAAAAATGTGCAATAATCTTTTTTACCGTTGTAGGGTCGAACATTGTGTTGGCATCTGAAAAGAGAATAATTTCACCTTTTGCCTTTTGCACCAGACAATTTAAGACGTTTGCTTTACCCATTCTATTTGTAAATATCTCTATTTTGAAATTTGAC
>JBBIRP010000016.1:12044-20675 GCA_037441745.1 Ignavibacteriales bacterium
ATTAACCGAGTTCAATATAGAATTAGTTTTATCATTAGATCCATCAGAACCAAATAAAAATTCCATCTTATCAGATGGATAATCAATAGCTAAAAGATTTTTAATTTTTTCTGGCAAAATTTTTTCTTCGTTGTAAACGGAAATAATGATAGAAACAAAAGGTAATTCATTCAAGTCTTTTAGTCCAATTAAATGTTTAGCACTTCTAGAAAATAAAAGAATCACGAGCGGATAAATCCCATACGTAAAAACAACAATACTGACAGAAATCCAAAGTAAACATTCAGCTAGTAACATTGTTGATTCATTCAGTTGAAAAGGTAAGATAAAAATAATACATATATGTAATTAGTTTTTGTTATCATATTTATTAAATAGACCAAGTGTGTAAAAGATATTCATCAACCTTTGCTCGAAAGAGTGTTCACTAATCGCACGCTTATGTCCTGCTCTACGTATATTTTCTCTTTTTTCGTCATTGTTAAGATAATATTTTATTTTTTCCAATAACTCATCAGCATCATTAAAAATTTCAATTTCTTTCCCTGGAACAAAATATTCGGTAAGATGGGCAACATCTTGTGTTAAAAGAAAACCACCTGATCCTGTAATTTCAAAGATACGTGCTTTGATCTGTGTTTTATGCATATTTTTAATGTCAGCAATATTTCTTGTTACATTAAAAATATTATTCAAATGGATTGAATTATCAGCGCGGCGATTTAGGAATATTTTAATGATTGGTTTTAGTCTAAACATCAAAGAACTTTGAGTAAAATTTAAATTAATTTTACTCCTTGAAAACATCTTTACCATTTCGTTAAACTCGAGACGTCCATTCTTCCATCCTTTCCCCCAGCAATTAACCTCGATCCCAGACTGATACAAGTAATCTATGAAATTTTTTCTATCAGAATGTACTTGTCCAATAAATGTAACATCATAATCTTGTGGAATATTATAATGCTTATAGATAAAATGATTGAAACCCCATTGTGATTCAATAATATTGTGATAACCAATTCTATGGTACTTTTCAACCGAATCTGAATCGGTTGTTACTGCCCAATGGAACAAAGGTGCCCAATATCGAGAATAATTTTGAAATCGCCAATGATCATCGGTAAACCAATTAAGTGTAATACTTCCAGATTTTTCAGTAATATTCTTTATAGTTTCTCTCATTATTTCATCTGTGAACAAGACAAAGAAAGATAAATCAGGTCCAAAATCTTTTATTGCGTTCAACAATTGAACATTCATTTTCTTTCTTCCAATTTTTCTCATGATAACATCGTAAGGGAAAAAACTGACAGAATATTTTTCTGATCTGACTAGTGTCTCATATAGATTAATATACTCAAAACTATATCCAAGTTTTGGAATACCGTAATCGTACATTAAACCTATATATAATATTCTCGGTTTCCCGATTTGCAATATTTCCTTTTTATCGTGTGACACGATCAACTATTTTTATTACCTATTGATTTCTTTTCGATACGTTGAATATGGTTGGATAGTATCTCACAGGTAAAATGCCATGAATATTTCCTTGCAATACGCTGTCGTTCTTTTTTCTTTTCTAAATCATCCTCATCAATCGCACATTTGATGTATTTTATAAAATCTTCTTTATTTGCCGCGATATAAAGATGTTCTTTAAATTTCAACATCTCGGGAAGATCAGATGAAACAACCGGAATTCCTAAAGAAAAATATTCCAACATTTTTATCGGATTAGCAGCTTTTGTTAATTCATTTATTACAAACGGTATTATGCCTACATTAAATCTTTTCGCATATGCCGGCAATTGTTCATACGGAATAGCACCAAATAAAAAAACATTTTTTAAACTTAATAATTGTGATACATCTGTATCCACCTTTCCAATGAGCATAAATGACATGTAGGAATACTTAATGGCGCAAGAACGGATTAAATCTAGATCGATCCAGTTTGATATAAGGCCAAAGAAACCAACAATCGGCTTCTTGATATTTTTTATTTTTTCAGGAATTTTATAATTAGCGCAACTAAAATGTTCATAATCCACCCCTTGAGGTAAAAAATGATTTTCTTCTGATTTACATTTTTTAGTTCTAAGCAAAGCATCCGATATAAAGAAAGATCCGTTAACACAAGCGAGGATTTTATTTTCCATTGAATTAATTGATTTATAAGTATTTATAAAACTACTATAATCATCAAAGCATAAATAATAACTTGAAACTTCTCCAAGCACACCGACGAGATCAACGACAACCGGTGTTGAAACAAGTAAAATAAATTTTGTAAAATTAAGCTTTTTTATTTTTCTCCTGATTTGTATTTCCAAAATTTTGGTATTAATCATCTTTATTATCTTCAAATCATAAAACGGAAGAACTAATGGAAAAATTTGAATGAAGGGACACTTAGATTTCATTTTACCTGTAGGGAAAAACATCCTTATAATTTTTCCAAATATTCGTCTAATATCATATAGGGCCAATCTTGGTCTTCGCAAACCGACAGAATTTACCCATAGAATACGATTTGTTTTCGCTAGAATCCATGCTATATGCTGTATACTTGATGGGTGACGGCCCCAATCGTCACCAAAAATTATTATATCTCGATTTTTAATCATTAATATTTAATATACAGTATTATTTATCCATTATTCACTTTATCTTTTTTTATGAATGAAACATTTAGTATGGTTCCCATGGATCGATTTTTCCATTAAAGTTATGATTATATTTCCATCTTGCTGTAATTAATCTATAAACCGCATATATAGAATACATTGACTTATTGATCAGACCTTTGTTGCTTAAAATTATTCCACAGAAGAAATAACATATAGAACGAATAATCAAGTTTACATATTTTATAAAAATAAATGAACATTTTTTTAATCCATTATAGTACTTCTGATAAAATAACAACTGGCTTCTCTGAATCCAGACAGCAACTCTTTTATTTATTGCACTCATTCCACCCCAGTGGTGAATAACATTTCCTCTGTTTGTAAACCATATTTCATAACCAGCCTGTTTAGCTCTATAACAATAATCCATTTCCTCTGAATACATATAGAATTGTTCATCTAATAATCCTATCTTTTCTATTACCTCTCTTCTAATTAAAAAATATGCTCCTGAAACCCAATCAACTTGTTTGTCGCTATTGTGATCAAAATCTAAGTAAAAATGCTTTCCAAATGTCTTGGGAAATATTTTCTCTAAAAAAAATGTTTCGATTAGAAGATTCCGTATGGTTGGAAATGATCGTAAACTTGTCTGTATTTGACCACTAGGAAAGATCAGTTTACACCCAACAATACCCGCTTGTGGGTGTTTGTCCATGAAAGCTACTGTTTCTTGAATAGCACCATTAAGAATCTCTGTGTCTGGATTGAGTAAAAGAATATATCTGCCATTTGCTTGCCTAATACCAATATTATTCGCAGCTGCAAAACCCATATTTTCCGTATTTGATATTACATTGACTCGGCTAAATTCATTCTTCAACATTTCCAGAGTACCATCTGTGGATGCATTATCGACAACTATCACTTCAAAATCAGTATTTATAGTTTCCTTTAAGACAGAACTCAAACAAGCTCTTAATAAATTCTTCCCATTCATACTAACAATTATAATAGAGATGTCTTTCATACCTTAATAAAGATTAGCTCACAATTCATTTTTCTCTAAATTTGCGATTTTTCTATCAATTATATATCCTATTATAATTGAGCTCAACAAATAAACAAATAGATATCCAGCACGGGATGCATTATAGAATAAACTCATCCCAACGATGACAATGAAATAACCTAACAATGCTAAATTAACGTAAGTATTATTACGTTGGAACCTATACCAAAGAATCGAAGTTATAAAACCAATTAGATATGGACCAAACAAAATTCCAAAAATCCCAAAGTCCGCATGAAGATCTCTAATATATGTTCCTGTATTTGCACTTATAGGAGTGTTATAACTCTTTTGATACGTTTCAACATGTGTATCGAAACCAATTTTTTCCAATATTCTAAATAACGGTGCCAGAGTATTACCTGCTGGAATATTCTCCTCTAAATCATGTTTCAAATATTGATTCAGAACACCATGATGTACTGTCAAATACATATAAATTGAGGGAGTGATAAAGCTCGATTCTCGTAGTCTCGTTAAACTTTGGCTTGCTCCGGGTAATATTTCATTTGCACGGCGTAATGATCTTACAAACTCGCCACCGACTACTAGTAGTGCAATAGCAATAATTAATGATATTACCCCCATCTTATAATTCGTTCGACTTACATTGAACGATAATATCTTTTTCGGAGTTATCATAAAGTATCCTGTCACAAAAAGAAGAGCTGCAATTATCATCATAGCTCTACCCATGCTCGCCATATCAACCATAACTACTATAATAATTGGTAACAAAGCAACGATTGTTATTTTTTTAATCTTTGCAGTATACACACCAGCTAGAAGGACACCTGTCAAAGAAAGTGAACTGACATATGGAATACTACCAGGGATTCCTTCAGAAACCCGGTAGGAATAAAGAAAATTGCCAAAAAGGAAAACATTTTGGACATTACCGAATAACCGAATAACTAAAATCCATGTATGCAGTGCTGCCAATAATGTAATAACGTTAAGAACCCAAAGCACTTTTTTCAAAAATTTTAATTCCTCTAAAGGCAAATTTGAGGTTTTAAATCCTGTTACCAATTTTATACTCTTAACTAAAGTAGAACACTCCATAATTGAACAAGTTGACGCACCTACGATAAAAGTAACACCAGCATATAAAATAATTAACCATGTTTCAACTTCAATTTGATAGTAATTAATTAATCGCAGTTCGAAAAGAAAAATTGATAAACTCCAAATGCCTGCGTATAGACTTATATGATTGAACCATTTGTCAAATGTCAATTTACCAAAAATTATAAAAATAAATCCAAGTGTAAATATGATAAAATTACTCATATATATTTACTTTAAAAATCTTGACCGAATACTTATAAAATAACTTCGGTCGTTTCCATCAAAAAAATAAAACCAAATGCTAAATCCATAAAGTGTTATTACAACAAATGTCAGTAACAATTTATACTCTTTGTCCCCTTGAAGAAGAGCAATTATTAGTAATATTACCACAAAAAAAAAGACGGTTTTCCAGACGGTTCTTTTCAAATTATAGGCGTGATTTTTCATCAAGCTGATATTGTTATAAGACCCATAAAAGAGAAGTATCGCATCAACAATTACTCTTATACTCCATGCAATCGCTGCCCCCACTATTCCTATCCATGGAATCAAGATAAGATTTAAAATAATCGTAATAGGCAATTCAATCAAGTGATACTTCGCAGGTAAATCTGGACGATTATATGCATGAAGTATAGTCATTGGTATCTGCGCAAGGGCATTGAATAAGAATCCTACCGACAAAATCTGAAAAATTAAAACACTATTTGATGCATAATCGGGACTTACCCAAACCCGAAGAATATCAGAACTATACGAAATAAAAATAACAACTAATGGAACAAGTAGTAAAAGCAAATATTTTAACGAACGAGTATACAAAACATGAGTACGATTTTCGTCATCTGATAAAACCGATTGCTCACTGAGTGCGGGAAATAGTGTAGCAGTTAAACTCATCGGTACAATTAAAAGTCTACTAAGTGCTTCTTGAGGAACTGAATAATAGGCAACAGCTGTCAGCGAAAGAAAAGTTCCTATAAGAATTCGATCAAGATAGAGAAACAATGGATTAATAATTTGAGATATTGTTAACCAACCACCAAATGATAAAAGTTTTTTTAGAGTTTCCTTATCCCAAAAATTAATTTTTTCAAAAACGTGTGGAATGAGTTTGGGTAATGTCATGAACGCAATTATCGTTAAAAATATTCTTGCCATAATTGTTAAGATTATGATCTCAAACAGACCATAACCTAACCATATTAAAACGACCGCGCCACCCCATTGTAGAACACCCATTAATACTTGAAAAATGTTTACTACGTCAAATCTTTGGAGAGCCATTTGGAAACCTTTAATGTTCCCAAATACCAACATGAATGGAACACTTACAGCTGATAAATTCAAAGCTAATTTTGCTTCGCCGAGAAACGTAGGTTGAATTTTTAATACATCAGCTATAACATAAGGGGCCAGAATTATGATGACACTTCCACTGATGATACCGATTAATGAAGTTATAAAAATAGAATTCCAAATTATTATTCTTATTTGTTGGTTGTTATTTTGTGCTATTGCTTCCGAAAGGAATTTTGTGTTGGCACGACTAATTCCAAAATCGAGTAAGGTAAAGTAACCAACAATTGCCCAAATTATGGATAGAAAACCAAACCCTTCATTAGATAAACCATGCACAATTTTTGGTAAACTCCATAACGCAATTATGAGTAAAAAAAATTGAGTAAACAAATTATATATTGTATTTCTGACCAGTAAATGTGAAATTGAATGTCTGTTAGTTTGGCCGTTCAAATCGATTCCCGAAGCATAAAGTTCATTTATTAAACTGGATATATTTTATAGGTTTTAATTAATTTTTTAACAATTTGTTGGATTTTCTTTTCAAATATCTTTGTTGTATCACCTTGATTTATTGACATTTGCATAATGAATACCAAGAATATTGAGAAGAAGAAGAATAACATTGTTGCAGTTAAAACAATTAAGGAACGTTGGGGCTTTGCTTTCTTTTCGGGAGGAACTGCTTTATCTAAGACTAGAAGAACAGGAACATCTTTCTGTTCATTAATCTTTGCTTGCTCATATAAGGGTATTAAAACCTCTAAAATCTTTTGCTCTGTTGCTACATCGCGATATAAACGGAACGACTCTATACTTGCTTGTGGGAAAGTACTCAACTTCCGATTAAGTTCTTCCAATTCTAATTTAAGTTGTTGTAAATATTCATTATCAGGGGTAACTTTTTTCTCAAATATCGCCACTTCTATTTCCTTTTTTGATTTCAATGCATATAACTCTGCAAGCGCTGAAATGGAAGATGTTTGTTCTGGGGTAATCATTATCCCTTTTTGTTCTTGATATCTTGCAAGTGCTTCTTCGGCTTTATGTAAATTATCTCGTGTCGTTTTCAACCGATTCTCAATAAATTCTCTATTATTTTTCGCTTCTTGAGTTGCAAGTTTAATACTTATATCATTTAATATCTCGACGAAATAATTTGCCATTTTTGATGCTCTATCAGGATCTTTATCATAAACTTCTATCGTTATATAGTCATCATCCTGTAGTTCGAACGCGACATTATCACGTAATTCTTTTACAGTTTTTTCCATCGAGTTATCAGTTATACCATAAACTTTTACTAAATCAAATTTACGTACAACTGACTCCATCGTAGAACGACTTTTTAGAATCGCAAAATAATTATACGTATTCGGATTCTGACCAAACCCACCTATTCGCGGAAATGAAGTTAAACTTCTAAGCATTTGATTTGAAGAACCGAAAAAATTTAATAGGTTTTGATCCTTCGGTGATAATATTGATGCAGTCGATTTATACCATTTCGGAAGCAGTAAACTTATTATAATACTACATACAGCTACCACTGCAGTATTGATAATTATAAATTTTTTCCATCTCCATAGAGTATTCAAATAATTAACAATTTTTTTTGAGGAATTGACGGTATTATTTTCATTTTGTTCATTTATCATATTTTCACCCAGTAAGAATTATTTTGTGGCTTGAATGACAATTACTGCTATTCCAATTATTACACTCATCACGCTTGCTGCTTGGCTTGCTATATTCATATAATATGCAAATTGCCGCTCAGGGTATTTTGGCACCCAGATATAATCACCGTCTTCAATTATTGTCTCTCTTGGAGCAAGCCACTGTTTTGTTTTGTTTTTGATAATTTTCAAATCCCCTGTGCGTGCTCTGTCTGTAAATCCACCAGCCTTTGAAATATAATATTCTGCCGTCATTCCTTGTACGAATTGCACATGTCCTGGAAATACAACTTGACCAAAAACGTAAACTGTTCTTTTCACCGATGGTATTATAATATAATCTTCATCCTGAAGTATTACATCCTGAGTTGTGTCGTTGTCAATAAATAATTTTTCAAAATCTGTATTTACGATTTCCTTTCTAAGCCGAAGTTCCGTCTCAAGAAAATAGTTAAGACTATCTTCAAATGAAACCCCGCCCCTCGAACTGAGAAGTCTCTCAATTTCAATCTCATTCGCTCTAATAGAACGTCTATTCACCGTTGCAGATTTTAATGCTGCAAACTCTGTGAAACCACCAGCTTGTTGGATAATTTCAGAAAGCTTCGTTTGATTTTTTGTGATAGGGTGCGTGCCGGGATTCAAGACCTCACCTATAACTGAAACTCTATAATCCTCCCGTAATTCGGTTTTTGCTTTCACAATAATTCTATCCCCAGGTTGAAGGAGAATATTTGGAAACCTTCCAGCTATTATATCATTAGCGTTGATAATTGTTTTTGATAATTTCGTTCCTAATTCATCAAGTCTAAAAAACTCTACACTGTCACTTTTAGCAAGACGAGTAAAACCCATTCCTATCTTTATA
>JBBIRP010000017.1:0-13933 GCA_037441745.1 Ignavibacteriales bacterium
AACAAAAAGTACAACATCTGCATCTTGTTCGATTGCACCAGATTCACGAAGATCGGAAAGCTGAGGTCGTTTGTCTTTTCTTGTTTCAAGTAATCTATTTAATTGTGATAGTGCCATAACAGGAATATCGAGTTCTTTTGCTAATGCTTTTAGTGAACGTGAAATCATCGATATCTCACGCTCACGGGACTCAGCATTCTTCGGGCCTTGAATAAGTTGAAGATAATCCACTATTACAAGTCCAATATCATGTTCTGCTTTCAAACGTCTTGCTTTTGCACGAAGCTCTAAAATACTTAAAGCGGGAGTATCATCTATAAAAATTTTTGCATCTGCTAGGCGACCAACATTTCTTGTTAAATATTTCCACTTATCATCGTGCAATCTCCCTGTCCGAAGCTCATGTGCATTGACTTTTGCTTCTGAAGAGAGCATTCGGATTACAAGTTGCCTTTCGGACATCTCGAGACTAAATATAGCAACAGCAGTACGTTTATCTTTATGGAGTGCAGCATTACGTGCGGCAGAAAGTGCAAACGCAGTTTTCCCCTGACTTGGACGCCCTGCTACAATTATCAAATCTGATCTTTGAAACCCTCCTGTCTTTTCATCTAACGCCGAAAAACCACTGGGGACACCAATTACACCGCCATGCTTACCATGAATTTCATTTAATAACTCCATTGTTTCACGTAGAGCTTGATTGATAGGTACAAACGAACGTTTCATCCTTCGTTCTGATATTTGGAATATCTTCGATTCCGCCTCATCAAGTAATTCAAGCGCATCTTCTGTTTCACTATATGCTCTTGTAGCAACTTCTGAAGATGCTAAAATTAGATTCCTCATTAGTGCTTTTTCTAAAACAATTCGTGCATGATACTCGACGTTAGCAGTCGAAGTTATATCATGAGTAAGTTCAGTTATATAGATCGGATCTTCCGTTGGGTTCAATTGCCCACGACGTTTAAGCTCCTCCACAACGGTTACTGCATCTATTGGATCTCCTTTTTCAAAAAGGGACATCATTGCTTGGAAGATTTTACCATGAGTTGGGTTGTAAAAACTTTGGGGATCCAAAATTTCAATTACTTTTGGGACAGCTTCTTTCTCAATCAACATTGAACCCAAAACAGCTTTCTCGACATCGACAGCTTGCGGTGGTACGAGTCCAGTTTTTAATTGATTATCGGTATGAATTTGATCTTCAATATTTTTCTTCGATCTTGCCATATTCATCATATCTTGGTTTCATCATATTCCTTTTTAAACATTTTCATATCTTCCCATGTAGGATATTTCCAATTGGGGTTTCTTAAAAGGGCTGCAGGGTGATAAGTTACAATAAGTTTTATTCCATTGAAGTCGTGTATTTTTCCTCTGAGTGCTGTTAAAGTTGCGGATGTTTGCAGCAGCCATTGTCCCGCGATTCTACCTAAACAGATAATGAACTTTGGTTTAATTATTTCAATTTGTTTATAGAGATATGGTGTACAGGATTTCATTTCACTGGATTCCGGATCTCGGTTATTCGGTGGACGACATTTTAATATGTTGCATATATAAACATCCTCCCGTTTAAAATTCACGGCTGCAAGTATTTTATTAAGTAATTGTCCTGCTTTACCCACAAATGGTTCTCCCTGTGCATCTTCGTCTGCACCTGGCGCTTCCCCGATCAACATGACTTCAGCTTTTGAATTACCAACACCAAATACGAAGTTTAATCGAGTATATCCCAACGGACACTTCAAGCATGCACTGATGTTTTTCTCCAATTCATCAAGAGAATTTAAATTTACCCATGGTTCATCAGGAAATTGTGCTGATATATTTGAGGGGCGTACTTTTTCTTCTTGGGGTTTGTCAGTATATACAATATTTCCAAATAAATCTTGCTGTTGCATTAAGTACCGTTTAGCATGGTTGATTAATTCTAATAATTTTATAGAAGGCACAACTCACTTATTTAATTTATTAATTTAGATAATTTGTTCAAAATATATTGAGCAACATCGTATTTAGACATTTTCTTTAATCGTTCAACCTTGCCTGATTTGGTAATAATGGTAACAACATTTGTATCTGTCTCAAAACCAGCACCTCGTTCTAATGGATTGTTTAGTACAATCATATCAAGTTTCTTTTCTTTCAACTTTTTCCTTGCGTTTGCAACGCCATCTTGCGTTTCCACTGCAAACCCAACGAGTTTGAATTTCCCTTTTTTACTGCTAAGATATTTTAAAATGTCTTTCGTTTGACGCAATTTTATTGAAATAGTGCCATGCAAATTATCTTTTTTAATTTTGGTTGGTTCTTTTCTCAACGGTGTAAAATCTGCCACGGCCGCTGCCATGATTACAGCATCTTTGTTTCGTATATTTCTCTTTACGGCAGCAAGCATTTCATTCGAAGTCAAGACGTTTATACGTTGAACATTCTTCGGTGTTTGTAAATTCACGTGACCAGTTATCAAACTAACCTCTGCAGCTCTTTGCGCGGCTGCAGTAGCCAAAGCGAAACCCATTTTACCAGAGGAACGGTTACCTATAAATCTCACTGGATCAATAGGTTCATAAGTTGGTCCTGCTGTCACTAAAATTTTCTTCCCTTTTAAATCCTGATAAGCAAAACTTAAAATTTGTTCAAGTTTTTTTCTTATTTTTACAAGGCTTGGCAATCTACCTTTACCAACTAAACCACTTGCCAATTCACCATGCTCGGGTTCTAATATATGATAACCAATTTCTTTGAGTATTGCTATGTTGCGTTCGGTCAATGAATGTTTGTACATATCTTCATCCATTGAGGGTGCAATTAAGACCGGACATCGCACAGCTAAAGCTAACGTCGTAACAGCATTATCAGCATAACCGTGAGCAAGCTTGGCAATTGTATTCGCGGTAGCTGGAGCAATAAGCATTACATTTGCCCAACTTGCTAAATTTATGTGCCAAGTATTTGCTTTCAAAATCCCAGATTTAACTTTAGGGAAACTTCCAGCAACTACTTCATTAAGAGACAATGTAGAAAGGGTTAGGGGTGAAACAAATTTAGCTGCTGAGTCAGTCATCACAATTTTTACGTTCGCACCATATTTTGTCAGGTCTCGGATGAGCTGTGGAATTTTGTATGCTGCTATACCTCCAGTAATTCCGATCAATATTTTTTTCCCTCGCAGCACCTTTTAACATCCTAATTTATTTGGAGCCCGAAGTTGTTTGATTTTCTTCTTTGTATCTGTAAGTTAACTTATTTGTTAAAAATTCTTGAATGGCAATTTCTGTTGGCTTTGGTCGCTTTTCAAATTCTTGAGCAATAAGAATTTGATCTGGGTTTGTTTGTGGTTGATCAGTTTCTTCCTCAGGCTCGAAAACTTTTGACTGTACCATCTCGATCCGTTGGTTA
This sequence comes from Ignavibacteriales bacterium, assembly GCA_037441745.1. Classification (GTDB taxonomy): domain Bacteria; phylum Bacteroidota; class Ignavibacteria; order UBA10030; family SZUA-254; genus JACQYX01. The sequence goes on from JBBIRP010000017.1 coordinate 3,409, forward strand.
AATTCGATCTTCATTTCTTCGTTAATCTGACGTGCACGTTTTAGTAATATGACAATCGCCTCATAGATGTTTTCTGCTTTATTACTCAGCTCATCAATATTTAATGGTTTTATTCGCATTCGTCCTTCCTTTATTTTTTGTTGTTTAACTAATTAAACTTTATCTTTTAATTTAGAATTATGTAAAAATTCAGTAATAATATTATTAATCTTATTAACTACATCCTCTAAATTATCATTCGTTACACAATAATCAAAATCTTTAATATGTTGAAGTTCCATAGATACACGTTCTATTCTTTTCGTTAATGTCCTGTTCGTTTCAGTGCCACGTTTCTTTAACCTTTCAATCAACAAATCAACACTTGGCGGTTTAATAAAAATTGAAACCGCGTGATTTGGATATTTCTTTTTTATTGAAAGAGCTCCCTTAACGTCAACATCAAACAATATAGATTTTGACGATGAAAATGCTTTTTCAACTTCACTTTTCAATGAACCATAATAATCGCTATAAATTTGTTCCCATTCGATTAATTCATCTCCATGAATTTTTTCTTCAAACTCTTTCTTGGTTATAAAATAGTAATCTCTGCCGTTTACTTCAAAATCTCTTCGGTTTCTGGTTGTAGCTGAAACCGAGAACATTAACTCTGGATGTAGTTCTAAAATCTTATGAGCAATAGTAGTCTTCCCGCAACCGCTTGGACCAGATATAATTACTAATTTAGTAATTGACATACATTTAAAATTTACTTATAAAAAAGTTCGCTTGATTTCAATTTTGATTTATGAATTTTTTAATGATGAACTGATTATTTTCATTCGATATTTTGCAATTGCTCTCGAATTTTTTCAATTTCTTCCTTTATTTCAACTACAAGATGTGAGATCTCGGCATTGCTCGATTTTGCACCGATAGTATTAGCTTCACGATTCATTTCTTGAACAAGAAAATTTAATTTACGGCCAGAAGGTTCAATGTCCTTAAAAGCTTCAAGGAAAAACTTGTTATGACTTCGAAAGCGAACACATTCCTCGGTAACATCAAGTTTATCAACTAACAGAGCAAATTCAAGTTCAAGTCTTTTATTATCCACGACAGATTGATCCAGCGATAGCTCTCTTACTCGTTGTTCAAGTTTTATTCTTTCTTCGGGTAATCTCATCTTCGCGATACGTTCAATTTCATCGATAGATTTATTTAATATGCGTATTCTATCCTTTAAATCTTTTTCTAATTCTTTTCCTTCTTGAAGTCGCATCACAGCAACCTCTTCAATTGCAATATTTAAAGCTTTTTTAATTAATCTCCATTCATCTTCATCCCCTTTTTCAAATTCACTAATTTCTATTATATCCTGGAATTTCATCAGGTGATCGAGCGTTACCTTTTCTTTAAGCTTTACAGCTTTTCGAAGATCATTCAATAATGTATAGTAAGCTTTTGCTGTGGCTGTATTTATCTTTAACGGAACACCTTCCGAATTTGCTCGCACGATACTCAAAACAACATTAATCTTACCCCTAACGAACCTTGAGCGAATCAATTCCTTGACTTCATTTTCACGGAGGGTCATTGTTCGAGGTAATTTTGCCGAAACCTCAAAGTAACGACTATTAACGGTTCTTATCTCCGCGATCGCAGTGATATCACCCTTCATTACTTCTCCTCTACCATAACCAGTCATGCTTGAAATCATAAAAATTGAGCTATTTTAAGTCATCCGCTGTATTAAGTTACAAAATATTTTCACGTCCGTCAAGAATCTTATTCATTCATAATTTCTCTTTATTTTATGTAGAGATTTCTTTGAAAAACATTTCCCTTTTCAATATATTATATAATATTTTACTTTTAAAGACATGCCCATAAATTATTTTACTCTTAAAGCATTAGTCACCGAACTTGATACGTTGCTTTGTAATGCAGTAATTCAAAAAATTTTTACTCAACAACGGAATGAGTTACTTATTTATCTCGTTTGTCCACCTGTACAAGAAATTAAAACTCTACGTATCTCAGTTGAACCAAAGTTCAATTATTTATATCTATGTGAGCCTATACCCCGCGCAAGAAAAAATTCTGTTGATCTTTTTCCAAAACTCCTTGGCTCAAAAATCCAAAAAGTTTCAATCCATCCATTGGATCGTATAATTTCTATCATTATTGAATCAAAGAAACAATTGATAATCAGATTATATAACACGGTTAATTCAAACATTTTGTTTATTGATAGTAATTATATCGTTCAAGAGTCCTTTAAGAGAAATAAGGAACTCGGAGGTTCGTTATTTCAGCTACAAATGCCTCCAGGTATATCAATGATGACATTTGAAAATTTTAGTCAGCGTTTACTAAAGAATCACAAGGGGGACCTTTATCAAACTCTAAAGAAGATATTCCCAAATTTAGGTTTAATCTATATAAACGAATTGTTATACCGAACAAATATTTCACCAAATTTGCCTGAGTTAAGCAACCAAATTATTCAAGAATCGTGGAATGAAATCCAAAATATGTTCCTTGAGATGATCAATCCACATCCTTCGATCATTCATATCAGTAAAAATGAGAATATACTTTCAATTATTGATCTTCATCAGTTTGCAGATAAAAGAAAGGAAGTGTTTGCATCGGTTAATGAAGCAATAAAGTTTTATGTTCGTGAAATTTATCACGGAAAAAGTTTCCGGGATGAAAAATTAGAGGTTAGTAGAAGATTAAAAGATGAAATTGAACGATTAGAAAATAAATTGAGAAAAATCGAGGATCAGATGCTGACACAAGCTGTTAATTACGAGGAAATGGGTCATTTAATTTTAACAAATCTTCAAAATATAAACAAGGGTATGAAAGAGTTATCTTTACCAAATCCAAATGATGAGAAAATTTTTATTCAGCTTGATTCTTCTCTAACGCCGATTGCAAATGCACAAAGATATTTTAATAAAGCTAAAAAAATAAAAGAATCAAACAAAGAAATGCAAAGCAGGCATAATCATCTAAAAAACAGATTACAAGAATTAAGAAGGCTATATAATGAATCGGATAATTGTTCAACAATGAATGAGATAAAAACTTTTATATCGACGAATAGCAAAATACTCAGAGAATTAAATATAATTAAAGGAAAGTCAAATGAATCAATTCCCCCTTTTCGGATATTTACCATTACTGGAGGTTATGAGGTTTTAGTTGGTAAAAACAGTAAGAATAATGATTTGTTGACAATTAAATATTCAAAACCAAATGACATTTGGTTTCATGCAAGAGGAGTTAGCGGTTCCCATACAGTTCTCAAGGTTAAAGACAAATCAAAGAAAGTTCCTAATGAAGCAATTCAACAAGCGGCTTGTATTGCTGCATATTATAGCAAGATGAGAAAATCGTCAAATGTCCCAGTTGCTTATTGTGAGCGAAAATATGTACGAAAACCAAAAAATGCACCAGAGGGCACTGTACTACTAGAGAGAGAAGAAGTCATTTTTGTTACACCCACCTTGCCTTGAAAATTTCAAAAAATCTTTGTATACTTTGTAACCTTAATATTTTGATTATATTCATCCTTATTCAAATTGAAGGACAATGATATGAAATTTTCAATAATTTTTATACTTTTTATAACATTTTCAACTACAACGTATTGTCAAACAGACTCGACTCAAATATCCTCACCTTTAGAAAAAGATGTTTACGCATCGGGAGGAATTTCATTTCCGTATCTTCCAAGCGAGTTTAAAGATTTCTATGACAAAGGATTTAATGGTAACTTGGGATTCGGATTCTCATTTGATCCAGGTGATTTTGGATATAGCTCTGTTTATGTAACAGCTAGCTTTAATCGATTTAATTTTAATGAAACTTCATATCGCAATTCAATTAAAAAACAAAGTTTAGATACAACTATCAATGGGGGCCCTGTCAATGTTTTTATATTCACATTAAATTACAAAGGTAGTTTTTCAGCGACTAAACAATCAATTGCTCCATATTTTGTAATTGGCATAGGATACATGTATCTTTCCTCAGACCCTGTTACGGTTAATAAAAGAGAAATATTTAATATAGAAGGGGAAACTTTATCTACATTTACATGGTCGTTTGGAATTGGTTTTGAAGTGCCTCTGATAGACAAATTCACAGCTTACGCACAAGGTGAATCGGTTATTGGAGTATTTGATCAAACAAGACAATATTTCCCAGTCAGTATTGGCCTGCGTGTAAAAGTTTAACCAGTTAAAAAGTTATTCTTTAACTATATTACAAATTGCTGCAGCTCTGTTTAGTAAGTCTAATATATCGGTTTTCTCTCGGAACGTTTCTTTTGTAATGAAACCCGAAATTTGACCTAATGGCCGATATATAACATATTTACTAGTATGTGATACACTATCATGTTTTTCTGTTATTTTCTTTCCGAAAGCCCAAACATCGTCAAATGTATCGTTGAATTTAGTGCAACGGGCAACGATTCTTCGTTTAATCCAATCTCTTAAGTTATCACTTTCAACATGAACTACGGCATCTATTTTACCATCATAATTATCGTCTGCCCAGTGGTTAAATATTATCTTACAATGACTAACGTACAATTCAAGATTAAGCATAGATAATTTCTGTCCCCGAACGGGATAATCTTCTGGAATTTTATCGTCTAAAAATGGAGCAGCGCCATCAACCAAAGCCATATAATCGATCTTCCCGTCATTATTACGGTCAAACACATAACCCCAAGTTGAAACTTTTCCAAGTTTTGGAACAGGTCCATTAAAATCAAGTATACGATTTATTTCTTTATTAGGATTTTCAATCTTTTCATTTGTCACTGCAGCCATATAAATCTTTTTCTGACCTTTATAGCTAAGGAGTGTTACATAGACATTAGAAATCTTCTTTTGACATAAAACATCAAGAGATACATTTATTTCTGGATACTCACTAATTGAATCGGCAATTGGGTAAAAATCAATGATGTTCCGATTTTCTTGTGCTGCACAGTTTAAAATAACGAACAATAAATAAATGTTAACTAAGATCATCCAAATCTTCATAAAGAACTATCCTTTCAAAATTTTTATTCTTCATTTTTTCGAGCACCTAAATCCATGTGTTCGATCCCAAGTTTTCTTAACAACGCTCCGGGCTCTACCGATTTTCCAGTGGCGTTTCTGATTTTATCAAGCCACCCAATTGTCTCACCTATTGAATACAAGTTTTCGGTAAGCCAACCTGCCACCGATGGTTCAGAGAATCTATTGTTTCCGAATTTACTCACCATTGCTTCATAAACTTGTGTAGCAATCATTTCGCCTAGTATATAACTTTGAGAAGTACAAGGATTTTTAATAAATTGCTCCATTGCTTCAAAAGAAGGTTGAGCATTTTCTTCACACGCAATATTAAAAATATTCTTCAACCAATTTCTTTCTAAGGAATCAATACTTATTTCGGGAATCTTATACATTTCATACTCTGTGAAGAATTGTTTAATTGATTTACGTATTTTTAGAATTTCAAACATGTTTTTTTTCAAAATATATTGTTGAAATTCCTTTCCTTTTAGTTGAATAAATTTTGATAGCCACAGTGAATCGGTTAAAAATAATGCATGAAAATTTGCAACCCCATTTTCAAAGGCGGAGTTTTTACTACCAAGGACAATGCTGTAACCTTTTAAAATTGGATATTTTACATTTGTCATTTTTCCATGGAGAGCGTAACCGTATTCACGGAAAACAGATTCATAAAAATGTATTCCATCAGCTTTGGGTCGTAACGTTATTTGTATTTCATCCGGAATTTTGATGATGCTGCATACAGTAGTTTGTATCTCTGGAGAGGACTCCTCTTTAATATTGAGTGAATCAACAACAAAACCAATACCTTTCTCTAAACGGTGGATGATTTCTACAACAGAATCTTTAGAAAAATATTTTTTTGGTAGAGTCGGCGAATCATTAGTAATGAAATCAACATCCCATGGATTTAATTTTTTCAGACGGAATTTCTTTTTCATCGCATTTAATATTTTATTGTTTTCGGCGCGCGTTAGTTCTTCAACGGAATTTATAGTTTTCAACAACCATCTCTCATCAATAGCTTGCAGATACAAAACCATCGAGTAATAGTTATTGAAACCCATTGTTTCAGATTTTTTATTCCTTAGTGCTATCAGGTCTTTTAATCTTGGGTTGAATGTCTCGTTCTGTTCAACTATTGCTTCCCATATTTTTTTACGCTTTTTACTATTTTTCTCATTCCGGAGTTTCCGTAAGATTTCTGAAGCTGAAAAAGGAAATCCATCAAAGAAGTATTTTGTTTTAGAAAATTCTTGGAGGAGTTTATTTTCGGCTTGCAAAATTTCTGGGTCGAATTGTAATTTGCCCCCCAAGAACAAACGATACCACAAATCCAAACGGCGCACTAAAAGTTTATCAGCCAGTGAACTTGCTCGACCACGCCACTCTATAATAATTTTAAAAGCATTTGTATCTAAAAGTAAAGATGCTAATTTTATTACCGGTTTATCGATTTCTTGTGATTCATTTTTTCTTAACATGTTTAAGCGAGCACGCTGAATTGCCGCACACGAATTTTCGTACTCATATTCGAGTGAATCCAAATAAACATAAAGCTCATCTTTAGATGTCACCGAAGGTTTTTTCTCTTTCTCTTTTGAGCACGATGTTAACAACAAAACCAACAAAATTATTATAAACTTTAATTTCATTTGATATTAATATCTGAAGATTATCTTTAGACGAATAATAAGATAATGAATTATCACAGTCTATAAAAGGATCTACTAAACATTCAAACAAGTACGGATAATTATTTTTTATTTTCTCATACCGTATATCTCATCAACTGAAATAGCTACTATATACAATGATATACAATGGTTTTAGTAATTTTTTCTTTTAATTGTTGTTTTTAAAATCATTGTCAATCAGGAAACTCGTGGGCCCGATACCATTTAAAGTCACTCAACGATGATATTATTCCTACTATAATCGAGATTATACAAAAAATTATACCAATAATAAAAATAATATCTCATAACGTTTCTGCAGCATTGAGATTACTCGAAAGCAACCAATGCCAGTCATGAATGAGTCCTTTAGAAATTAGATTCAATTTTTGATATGGTGCATCTTTTATATAGATACTGACATTTATCATACTTTCACCAAGCCAGAAACCCGCAAACGAAGCATTGGTAAAATTTTGTTTCGCCCCGATAATTAGTAGAGTAGCTGGAACGATGCATTGAAAAAGAGAGCCACCTAAGAAGTACATCCACTGCCCGAATATTTTGAAGAAGAAATGCCCTGCTTCGTGAATATAAAGATTTATAATATCAATTAACCAAATAGCAAAAGGTGGACGAAACGTTGATGATGCAGGATCGTAATAAGAAACTAAAAAGATTAAGAGGTAAATTAAATAAGCAAATACTATTAATTTTAATATTAAGTACTTCATAAATAATTTCAAGCTTTAAAACTTGAACAAGTCCACATCATTTTGCAAGTATAATTTTTCTGGTGCAATTAAAATTGGTACTAGATAAATTCAAAAAGTAAACTCCACTTGAAAAATCAATGGCATTCCATTTAATACAAAATGTTCCCGCTTCTTTTACATCATCAAGAAGGGTCAAGAGTTCTTTCCCTGCACAATCATAAATTTTTAAAGAAATTCTTAATGAATTTGGGATTGTAAATCTTATTTCGGTTATAGGATTGAACGGGTTAGGGAAGTTTTCAACTAGTACAAATTTATTGGGTGGCTCAACATGCACAACCTGCATATCCGTGATGGCTTGGGCGTTTATCCACGCAGTATACCATAATGATGCTAAAGCAAGAGTTGCGTTCTGTATTTGGATTTTTGTAATATTCTGGGTTTTTTCCCATAGGGCATTGTAATATGATTGAGGTGGAATTCCATTTCCATTCCAACCGGAGGATGATTTAGCGTAAGTATCGGCAGCAAGAATTGAATCAACAAGGGAATTTGATGAAAATACGAACTCAAATGCAAAGTCAGTTGGATTTATAACATACCGAGCTGTATCTTGATAAACGATCAAATCAGACTGGAACAAATTTATCATAGATGTTTCATATCGGCTATAAATGCCACTGTTGCCTGTCGCCCAACCATCATAATTTTCAGTGCAATGGAGTGGTTGATGTGCGTCTGCAACGTAATGTCCAAGGTCGCTCATTGTAGACTCTGCTTTGCTAATGTCTCCACGAGCGAGTTGTTTTGTCAACGAGTCTGTTACTATAGCAATTGTCCAAGGCAGTGTTCCATTCTGTCTTACGTTTTCTCTTCCAAACATCGAAACCATAGAATCAAGATTATGTGGGATATTGTGAAAATTAGGATACACATCAATGTCGATGTAATGTCTTTGGGCTTCAGCAAAAAAAGATGTGTCTGAATAATCCTTCCTGTAATCCGGCGCTGATGCTTGAGATTGGTAGAATATGCTATCTTTCTTTAAATAATACATTGAATTTGGAAGATGCATAACCGCTTTAAGGTTTATAATCTTATGTGCGGTGAATCCCCAGGAGGATGCTAAATGATAAATAAAAAATGTGAGAAAAAAAGAACGAAGTATGATCTTTTTATAGTGAGCCATTGATTTTTTTATCAACTTAATAATTCTTTCCAACGTTTGGCATATTCTGTAAGTTTTTTATCAACGAGATAATGAAGCGAGCCTTTTTCGAATGAACCATCTTTTAGACGTTTACCGGCGGGTAAGCCAGTTAGGATTTCAATTCCTTCATCAATAGTCTTAATTGCATAAATGTGAAACATCTTTTTTTCGACAGCTTCTATTACATCCTGACGTAGCATTAAATCTTTTACATTTTGATGAGGGATAATAACTCCTTGTTTACCTGTTAATCCGCGTCTTTTACATACATCAAAGAAACCTTCAATTTTTTGGTTGACCCCACCAATAGGTTGAATTTCACCGTTTTGATTGACGGAACCCGTCACACTAATATCTTGTCGAATAGGAATATTGGCAAGACTTGAAAGTATTGCATAGATTTCTGTTGAAGATGCACTATCACCATCAACGCCGCCATAATTTTGCTCGAATGTAATACTCGCATTCATAGTCAATGGTTTGTTGTGGGCATACATACCTGATAGATAGCCACTTATAATTAAAACTCCTTTGTTGTGAATTGGGCCACTCATCGCTGCTTCGCGCTCAATGTTGATAATCCCTGCCCGTCCAATAGAAGTCCTCGCTGTTATTCTACTTGGTATCCCAAAAACATATTCACGTACATCAAGTACAGATAAACCGTTAACTTGTCCAACAACAGCTCCTTTTGTATCGATCATGATTGTTCCTTCTAAAATCATTTCTTTAGTTTTGTCTTCCAGCATTTTTATTCGCTCGAGGTGTTCATCAATTGCTTTGTTCACATGCTTTTGAGTAATAGTTGTACTTTCATCCTTTGAAGCCCAATAATTTGCCTCACGAATCAAGTCTGCAATAATATTGAATCGAGTTGAAAGTTTATTTTGTCGACCTGCTAATCGTACACCATATTCAATCACTTTTGCGATACCAGTTGTGTCGAAAGGTTTTAACTTTTCATCATCACAAATCATTTTTATGAAATGAATATATTTTTCAATTGTTTTTCTTCGCTTTGGCATCTCGGTATCGAAGTCTGCGCGCACTTTGAATATTTTCTTAAAATCGTCATCCTGATCATAGAGAAGAAAATAAATAAAAGCATCCCCCAACATTACAACTTTGACATCTATTTCAATCGGCTCTGGTTTGAAAGCCGAACTTGCACCGAAAATTCCAGTTTCAATAGGTTGAATTTCTAAGAGTCCATTTCTTAGTGTTCGCTTTAATGTTTGCCAAACTCCCGGTTCAACAAGCGCATCGAGAGCATTTATGACAAGAAAACCTCCATCTGCTCGTAGAAGTGACCCCGCTTTAATCAATGTAAAATCAGTCCGCCAGATACCGTTACGGTCAACTTCTCTCTCGATGGTACCAAATATATTTTTAAATCTTGGATTTGTTTCAATTATAATTGGAACACCTTCAGTTCTTGAATTATCAACTATAACATTTACACGATATTCAAGAAATTCATCCTCATCAGTTGAAGGAGCTGTTGTTACTGTAACTTGTTGAGTTTGCTCCTCTTGACCTTTAAACCGATTTAGATCTGACATTACATTGTTTTGTACTTGATCCAAATAATGATGTAGTTTCTTATTATCATACTTTTGTTTAATCTCATCTATGTTTTCTTTAACAAGTGGTAAGACGAATTTTTCTGATAATGCCTCAATCGATTCTTTTGCTTTCTTTTCAATGTTGCGGAGTTCTCTCAGCATCAATTCCATCTGATTCTCAAGAATTGTACGTTCCTTCATCATCTGTTCGACTTGTTCTTTAGATATTTTTCCTTCTTTCACAAGGCGAATCACATTATTCATTGTATCAGCAATATAC
>JBBIRP010000017.1:13953-19520 GCA_037441745.1 Ignavibacteriales bacterium
AGGTGCAATATCAGGTCGCATGATTGGACCAACCTGAACTTGAACAACTTCGAACCCTCGCTCTTTTACTTTCTGCTCGAAATCTTTAAGTACACTTCTTTGCCGCTCTTGAAAAAGTTCCATCGAGCGTTTTCGTTCTTCTTTGAATCTTCGACTTTCGAGTACCGCTGGAATATTTTTTAAAAACTCTTGGATAAGATTATCCATATCTTCTTGGAATTTTATACCATCTCCCGCCGGCAGTGATATTAAAATTGGTTGATCACTGTTCATAAAATTATGAACATAACAATGATCCCGAAGTGGAACTTTTTTATTTTGAAATTCGGATAAAAGACGTTTTATCGTAGTCATCCGACCGGTACCTGAAAAACCTGTTACAAAAACATTGTAACCGGGATGTTTCATTTCCAGACCCAACCTCAATGCTCGCAGTGCACGGTCTTGGCCTATTATCTCTTTTGTTAGTTTAACATCATCAGTGGTTTTAACTTTAAGTGACCCTAATTCACATTTCCACCGAAGTTTTTCAGATGGAATCTCTTTTATCTTAAGTATTTTTGACATAAATAACGTTCCTTGTTTCTTAAAAAAAATGATTATCTTAAACCAAAATAATAACGTTATTGATAAATGGCAAATAATTAAAATTTAAAAATGGAAACAAACGCAATATGCAATAAAGGTTGATGAGATATTTTAATAAGTCAACTCAGGTTTTTGATTTTAAATGCAAACCATTTTATATTGTAATCGGAACTATCTGAATATAAAACTCTGAATGAACTAAACTTATACACAAAATTTACTTGTAGAAAAATTTTCATGGAGGATGTCATGAACCGTTTTGGGATTTTCTTCTCAATCTGCTCGATTTTTATTTTGAGCTTAATACTTAATATGAAAGAAGAGAGCCCTAATGAAAAGAAAAACACCAAGAAAAATGAAACAGCACGCTCTGGAGCTCTTGAGGCTTTAGAATTTTGGACGCTAGCGCGTGCTTATCCTGAAAAAGATATACCACCCGATAAGTATTACAGAGCATACCAGACAACCAAAAATAAGGTGCGAGAAATTCCAAGAAGCATTTGCGGAGGAAGTATCTGGGATCCAATTGGACCTTTAAATTTACAAGGCCGCTCGATTAGTGTTGCTATAAATCCATTGAATCCAAACACTGTGTATGTTGGAACCGCAAGCGGAGGTTTATGGCGTTCATTCACTGGTGGACTTGGCGGTGATTGTGAACAAGTAAAATTAGGGTATCCTGCCCTTGGTATAAGTGCAATTGTCATCGATCCAACGGATACAAATGTAATATATCTCGGAACGGGAGAAGTCTATCGCTATCAAAATTCGGTTGGTGGCTTAGTGATTAGAACAACAAGGGGAAGCTACGGAATAGGGATATTAAAAACAACCAACAATGGACAAACATGGACGAAGAGCCTCGATTGGTCATATAATCAGCAAAGCGGAATTCAAACAATTAAAATGAATCCACTTAACCCACATACACTATGGGCAGCTACAACTGAAGGTCTGTTTAAAACTGTAAACAGCGGAAGTACGTGGGATTTGATTGTTGCCGCTCCGATGGCAATTGACATTGCTTTACATTTAACTGACACAAATCTTATAATGTGTTCATTTGGAAATTTTACAAATAGCACAACTCTGCGTTCGTCAGATGGTGGTAACAATTGGAGTATTTCTCCGATACCAAGTTATACAGGGAAGACACATCTTGCTGTTTATGCCGCCCATCCTAATGTCGTGTACGCAAGTGCTGCCGATAGCACAACTGGGACCGGAGGTTTATATCGGTCAACTGACTTCGGCGCGAGTTGGGTAAAGCTTAACAATAACTCAATCTTTGGTGTTCAAGGATGGTATTCACACTATGTGGCTGTACATCCACTCGATTCAAGTATCATTGTGCATAATTCAGTTTCTTTAAGTAAGTCAACTAATGGTGGTCAATCATTCACGTACGTAAATACTGGTTATGCTGATAACCATGCTTATGCAATTCATCCTACAAATCCAAATATTATCTACGCTGTTAATGATGATGGTGTTTATAGATCAACCGATTTTGGAGGTTCATACGTGAACATTGGTTTTGGTATGCAATCTGGTCAAATGTACAACGGACTTTCATGTTCTATAACCGATTCGCTTTTAGCATTGGTCCAATCTCAAGACCACATTCCCGGTTACAGATATCTTGGTTCATCAGTATGGGATCATAATAGTGCTGTGGATGAAGTTGGTTGGACAGCAATTGATCCTCAAAACGATAGCATAATGTATGCAGCATACCGGTCTGGTCAAGCAATTTACAAATCAACAAATCGCGGGGCCTCTTTTTTCTATTCGGGTGGTTTCACAGGTGGTGCCTGGAATTCTCCGTTTGTTGTTTCACCATCGAATACAAATATACTTTACTTTGGTACGTATAACATCTATAAATCTACAAACGCAGGAGAGACTTGGAACAACATAAAAAGCAGCATCGATGGAGGGAATCCTGCATTATCCATGGCAATTTCTTCAACAGATCCTAATTTGGTATTCGTAGGAACTGCCCCGATAAATCACCATGCACATATTTACAAAACAACAAATGGTGGTTCCAATTGGATTGATGTAACGGGAACATTACCTGATCGTTATCCAATGAACATAGAAATTGATCCACAAAATTCAAACGTTGCTTATGTTGCTTTTGGTGGATTTGGGACAGGGCATTTATTTAAAACAACAGATGGTGGAACAACATGGAGTGATATAACTGGTACACTACCTGATGTTCCAACAACTGCTGTCATAGTTGATCCTGTAAACTCGAATATCGTTTATGCTGGTAATGACATTGGTGTTTATGTTTCCACTGATGCAGGAAGTTCTTGGTTGTCCTTTAGTGCTGGTTTACCAGATGCAGTCATTGTTGCCGACTTTGCGATATCACCATCGAATCGAACGATAAGAATTGCTACACACGGTAATGGAGCTTGGGAGCGCAAAATGCTATTCGAATTACCTACAAATTATTTTGATTATAAAGTGGCATCCTTAAATTCACCCACCGAAGGGAGTGATTACGATATTGGTGCAACAATTTCGCCAATCCGTGCTTCATTCAGAAACTTAAGTGCAATAGCACAAAGTGATTCGTTTAACGTCAAGTATCGAATTTTATTTGAAGGCACTGAAGTTTATTCGTCCGAAAAGCGTATACCTGGGTTAGGTTTAGCTGAAACTCGGTCGGTTACTTTCGATGGAACATTTTCACCGATGAACATTGGAACTTATATCGTTCAGGCAATATCACTCGCACCCGACAATAATCCAAGCAACGATACACTCCAATCTTCGATTATAGTTTATCCTGCCTCAACTGTATCACAATGGACTGTGAATAAAAGTTATTCTCCGTATGTAGAAATAGAAATAGCCACTTCATTACCCGGACCATCTGGAGACGATGCGAGGGATCTAATCACTTTACCATTCACGTTTCGGTTTGATAATTATGATTATGACAGAGTACAAATTAGTACGAATGGTTGGTTGGAACTCGGTACGGGTACTTCAGGATCAGAACGTGGTTTATCAACTAATGAACAACTTGGTTATTACTTTGAGCAATCTTTTGGTGCTCGTGGTAGACCCACTAAAGCAATTGGGGCATGGTGGGCTGATTTGAGCACCAATGGAGATGTTGGACAAATCGTTTATACTACAACAGGTTTTTCTCCTAATCGAGTATTTATTATTCAATGGAAGCATATGCTTGCTTTTTATGATCCAGCAACGACATTATTTTTAAATTTTCAAATTAAATTACATGAAACATCAAATATAGTTGAATGTAGTTATGGACCAGTTGAAATGGGTTATTTACCACCAGAGGCAACCGGTGCCTGGATGGGTTTGAAAGATTTCCTCGGCGGCAATTATCGTTTCTATGATATTTCAAACGGCGGTACAGGCACAATCAGTGAAATGAATACTTTCCTCAATCCACTATCAAACTGGCCTGGTGCCGACAGCTGCTACCTGATTAATACAAATGTTCAAGGAACAACTGTTTCTTTGATGTCGGGTTGGAATTTAGTCTCTTTACCAGTTACTAGAAGCGATAGAAGCGTTAGTTCGATATTTCCAACTGCAATTAACGGTTATGGATTTAAATATAATGCGGTATATCAATTAGTGGATTCATTTCAAAATGGAAATGGATATTGGATTAAATCTTCTACTTCGGGTAACCAATTAATTTCGGGTGGATCATTAAATAATGCGATGGTCTTACTTAGAGCTGGTTGGAATATAATAGGTTCGGTTGATCACGAAGTCCCTGTACCAAGTGGTGGAATTATTTCAAGCTATGTTTATGGCTACGATGGTTTGGATTATGTTACAACATCAACGTTAATACCAGGTAAAGGTTATTGGGTTAAAGCAAGTTCTGATGGTAGTATTTTATTAGGTCCTAGCAATGAACCAAAAGTCGATCAAAAAACATTGGAACCTTCTGTCTCATTAACTATAATGACAAAATCAGGATACAAAAGAACACTTCAACTAGCAGAGTGTTCATCTGATGATCTTAATTTATATAAATATGAACTTCCACCGCTTCCTCCTGGAGATATTTTCGATGTAAGGTTTGCCAGTCAAAGAAAAATTGAAGTTTATCAATCCAATTTATCTAACGAAGTTACTTATCCGATTCAAATGAAGTCACCTATATATCCTTTAACAATTAAGTACAATGTGAATGGCATAATGGAGTATTTCATAGATGAATTAAATGGAAATAAATTGATTAATTCTAACTCATTAGTCGGTAATGGTCAATTTGTGATTAATGGTAGTGATAATCTTAGATTGCAAATGAGAGTAAAAGGAACAAACCAAATTCCAAAACAATATGCATTGAAACAAAACTATCCAAATCCATTTAATCCGATAACGACGATTACTTTTGATCTGCCATCAAAAAATTATGTCAGTTTAATTGTTTATGATATACTTGGGAAAGAAGTAATGAAATTAGCAGATGGCGAATATGATCCTGGCTCATATTCTTTAAAAGCGGATCTGAGCAATTTAGCCAGCGGACTTTATATATATCAAATTAATGCTGGTACTTTTTCTGATGTCAAAAAAATGGTCTTAACCAAGTAATCTAATTGTGTGCGGCTCACTTGAAATTTATTTAATTGGGTCGCACATAAACTAATAAAACTTTTATTAACTCGCATCGTAAACTGTAGTAAAATTATCTTACTAAAATATTCTGAAATGAAATCTCATTGGATTTCATACTGTTTATTTTGTGTTTTTCATTTCATCATCGCGCATACTTTTACGCAGACAATTTTTACAATTCATGGTAAAGTAATTGATAACTCCACAAATTAACCATTAGCTGCAGCCAATATCCGCATACTTGGAACATCAAGAGGCACAATAACGAATAATCAGGGAGATTATGTTTTATCATGGGAAAAGGGTTCATATGTTCTTGTTTACAGTTATCTTGCATACATACC
>JBBIRP010000018.1:0-19291 GCA_037441745.1 Ignavibacteriales bacterium
GTGTTGGTATAATCAATATCCTTCCAAACATCGGTATATTGATTGGTATAACTATTATGATAACAAGCTTTAGCATATGTCAATTTAGAAATGGACATGTATTTTAAATTAAAAATTCATGTTTTAAATAAAATTTTTAATATTCTTTATTTCTATTTTCGTTTTTAATTGGTACCAATAATCCTATACCTACACCGTATAATGTGCTAATGTAAGGATTACCGGAAATTAAACATGTTCCATTATTACATCCAATGAAATAATAATAAGCGTACCCTATTCCACCTCCGATGATCGAGAATAAAATATGCCTTTGCCACTTCCTATTACTGAAAAGATCAATTAACTTTTTGACCATATTTAAATAATAATTATTATGCATGGTTATTTTGTTTATTACCATCATCGTTGTCGATGCCAAGTAGCTCTTTGTCGATGATTTTCTTTAAAGTATCCTTTGGCAATGCACCCACAGCCATCATCGGTTGCTTATCTTTTGGTATGAATAACAAGCTTGGAATACTTTGAATGCCAAACATTGAGGCAAGTTCATTTTCTTCTTCGGTGTTGACTTTATAAAAATTGACCTTTCCTTTATATTCATTTGAAAGTTCATCTAGAACTGGTCCGACTATTCTACAAGGTCCACACCATGGTGCCCAAAAATCCACTAAACTGGGTAATTCCCCTAAATATTTCCATTCTTTGTTTTTTTCGTAATTAAATATTTTATTTAAAAATGTTTCTTTATTCAAATTTTCTGTCATCCTTATTTCTCCATGAGTTTGGGATTTAATTTCTAAATCATTTGATTCTGTATTTTTGAAAAGGATTCAATTATATCCATTATACAAGATTTCAAACCTAGTGAGATAAAGTTTATATTAACAATTGACAATCATCTGGTAAAGTCATATATTTCTTTAAATGAAGGAATTGATTTATGGCATTATTAGAAAAAATATCAGAGGATCTTAAAAGTGCTATGAAGGCGGGAGATAAAATTCGAGTCGAAACACTTAGAATGATTAGAGCAGGATTGTTAGAAAAAAACGTTGAAAAACGACCATCAGCAGGAATGAGTCAAGATGATGAAATTTCAGTCCTAATGAGTGCCTCCAAGAAAAGAAAAGAGTCGATTGAAATATTTCGAAAGAACGGAAGAAACGATTTAGCTGAACAAGAAGAAAAGGAGCTCAAAATAATCCAAGAATATTTACCTGTACAATTATCCTCGGAAGAGATAGAGATATACGTAAAAAAGGTAATAAATGGTCTTGGAGCTACAACATTGAAAGATTTTGGTAAAGTCATGCCAATTGTTATGAAAGAGCTGAAAGGTAAAGCAGATGGAAAATTTATTCAAGAAGTAGTCAGAAAATTTTTAGGGAAATAAGGTATGAACTTGGTAGATATTTTAATTTCTGTAGGAATATTATTATTTGTTGTTCTTGGGGTTAAAGACGGCTTTTTTAAAAAACTTTACAGTATCATTGGATTTATGGGTGGACTAGTGGCTGCTACCAAATTAATGTCTCCGACTGCAAACTATATGATGAAATGGTTCGACTTTAGTAAGGAAATTGCTATGGTATTAGGTTTTGCGATTATATTTTTATTTTCAATTGTGATAGTAAACTTATTGTACAAGTGGTTTGGCCAGAGTGGAAGTGAAAGTATTAGCTTTATCTCAAGAATATTTGGGGCAGTGATAGGTACCTTTCAAGGTATGATTGCTGTTAGTCTTGTTTTGGTTATGTTTAATCTCTTTCAAGTACCCGATGAGGTAGCAAAAAAGGAATCAATTCTTTACGAAGATACTTACCAAGTTGCACCAACACTTTTCAATCATCTTACAAGTTTTATACCCGATTCAAAAATGTTCTTTGATGAAATTAAAGACATTCTTGAAAGTATAAAAACACATTAATATGCGTGTTCACTTAAATTCTTTTGAAAAATTAGAATTCGATAAAGTAAAAGGATACATTAAGAAGTATTCTATATCAGAAATTGGCCGGGAGCATATTGATAATTTAAAACCATCGATAGATATTTCAATTATTAAAAAAAATCTATCGTTAGTAACCGAAATGAAACGTTTGATTGAAACTGATGATCCACTTCCAATTGATAACATTTCTGACATAAGAACTTTGCTTCACAGGTCGAGTATAGAAAATTTTATTCTACCAGCTGATGGACTTAAAAAAATTGGTAATTTATTAAAAACATCGATATCGACTCACGCATATTTTACTCGAAGAGCGAAAATATATCCGCTTTTATATGAAAAAGTTAAATCTCTCTATATCGAGAAGATATTAGAATATAACATTAATAATGCTATTGATGAAGATAATAAAGTTCGGGATAATGCGAGCAGAGAATTAAAAAAAGTTCGTAAACTTATTATTGAAAAAAATATCATTTTGAAAAAGAATTTGGAATCGATATTAAAATCAATCTCGGGAAAAGATTGGACACAAGATGATATAATAACTACTCGCGAAGAAAGAATGGTTATTCCTGTTAAAATCGAGTACAGGAATAGAGTCCCCGGGTTAATCCATAGCGTCTCATCAAGTGGTGCAACCGTTTATATTGAGCCTTCTTCAACTTTAGAACTTAATAATGAACTTCGAACTCTTTATATTCAGGAACAAAATGAAATCGAGAAAATATTAAAAGGATTAACTGAACAGGTTCGTGAAGTAAAAGACCATATTTTTTCGAACCTTTATATTTTATCAGAGTTAGATTTTATTCAATCAAAAGCAAAATATTCGATAGAAATTATTGGTTCAGAACCAGTTATTAAAGCTGAAGGAGAATTTATTCTTAGAAATTCGTATCATCCAATTTTACTTAAGAAACATAAAAGGGAGGATATCGTTCCTTTGAATATTAAAATCCCTGAAGAAACAAAGACAATTGTTATTACTGGTCCTAACGCTGGTGGTAAAAGTGTTGCTATGAAGACCATTGGTTTACTAATAGTACTTGCTCAATCGGGATGTCATATTTCGGCATCAGCTGAAAGTGAAATTAGAATTTTCTCAGATATATTTGTTGATATTGGAGATGAACAATCCATTGAAAATGACCTAAGTAGTTTTAGTTCTCATCTGAATAACTTGAAATACATTCTTGAGAATACTAATTTTTCAAGTTTAGTCTTACTCGATGAAATTGGTACTGGAACAGATCCTAATGAGGGCGCATCGTTAGCGGCTGCTATACTTGAACAATTAACTTTAATCGGTTCGACAACAATAGTAACAACACATAATGGTTTTTTGAAAGCCTTTGCGTTTGAGACGCCATACATGGAAAATGCATCAATGGAATTTGATCAAAATTCATTAAAACCTACATTTCAATTTAGGCTTGGTATTCCCGGGAGCAGCTATGCATTTGAAATGGCAAGAAGATTAAATATTCCGAATAACATTATTCAAAGATCTAAAGAATTTATTGGAAAAGAAGCGAACAAATTAGAAAATTTAATTATTGATCTTGAAAATTATACACGGGAGTTAAAATTAAAACTAGAAACTGTCAACTCTGAAAAAGAAAAATTAGATAACTTGAATCTGATTTATAAGAATAAGATTACATCTTTAGAAAATGAAGTTAAAGTTATAAGAGCTCGAGCGTTAAATGAGGCAAAGCAAATAGTTCAAGTTGCTAATTCTATAATCGAAAAATCTATTAAGGAAATTAGAGAATCATCAGCAGAAAAGCAAACAATAAAGAAATCTAAGAATGAAATCAAGCAGTTAGATGTTAAATTAAATGAATTATTAGAAGAAGTTTCTCCTGCTCCTGATTCGTATGATTTTCAAATTGGTGATATGGTCAAATTTAAGGAAAGTAATACTACAGGTGAAGTAGTCACAAAATTAGAAAATAATTCTTATATAATTTTAACTGGTGATTTACGTATTAAAGTAAATCAAAAGGATTTAATCAAAATCAATAATAACAATATGACAAAAGTCAAATCATCTCATACTCTACCTATTATGAACCAAGTAAAACGAGAGATAGATTTACGTGGAATGTACAGCGAAGCAGCGATTTCAGAAGTTGATAAATTTATTGATACAGCGATATTAGCAGGTATTCATCGTGTAGATATAATACATGGTAAAGGAACAGGTGCTTTACGTAAGAAAATAGCTGAATATCTAAAAACTAATTCGTATGTAAAATCATTTAGATTAGGTGAATGGAATGAAGGCGGATCAGGAGTTACGGTTGTTGAACTTATATAAAAATTTAAGATGAAAATCAGAAAAATATTAGTCGCAAATAGGGGGGAGATAGCAATTCGTGTGATAAAGACTTGCAGAGAAATGGGGATTAATTCAGTAGCTGTATATTCTGATGTTGACAAAGGCGCTATGCATGTTAGGATGGCTGATGAAGCTCATTTCATCGGATCTGCTCCAGCGCGTGAAAGTTATTTAAATCAAGAAAAAATAATTGAAGTTGCAAAAAAGACAAAATCCGATGCCATTCACCCTGGTTATGGATTTTTAGCAGAAAATCCAAAATTTGTTGAATTACTTGAAAACAATGGGATCATTTTTATAGGACCTAATTCAAAATCAATCCAATTGTTAGGAGATAAAACGGCTGCGCGTAAATTAGCCAAAAGCATCAATGTCCCATTCGTACCAGGGACTACTGAACCCATAAAGACATATGATGAAGCTGTCGAAACTACGCGCTACATTAAATATCCAATTTTAATTAAAGCGGCTGGCGGAGGTGGTGGAAAAGGAATGAGGATAGTTTACTCTGAATCTGAATTAGAATCAGCGTTAAGAAGCAGCCAGTCCGAAGCACTTTCTGCATTTGGGGATAATAGGGTTTATATCGAAAAATTCATTGATAATCCCCGACATATTGAGGTTCAAATATTGGCTGACCATCATGGAAATGTAATTCATCTTGGTGAACGTGAATGTTCTATTCAAAGAAGGCATCAGAAAATAATTGAAGAATCTCCCTCAACTATTGTAACATCAGATGTTAGAGCACGATTAGTTCAATCAGCGATTCAATTAATAAAAACAAGCGGATATACAAATGCGGGAACTGTAGAATTTATATTTGATAAAAATAATAATTTCTATTTTTTAGAAGTAAATACACGACTTCAAGTTGAACATCCGGTTACTGAGATGCGTGTCGGTTTAGATTTGGTGAGGGAGCAAATTAAAATTGCTGAAAATAAAGAGCTTTCTATGAAACAAGAAGACATTTCATTTAATGGTTGTTCAATTGAATGCCGAATCTATGCTGAAGACCCTTGCAACAATTTTTACCCATCAACGGGAAAAATTATATTTATTAGATCACCGCATGGATTTGGAATACGTGAAGATACAGGTGTAGAAGAGGGAACCGAAATTAATTCATACTACGATCCTTTAATGTCAAAATTAATTGTGTGGGGAAAAACTCGTAACGAAGCAATTGAAAGAATGAAAACTGCCTTAAATAATTATGAGATATTTGGTGTAAAGAATAATCTCTCTTTATGTTTGTGGATAATGAACCATCCAAAATTCCTAAGTGGTCATTTCGATACAAACTTTTTAAAGACTGATTTTAAACAAGACGATTTACAGAACATTCCACCACTTTTGTTAAAAGTTGGCTCTATAGCCGCATTAATTGATAGTAAAATGCTCCCAAGATATTCTGATGGAGTAAACAATGGTGAAGAAATAAAAAGCAAATGGAAATTAAAATTAAGTGAATATATGAGGTAATAAAGTGGAAAATTATAAGATATTAACTGAATGTAGCAGCATAGACCTACAATATCTTTCAAGTAATTGTGTATTAATCGATGGAAGTAAATATGAGTACGAAATTTTAAATTCTAATGCTGAGGTAAAAAATATAAAATTCGGTAATTATTTTTTTAATGTTTATATTAAAAGTATTTCTGAAAATGATTATGAAATATGGATAAAACATCATGTCTTTGTAATAAAACTTGAAGATATTAGATCACGCCTTCTTTCACAATTTAACAAAATTTCGTCTACAGATCGACAAATCGTCAATGTGATCGCTCCTATGCCAGGTTTAATAAAAGCTATCGAAGTTAAACAAGGCGATATCGTTGAAAAGGGTGGGGGCTTAATAGTTTTGGAAGCTATGAAAATGGAAAATGAAATAAGATCTATGATTAACGGTAAAATAAAAAATTTATTTATAAATGTTAACGATTCAGTTGAAAAAGATCAAATCCTACTGACTATAGAATCCAATGTTAAAAATTAAAATAAAATTGTTCAATGATTGAACCAAAAGTTAGTTTAAATATAGCGTTAAAGCATGGTCTAACAGAAGAAGAATATAATAGAATAATTGAAATATTAGGACGTATTCCAAACTATACTGAGCTTGGAATCTATAGTGTCATGTGGAGTGAACACTGTAGCTATAAAAATTCAATATCTGAACTTAAAAAATTACCACGAACAGGTGAGAGAATTTTAGTTAAAGCAGGAGAAGAGAATGCCGGACTTGTAGATATTGGAGACGGTTTAGCAATTGCATTTAAAATTGAAAGTCACAATCATCCCTCAGCAGTTGAACCCTACCAAGGTGCTGCGACTGGTGTAGGGGGTATTATGCGTGATATTTTCACAATGGGAGCAAGACCAATTGCCGCATTAAATTCATTACGTTTTGGCAATTTGAATAGTCCTAGAACACAATATTATATCAAAGGAATTGTTAAGGGGATAAGTGATTATGGAAACAGCTTCGGCGTCCCGACAGTTGGAGGAGATGTATATTTCGAGGATTGCTATAATGAAAATCCAATAGTTAATGTAATGTCAGTTGGTATAGTAAAACATTCAAGAATTGCTCGAGCAGCTGCAAAAGGTGTCGGAAATATTGTAATGATCGTTGGTTCTTCGACGGGAAGAGACGGCATACATGGTGCTACGTTTGCATCAGAAGATATTTCTGATGAATCGGAGAACAAACGTCCAGCAGTGCAAGTAGGTGATCCATTTACAGAAAAATTATTGCTTGAAGCAACGCTTGAAGCAATAAAGGCTGACCTTATATTTGGCATCCAAGATATGGGCGCAGCTGGTATTGCATGTTCGACATCGGAGATGAGTGCTCGAGGTAAGAGTGGAATGAGGATCAACCTTGACAAAGTACCAGTTAGAGAAAATGATATGTCTGCGTATGAAATCATGCTTTCTGAATCACAAGAAAGAATGCTTATAGTTACGACACCAGAAAAAAAAGAATCACTTAAAAAAATTTTTAGTAAATGGGAATTAAATTGCAAAGAAATAGGAAATGTTACAAATGATAATAGCATAAAAATTTTTTATCGAGGGGAGAAGGTCGCTGATATACCAGCACAAAGTTTGGTTCTTGGTGGAGGTGCTCCTGTTTATTATAAAGAATCAATAGAACCAAATTATGAAAAAATTCGAAGTATAAATTTGAATAAACTCCATGAACCAAAGAATTATACTGAAACATTTTTAAATCTATTGAGTTCTCCAAATATTTGTTCAAGAAATTGGGTGTACACACAATATGATACGATGGTAAGAACGAACACAATGCTACAAATGCTAGGAGACGCAGCAGTAATCCGAATAAAAGGGACAAATAGAGCTATTGCGATGAAAACTGATGGTAATTCCAGATATGTGTTTTTAAATCCATATGAAGGCTCAAAAATTGCTGTTGCAGAATCTGCAAGAAATGTGGTATGTGTTGGAGCAAAACCACTTGCAATTACAAATTGTTTAAACTTCGGCAATCCAAATAAGCCAGAGATTTATTGGCAATTCAAAGAGTCAATTCGTGGAATTGGAGATGCCTGCCGTGAGTTAGAAACTCCGGTGACTGGTGGCAATGTAAGTTTTTATAATGAAAATCCCAACGGAGCAATTTACCCAACACCAGTAATAGGTATGATTGGAGAAATAATTGATATTACAAATATTGTTTCAGCCGATTTTAAAAATATTGGTGATATCATTATTATACTCGGAGAAACTAAGGGACATATTGGTGGATCTGAATATTTGAAGATTCAACATAATATGATTGCTGGGGATTCACCAAATATAAATTTAAAAATTGAAAAAAATCTTCAAACTACATGTCTAGAAATGATATCACGCAAATTAATTAAATCAATGCATGATGTAAGTGAAGGAGGTATTGCGATATCCGTTGCTGAATCTTCTATTTATTCGTTTGAAAAAGGTAACGATTTAGGCGCTAATATATTATTAAAAACTAATATTAGACCTGATTATTATTTATTTGGAGAAGATCAATCGAGGGTAATAATTACTTCTGATCCAGATAATGTCAATAATATTATAAAATTAGCTAAAAAGAATAAAATTCATTTCGAAATATTAGGAGAAGTAATCAAAGAAAAATTTATGATAGATAAGTTAATAAACTTAGAGGTTATGAATATTTCAAAATCATATATAAATTCATTGAAAAAGAGAGTAGATTGATACTGCAATAAGTAATAATCAATATTACTTTACATAAGATATATTATCAGGCATAATTTTAACGTAATAAAATCCTTTAAAAACTTCATTCGCATTTCCTATCAATTCAACATCAAAAATATTAAACGATTTATTTTTAAATTTTACTTTTAGCACTTCTCCACCTTTATTATGAACATCTATAAAATTATTTGTATTTTTTATAAAAAAAGAAATTATAGAGGATGCAACTGCTCCGGTTCCACAAGCGTAAGTTTCATCTTCTACTCCTCGTTCATATGTTCTTATTTCAATCGTATTGTTATCAATAACTTTTACGAAGTTTACATTAGTGCCATCTGGTGTAAATCGATCCTGATAACGTATTAATGAACCAAGTTTTTTTATGCTATCATCCTTAATGCTAAAACTTACTGATTTTGGTAGATCATCAATAAATATTACAGTATGTGGTGATCCAGTGTCGATATAATGAGCTATAATTTTGTTTTTATTAATATCAAGTTTAATATTTAATTTCAATGAATTAGGATTTTTCATCTTGAGTTTAATGTTGTTATCATCTATTAGCTCAGCTGAATATATATAATCTAATGCCTCAAATTTTAATTTATTTAGATTTGTGTTGAATGAATAAAAAAGAGCTGAGCAACGTCCTCCATTACCACACATTCCACCATAACTACCATCTGAATTATAATAATCCATTTTAAAATCGGCTTTTGAACTTTTATTTATAATTATTAAACCATCTGCTCCGATACCGAATCTTCTATTGCAAATTAAAGGAGCAATTCTTCCAATCCAAATTATAATTGTTTTGTATATTGTCAATTACAATAAAATCATTACCAGATGCCGTCATCTTTGTGAATTTAATTGATTTGATTTTCATAAATTTAAATATAATTTTAAAATGAAAAAGTCGCCATAATGACGACTTTGTTATGTGGAGATGCGGGGAATCGAACCCCGGTCCGGAGAGAAGACCATCAGAACTTCTACATCTATAGTCCACTCATATTTTTTCGCTTATAATTACCGGAGCAGACTCAGCAATCCTAAGCTATCTCGGTATATTCTCGCTTCAACATTCCGAGAATTTATTGAAGCTATCCCGATTTTGTCGACACCCTATTGCGATCCATCGGGCAAAATCACATAGGATGGGTTGCTTTAATTAAGCAGCCAGTGCGTAGTTATAGTCTGCACTTATTTTTTTTCCGTTTTATTAACGTGCAACTCGGACAGCACGAGATGCAATTCTGACCATCCTCATCCACGTCGAAACCATATCATCCCCTTTGTTAATATAATATTCATTTCATCATTTTGCAAGTTTTATTATGAGGATTAATCAATCTATTTTTTACTTATTCAAATGCTTCTTCAGAAATGTCGGAATACTCCTTTAATTTCAAATTACTTGGGATTATTGTTCTATATCTAAGCATAGGATTAAATTTAATAATTTTATCGCAATTTTCTCTACCAATTAAAATTATTCGCAAAGGTTTTATTCCCTTTTTTATTTGAATTAATGTTAATATTTCACATAGACATCAATAGTTCCAAAGCCTCATGGAAATAGAATTAATCCTGTTGAAGGGTAAACAAACCTAAATTTTCTCATAAAGAAGTAATAAAACTCAAATCCAGGGTTCTTAGAAATATACGGATTTAATCCCTGTTCATATGGTAAACTTATATTTAAGCCAATTGGCTTTTAATCAGCTTCATTGTTACTTGATTCACTGCTGCCATTATTTAAGTGCCTCACTGTGCAGATTATGGATTGACAGTTATTTCTTAATAAACAGGACTTTAGTTAGAATGGTTAATGAGTTTATAAACATTTTCATAATATTTTGACATTTCATTTTCAACTCTCGCGTTTTCAAGCTTTTGTTTGAATTTATTTGAAATCTTGTTTGATTTCAAATAAATTTCTTTAATCGCTTCAAAATATTTCTATGAAATTATTTTGGGAAGTATCCTCGCCGAACTAAATAATATTAATTGTGTCTTTTAAATCTTCTTTTCGGAATCTCTATAATGATTCTAAAATACAATATAATATCCTTATAGTACGCATTTCTGGACTATTTAGAAAATTAATATTTTTTTATGCCCTTTCCGTTGTATCATTCATGAAATTACTTCTAATTATACAATGGATAGTCCACCATCAATGGGAAATATCTGCCCCGTTATATTATTACATCTAGTAGCAAGATATATAACCATGTCTGTTATATCTCTTGTCGTTATGTATTTTTTTAATGGAATTTTATCTTTGTGTAAATGCCTCCATGGTTCATCTTTTTTATCAAATTGAATAATTCCAGGAGCAATTGCGTTTACATAAATCGAAGGGGCTAAGGTTTTAGCGAGAATCTTTGTTAAAAAAATGACTCCAGCTTTTGATACGCTATAAGGTAAATGTTGTGTCCATGCTTGTAAACCACCAAGTGATGCGATATTGATTATTCGACCAAATTTTTGCTTTAACATAATTGGTGCAACTTCTTGACAACAATAAAATGTTCCTCTTAAGTTAATGTTGATTGTTCTATCCCAAATTTCTTCAGATGTTTTCAATAAGGAACTTTCTACGAAAATCGAAGAGTTATTAACTAATAAATCAATACGCCCAAAATTTTTTATCGTTGTTTTTATTAAGTGAGCCACCTGTTTTTTTATCGTAATATCTGTTTTAGTAGCTAACCCCTTCTTCCCTATCGATCTAATCTGTTTAATTGTTTCTTTTGCTCCGGATTCAGATTGTAAATAAGAAAAGGCAACATCGAAACCGTTTTTTGCTAATTCAATAGCAATAGCTTGACCTAACCGTTTACCACCACCAGTAACAATCGCAACCTTATTTGATTGCTTGATGTTTGTTGGACCAATCATTTAAAATAAAATGAGTTAGATATAATAATTAATGAATCAATAATAGTTACCCAATTTATATTGCGTGCGCCCACCAGGACTCGAACCTGGAACCCGCTGATTAAGAGTCAGCTGCTCTACCAATTGAGCCATGGGCGCATGTGGAAAAAATATTAAAATTTAATTTCTATTATTTACCTTCTGTTGGTTGAGCTGCAGGTTGACTTTGTGGTGGTAACGGGCGAGGTACAGCTGTGGGAGTTCCACCTTTTTGGATTATGCTTTCATTCGATGTTGTTTTCCCAGGCAGGAAAAATATATTTATAACCATGCATAATACGATAAAGATAGTTGCTAATACGGTAGTTGAACGGCTAAGAAAATCAGCAGTTCGCCTCACACCAAACACTGTTCCGACTGCACTTCCACCGAACGAACCAGCTAAACCACCGCCTTTACTTGATTGCATTAAAATCACAATCATTAATAAAATACAGATGATAATATCGACAATAACGAGAATACTGAACATATTTTCCTTAATTTATTAATTGAAATTATGTAAAGATAATAAATTTTTTTACACTTACCAAAATCACTTTTATTTTATAGAAAGTTCAAATTTATTAACTTTCGTGTTCAAATCATAACCAAAAAAATCATCGCCATTTTGATCATAATTATTTTCAAATCCTAACCAATTCCAATTTACAAGAATTCTACGTTTGGTTTGTTTGGTTAAATTATTGAAATTAGCAATAGTATGATGGAATTCTGGATGATGATTATATTTCGACGAATCGACAATTGAAAATATATGTTTGTTACTAACTAAAGTTTGAAAGTATGAGTAATCGGAAAGACTTTCACACGTTACTGATACAATACCATTTTTCAAATTAATCTTCTTCGTTTTAATGAATTCTCCTTCGTCTATAATAGAAATAACAGCATCGGGTGCTAACTTTGATGCTTTTAAAAGAAAATCACAGACGAGATAGGCATTAAATTCATTATCTGCGACTCGCGTAAAACCACTTGCTATGCATCCGGCAGAGTAACCTCCCTTTAGAATAATAATCAATCCTTCTGACTCGAGCTTTCGTATGATTTGATTCTGAGATAATCCTTCTCCTTGCAACCTACTGCGACGTTCGTTGATTCTATTTTGAAGTTCCTCCGGTTCTATAATTTTACTTTCGATATTTGGAAAAACAGCAAACATTTTAAAACCTAACTTACCAGCTGTCCATATAAATTCAGAATTATACCAATGCTGTAAACGTAAAATATTGTCCCATTGCTCATCCGTTATAATGTTTTGTTTGTTATTTAATACTTTATAATAAATCTTTCTTGCCATAAACTCTTAAAAACCTAAAGTACGGAGTTTAATTTCACTTAAATTATTGGCATTTTTAACGTTGTCATTTATCAATTGGTGAATATATTTCCCGAGAACGTCAAATTCAAGATTAGCATAATTCCCGATTTTGTAGTACTTGAAAATAGTATTTTCCATCGTATGTGGAATTATAGACACATTAAATTCATTGGTTTTCATATGAGCAATTGTTAAACTGACACCATCGATTGCAATGGAACCTACTGAAATTATATATTTAGAAAATTCTTTGGGGTAAGTTATAGTGAATATCCAACTACCATTTTTTTCCTCTATTTTTTTTATTCTACCGACACAATCAACGTGGCCTAGTACAATGTGTCCTCCCAATCTACTTTGTAGTCTCATAGGTAGTTCGATATTAACTTTATCGTTTGTTTTTAATTTTGAAAAATTAGTTTTCTTTAGTGTCTCTTCAACAGCCTCAACACTAAATGAATGTTTTTCCCTTGATATTACTGTCTGACAGACACCATTAATTGCAACGCTGTCTTTAATTTGTAATTCTTTACAACTTTTAGGAGCTGTTATTTTTAAACTTAAATTTTGATTCTTGTGAGCTACTTTCAAAATTGTACCGATCTCTTCAATGATACCTGTAAACATATTTAATGTGTTTTCCTTTCAACATATCCTTCTATAATTATGTCTTCGTTTAACATTCTCGTCCTAACATTTTTAAGTTCTACATTTTTACAAATATTTGGGGTATTTAAATATTCGAATGAAGATATTCCCTTACCAAAAATCTTTGGAGCAATAAATACAAGAATTTTATCAACTTCACCACTCATAATAAAGTTGCTAAATGTGAATGCTCCACCTTCTACTAAAACTGAAGATATTCCCTTTGCCCCAAGGACTTTGAGAATATTTTTTATTGGAATAATGTTATTTATTTTAGTTTTTATTTTAATAATTTCAACCCCTTTAGAGCTAAGAAAATTATATTTACTATTTTTCTCAACAGCTGATTTTTCTGAAACGAAAATAATATTCTTATCCGAATTCTTGGTGAAGATTCTTGCATCTGTTTTTACATTAAAATTCCCATCAATAACAACTCTGAATGGATCTTTCTTTATAATGTTATGTGTCGTCAAATTTGGATCATCTAAATTAATGGTTTTAGAACCAACTATAATTGCATCGGTACATGCTCTCAAAGAATGAACAAATTCCCTCGAATGTTCATTCGAAATCCATTTTGATTTTTTTTTAGAATCGGCAATTTTCCCATCAATTGTCTGAGCAATCTTTAGAGTAACAAATGGTTTTTTTGTTTTAATAAATTTGATAAACGCTTCATTTAACTTCTTGCATTCTTTTTCTAATATCCCGACGTTGACTTTAATCCCGGCATTTTTGAGTTGCGATATTCCTTTCCCTGATACAAGTGGGTTAGGATCTATCATACCAATTTTTACTTCTGATATTCCACTTGAAATTATTAAATCGGAACACGGAGGTGTCTTACCATAATAACAACAAGGTTCTATGTTAACATACAAAGTTGCCTTCTTCAGTGAAGTTTTAGCAGATTTTATCGCATTGACTTCAGCATGTGCTTGACCGAATTGTTTATGATAACCATAGCCAATTATCTTTCCATTTTTTACGATAACGGCACCAACCATTGGATTGGGACTTACGTACCCTGCACCCTTACCTGCTAAGTAAAGGCATTTCAGCATGTATAGTTCATCATTTATTGATATTGTTTTCATTCTTATTTTTTCTTGATCAATAAACGAAATTTAGAATTTAATTTCACATTCAATTTTTTAGCAGCACTCTTGTTTTGGGCAGAGATTTCCAGTAATCCCGAACTACCCACGATCAGAAATGGTTTGTTAATGATTGCACTGGCATAATTAAACGCATATTCTTTGACTTTGGTGTTACCAATTTCTATCTCGATCGATTGAATTAGTTTCTTATTAAGTAAGACGTCTGTAATTAGATTGCCGAATTTATCTATATGTATAATTTTACCTTTATAAATTCTATTTTTTTTATCAGATGGCGACAAAAAATATTCGGGTTTTGTTTTTGGTTTAACGATTGGGCCTAGTTTATTAATTGATAATCCATTCGCTAAGTAAGCTGCGACAGGCGCAAATATATCGCGACCATGGAAAGTATTGCTGATTTGATTCGAAAAATAATTATTATTTTCTACACTTACGATTCTTGTGATTCTAGAATACGCGAATATGTATTTCAGTATTCCATTATCTGGAGCTAAGAATAAATAATTCTTATTTTTTGCACATAATATTTTCCGACTTGTCCCAACTCCAGGGTCAACAATACAAATGAAAATAGTATTTTTAGGAAAATGTTGATACGTACTCCATAAGATGAATGCAGTTTGATTAATATTTTGAGATTGTATATTATGAGATATATCAATTATCGAAACATGTGGAGATATAGAGAGTATTTTTCCTTTTAAGATCGCTACATATGAATCCGAAATACCAAAATCTGTTAGAAGACCTATAACAGGTATCTTTGTCATTTTATAATTATTTCTCGACCCTTTGCAGCTGATTGATATATTGCCTCCACTATTCTCATCCTTTGTACTGCTTCGTCTCCAGTTGATACTACTGGGTGTAATCCTCTTGCAGCACCAATGAAATGTTTTAATTCATTCTCATAGCTTTTTTTAAATAAATTCAGTTGGGTATCAATATTCAATGGTGTAACATTAACAATGTTTCCATGAAGCTGTTTATTGATCCGTAAAGGATTTATCATAGCACTTCCTTCAGATCCATATAATTCACAGTAGAAGAAATCATTTGCAGTAAGGAATGACCAACTTGTTTCTATTATCATGGTTGTACCATATTTGATTTCGATAAATGCAATGCAAGAGTCTTCGACACTTTTTGTTTTATGCATGTACATTTTAGCATTGACTCGGTTAATAGGTGGAAAATTTAATAACCAAAGCATCAAATCGAGCATTGCTATTCCCGAATCAATGAATACGCCACCGCCTGCTTTTTCCTTTTGAGTTGTCCACTTATTATCGCTTGATAATTTCTTGAGCCAGCCAGCTTTTACATAAAATATTTTCCCAATCTCACCTTTTTCAATAAAGTTTTTAAGAATCATCGAATCAGGGCGAAAACGGTTATTCATCCCGACCATAACCTTTTTTTTATATTGTTTCGCTGCTTCTATAATTTTAATTGCTTCTTCATAATGGCGAGCAATTGGTTTTTCAACAAATATATCTTTCCCCGATTGTAACGAAGCGATGGCAATTTCTTTATGTGTATCTGTGCTTGAACAAATATCGATTGCATCCAATTCTTCATCTTGTATCATCTGCTGGTAATCTGTATAATGTTTGGTTACACCAAATCGCTCGGCAATTATTTTTGATCGTGATTTATCTTTATCACAAACTGCTATAATTTCTACGTCATCTAATCGCTTGAGAATAGGTAGATGGAATATTTGCGATACCCAACCAAGCCCGATTACTCCTAAACGGAGTTTTTTATGCTTTATATTTTCCATTTTATACTTTATGTCATTGTATCTAAAATTATATTTTCTTTTTCTAACTTAAGAAAATTTTTTACAACATTTGCAATACCAGCGGCCTCAAGTTTAAGTATAGCATGAAGTTCTGGGATTGATCCATGTTCAATAAATTCATCTGGTATTCCATGGATTTTGAAATGTTTATTTTTATATTCGAATTTTGATAGAGATTCAAGTACAGCGCTGCCAAAACCACCACGTATTGAATGGTCTTCTACTGTTATGATGTATGAAAATCGTTCACCAATATGCTGAATCAATTCATCATCGAGTGGTTTGACAAATCTCATATTTATAACTTCGACATCTATACCTTCTTTAGCCAAGATTTCTGCTGCACTTAAAGATGGATAAACCATATTTCCGATTGCAAGAATGGCAACATCATTGCCTTCACGTATTATTTCAGCTTTACCAATTTTAATTTTTGTATAAATTGAATTTACTTTGACTCCTACACAACTCCCTCTTGGGTATCGCATTGCAATAGGTCCATTATAGTAAATAGCAGTATATAGCATGTTTCGTAATTCATCTTCATCTTTTGGAGCCATAACCACCATTTCAGGGATGCACCTAAGGTAAGCAAAATCAAGAACACCATGATGAGTGGGTCCATCTGCTCCAACCAAACCCCCACGATCAATGGAGAATATGACATGCAATTTTTGAAGTGCAACATCATGAACAATCTGGTCAAAAGCACGCTGTAAAAATGTCGAATAAATTGCTACAATTGGAATATAACCTTGAGTTGCCAATCCTGCTGCAAATGTAACTGCGTGTTGCTCGGCAATTCCAACATCAACGCACCGTTCGGGTATTTCTTTTTGAAGCATGTCTAATCCAGTACCGTCGGACATTGCAGCAGTTATACCGATAATTTTTGAGTTTTGTTTTGCAAGTTCAAGTAAAGCGCTGCCAAAAATTTTTGTATATGTAGGAAATGTTGATTTATCTTTATTTGATTGTCCAGTTACTTTATCAAATGGTGTTACTCCATGTAAAGCTAAATCATCATCTTCTGCTGGTTTGTAACCTTTCCCTTTTTTAGTTATAACATGAATAAGAATCGGACCTTTTAAATTTTTAACATCGTTAAATATTTTTATTAATTGATTTACATTATGTCCATTTAAGGGCCCAAAATAACGGAAACCAAGTGCTTCGAATAACATACCAGGTGTAATTACGACTTTAATCCCTTCTTCAACTCGGGAGGCAATACGTCTTATCCGATCACCTAAATTATCAAGTTTACCTGTAAAATCCCATACATTTGCTTTGAATTTATTGTATGAAGGATTTGAAATAATTTCAGTAAAATATTTTGAGAATGCCCAAACATTAGGTGAAATGGACATGTTATTATCATTCAAAATAACTATCATATCTCTTTTTTGTAATCCAGCGTTGTTCATTGCTTCATAAGCTAAACCACCAGTCATTGCACCATCGCCAACTATGGCGATAACTTTGAACTTTTCATTTGATAAATCTCTTGCGGTTGCGATTCCAAGTGCGGCAGATATTGCCGTGCTTGCATGACCCGCACCAAATACATCATATTCGCTCTCAGATCGTTTTAAAAAGCCGCTCAACCCACCTAGCTGTCTGATTGTATGGAAGTTGTCTCTCCGACCCGTTAGTATTTTATGAGGATATGCTTGATGACCGACATCCCAAACGAGTTTGTCGGTAGGTGTATTAAAAACATAATGTAAAGCAACAGTTAGCTCGACTGCCCCCAGTCCAGCCCCTAAATGTCCACCCGTTTTGGATACTGTTTCGATTATGATTTCTCTTAATTCTTCACAAATATATTTTAATTCAGTGGTTGAAAGTTTACGTAAATCTTCGGGTGAATTTATGTTGGGTAAGTATTTCATTTGTTTTTTTTATCGTTATTCAACCATTTCATCGAAAAGTTCGAAATTACCGTTTATATCTTTACTTAATTTTTTTAACTTTAATTCCGCTTGTGTCAGTTTTTCGAGGCATTGCTTCGATATTTTAATACCTTCTTCGTACAATTCCAATGCACTATCTAATGGAACACTACCTGTCTCAAGTTTTTCGACAATCTCTTCTAATCTTTTTAGTGAGTTTTCAAATGTTCCTGTATTTTCTTTTGCCTTTTTCATTTATCCTTTCTTTCAATTAATGCTGAGACATTTCCATCATGAAATTTAATATCGATTTTGTCATCAGATTGTAATTTATAAGAGCGATCAATTATTTTATTATTTCGAAATATCATGGTATATCCTCGCTCTAAAACTGATGCTGGATTTAGTGAATTAATTCTTTTGTTTAATGAATCTAATTTTTGATGATTCAAGTTAAGAGTAGTTGAAATATTTCGATCAATATTTCTACTTAATTCATCAATTCTTTGTGAAAACTGCCGAACCATATCAAATGGTCGATTGAATGAATAACTTTGAAATAATGATGCTATTTTTTCTTTATAAGATTTTAATAAATTTATAATTTCCTGTTCTGTATTATAACAAAAATTGCGTAGATTTTCAATAATTTCGGTTTGGTGTTTAACGACTAACTCTGCAGCAGCTGATGGTGTTGGTGCTCGTAAATCTGCGACAAAATCAGAGATCGTGAAATCTATTTCATGACCGACTGCACTAATGATTGGAATTTTAGAATTATAAATTGCCCGAGCGACTATCTCTTCATTAAAAGCCCATAAGTCTTCGAGTGAACCTCCTCCCCTTCCGACAATTACTACGTCAATATTTCCGTATCTATTAAAATCTCGAATTGCTGTCGCAATTTCTAGAGCGGCTCCTTCACCTTGTACTTTTACGGGATATAAAATTACTTCTACAGCAGGAAATCGTCTTGATAGAATATTTAA
>JBBIRP010000019.1:0-3358 GCA_037441745.1 Ignavibacteriales bacterium
GTTCCTCCAGCATTTCCAAACCAATTGGCTAGTTCTTTTTCAACAACAAAATCTATTTTCTTACTCTTCAAATAATAAAGAAGCTTTTCTAATACTTCTTTAGTAGCAGGTTTTGTGATATTACCTAATACCCCGAATTTCATGATGTTTTTTGATCACTTATCGTTGTTTGTTTATCAGTATTTTGTTTCGCTTTACTAACTTCATCTACATAATTTAATTTTAAGTCTTGTAAAACAGATGTAAACATTTTTTCCTCCTCAGGAGAAAGATTTGATTTCATTCTTCTATATAACATGTCGAGAATATCTATCGATGTTTGGGCATGAGGTAAATCTTGTTCTATCTTATCAGTGAGTGGGTTTTTAATTTTACCCATATGCTGCAATGCGGAAGTCTGAAACATTAGAATTAATTGTATCAACATTAGCTCATCTTTTTTTATATCATCCATAAAGATATTCCAGAATTGTTAGAAAATATTATGAATTTTCTTCTTGAAATACAAACAAGCGTAATAATAATTACGTTTTCGTGAAATATATTTCCCTCAGCTTTGCATATTTCACAAATACATAATTCGCTGATAAAATCGAAAGTATAAAACCGTGCATACCATCTAAAAACCCCAGTCGCACAATGAACATCTTTATAAAAAGATACAATGGTCGTATCATTAAATCGTACAACGATATTTTCTTACTTTTATCGAACAAATCTTCAGCGGCTAATGTCGTATAGCGATTAAATTTATCAACG
Source organism: Ignavibacteriales bacterium (assembly GCA_037441745.1). Taxonomy (GTDB): domain Bacteria; phylum Bacteroidota; class Ignavibacteria; order UBA10030; family SZUA-254; genus JACQYX01. The sequence goes on from JBBIRP010000019.1 coordinate 760, forward strand.
TAATGAAACAATGTATGATCGGTAAAATGCAGCAAATCGTTCTTTAAAGTCCCTATTTCACCGTGTACTTTAATTTTTTCATGCACACGAGAATCATTAAATTCTGAAGCATCACGTTTAAAAAGTCGAACAACAAAACCGGGATACCAACCGCAGTGTTTAATCCACTTTCCTAAAAAATATGCTCGACGTGGAACTTTATATGCAGTGAATTCTTCCTGTTGGTTACACACAATCGATTTAATTTCATACGCTAGCTCTGGAGTAACCCGCTCATCTGCATCCAACCAGAGAATCCATTTCGATGTTGCCTTGCTCAGAGCATAATTTTTAGCTCCTCCATACCCTTTCCATTCGGTAACATACACTTTTGATGTGAATTGTTTAGCAAGTTCAACAGTACGATCCGTACTTTTTGAATCAATAACAATTATCTCGTCAGCCCAAGAAACAGATTGCAAACACTCAACAATGTTTTCTTCCTCATTATGCGTTATCAAGATAACGGAAATGTTTGATTTCTGTTCAGCCATTTTAGAGATATTTTTATTCACACTTTTTTATTTGCACAAATCTTGTTGGTGGTAATAATCCTTTGTTTTCTTTTATTCTCATTTTATATTCCCAAATCTTCGTAAACTTAATTAGTGCTGCAATACCTTCCAACCGAGCAGCAATAAATCTATCGACACTTCTTTGATATTCTTTTCGAATTATCATTGAATTTAATGTCGTCTTCAATACCTGAAAAATAATCGTAAAAGGTGTAATTTTTATTACACTATTTGCCTGTTCATGAAGGTTAGATGATGTTGATTCGTTAATCCGATCAATGAACTCTGCAATCGTTTCTTTCTGTTGTTTGATTGCAATGTCCATTCACTTTACCACCAAGCTTACAAGTTTATTTTTTACTACGACTAACTTTACAATCTGTTTACCATCTAAATATCGTTTGACATTCTGATTTTCAAAAACCAATTTTTTTATTAAATCATCATCTATGTCCTTTTGAACCGGAAATTTAGCTCGTACTTTACCGTTGACTTGAACAACCATTTCGATGGTAGAGACTTCGGCTTTATTATCATCGTATTTGGGCCATAGTTCATATGCAAGTGAATTATTATGCCCTAATTTCGACCAAAGCTCTTCAGCAATATGCGGTGCGAATGGTGATAGTAATAAGACAAAGGTTTCCATCATACATTTTGGTTTAACTTCCCGATTCAATACTTCATTTACAAATATCATTAACTGAGAAATTGCAGTATTGAAGTTTAAACCCTCAAGATCAAGTGTAACTTTTTTTATTGTTTGATGAATCAATCTCTCATCATCAAGATTTATTGGCACATTTTGAATCGAATTATTTAGATTTCCGTTTTCGTCTAATATCATTCTCCAAACACGATTCAGAAAACGATGAACACCTTCAACTCCATGAGTTGACCACGGCTTTGTTTCGAACAATGGTCCCATGAACATTTCAAATAAACGCATCGAGTCAGCACCGTATTTATTAACGACATCATCAGGATTTACAACATTGCCGCGAGATTTTGACATTTTTTGTCCATCCTCACCTAAAATTGTCCCTTGATTAACAAGTCGTTTAAATGGTTCTTTCGTTGAAACGTAACCTAAATCATAGAGGACTTTATGCCAAAAACGTGCGTAAAGGAGATGAAGGACTGCATGTTCTGCACCTCCAACATAAAGGTCAATTGGCATCCAGTATTTTTCTTTTTCTTTCGAGACAAACTCTTTATCGTTATCGGGGTCAAGATATCGGAGATAATACCAGCAAGAACCTGCCCACTGAGGCATTGTGTGAGTTTCTCTTCGTGCAGGTTTGCCTGTATAAGGATCAATTGTGTTTACCCATTCAGGAATTGTTGCTAAAGCGGATTCTCCAGTTTCACTCGGTTTATACGATTTACCTTCTGGAAGCAATATAGGAAGAGAATCTTCTGGTAAATCTTTAACTGTACCATCTTCAAGATATATAAGAGTAAAAGGTTCACCCCAATACCTCTGGCGTGAGAAGAGCCAATCCCTTAATTTATATTTGGTAGTACGTTTACCGAGTCCTTTGTTCTCCAACCATTCTGCCATTCGGAGCTTTGCCAAATCGGTTTTCAAACCATTCAAAGATATTTCATCATTCGAGGAGTTTACAGAAATTCCATCGCTTGTGTATGCGGATTTTGTTAGATCACCTCCAGACACAACTTCAACAATGGGAAGATTAAATTGTTTGGCAAACTCATAATCACGTTCATCGTGCCCTGGTACAGCCATAATCGCACCCGTTCCATAAGTCATTATTACATAATCTGCGACCCAGATAGGTATTTGTTTTTTAGTTGCAGGATTTAGAGCAAACGCTCCTGTAAAAACACCGGTTTTCTTTTTCTCTAGTGCAATTCTATCGAGTTCGGTTTTCAATTTTGCTTGATTACGATAATCATCAATAAAACTTTTCTGTTCCTTAGTTGTGATTTCATCTACAAGTGGATGCTCAGGTGCGAGAACTAAGTATGTAGCACCAAACATTGTATCGGCGCGGGTTGTAAATACTCGGATCGAATTATTC
>JBBIRP010000019.1:3373-12274 GCA_037441745.1 Ignavibacteriales bacterium
GCTTCAACTCCTTCTGATTTTCCAATCCAATTTTTTTGCATTTCTAAAATACCTGGGGGCCAATCCAACTCGGTTAAATCCTTTTCTAATCGTTCAGCATAAGCAGTTATCCTGAGCATCCATTGTCGCATTGCACGCCGTTCCACTGTGTAACCTTTGCTAACCCACTCATCAACTTCTTCATTGGCAAGAACGGTTCCAAGCTCTGGACACCAATTAACCGGCATTTCTGCAAGATAAGCAAGCCTATGTCTTGAAACAAATTCGTACTTTTCTTTCTCTGAAAGATTTGGTGGAATCTGAAGTTCGGTTATTGGTCTAGCTTTATCTAATTTTGTATCGTACCATGAGTTATAAATCTTTAAAAATATCCATTGTGTCCATTTATAATATCTTGGATCGGTTGTATTTACCTCACGTGACCAATCGTAAGACAAGCCCAACATTTTAATTTGACGTTTGAATGTTGCAATGTTTTGAAGCGTTGTAATGCCTGGATGGATACCTGTTTGCATTGCATATCGTTCGGCAGGTAAGCCAAAAGCGTCCCAACCCATTGGATGTAGAACGTTGAAACCACACATTCTTTTGTAACGAGAATAAATATCCGTTGCCGTATATCCCTCTGGATGCCCTACGTGGAGACCCGAACCAGATGGATATGGAAACATATCCAAGATATAAAGTTTTTGCTTAGCGGGATGTTCAACTACTTTAAATGTCTGCTGCTCATCCCAATATTTCTGCCACTTCTTTTCGATTTCGAAAAATGGATAGCTCATAATGTGAATAAAATACACAATTTAAAGGGGATTCACAAAATATTGCTTTTTGAACATAGAATATATCATTCATATACATATTGGGTCCAATTCAATGGAATATGAAATATCCGAAGACTAAAATAAAAAGGGTTCCTGATCGCTCGGGAACCCTGTAAAGATATTGTAGAAAATATTTGATTATATTTTTTCTTCTTTCACTTTTACTTCAGGTTTACTCTCAACTTTTTTCTCTTCCTTAGATTTCTTTTCTTTCTTTTTCGTTGTTGCTTTTGATTGAGTTTGTCCAATATTAAAATCCACTAATTCAAGTACTGCAACTTCAGCTGCATCGCCTTGCCTTTGACCCAGTTTGACTATACGCGTATAACCACCAGGTCTTGTAGCTACTTTAGGTGCAATTTCAGTAAAAAGTTTTTTTATAACGTCACGATCTTTTATATACTTTGAAATTTCTCTCCGTGCATGAACAATTTTCTTATCGCCTTCGGTTGCAACAGCATTCTTTGCTCGTGTGATTAGTTTTTCAACAAATTTGCGCGTCTCCTTTGCCTTTGCAAGTGTTGTTCGGATGCGTTTGTGTCTTAATAAAGCAGTTGACAACGACGTAATAAGCGATTTTCTATGGCTCGCTGTTCTTTTAAGTTTTTTCCCAGATTTCTTATGTCGCATTTAATTCACCTATAAAAAAATTAGTCTGTACTACTTTGGATATATTTATCAACATCCATTCCAAATTTTAGTCCAAATTGTTCAATTATTTCAGAAAGTTCAGCTAAAGACTTTCTTCCAAAATTTTTAAACTTTAAGAGTTGAGGTTCATCTCTTCTCACCAAATCAGCGATGGTGTGAATATTGGCAGCTTTCAGACAATTATGTGCACGAACCGATAATTCCAATTCATCGATAGGCATTAACAAAATTTTTTTAATGCGTATAAACTCTGAATCTCTCTCAATCAATTCATCTTTACCCTCCATATCACCAGTGAAACTGAGGAAAAGTTGAATATGATCACGAAGGATTGCCGCTGATTGTGCAAGTGCATCATCAGGAGCAATTGAACCATCAGTTTCAATTTCTAAAACTAATTTTTCAAAATCTGTCTGCTGACCAACACGTGTTGGTTCGATTAAATATCTCACATTTTTAATCGGTGTAAATATGGAATCGATCGCGATGAAATCAGCTAACTGTTCAGAGATTTTATTCTCTTCAGCTGTAACGAAACCTTTACCTCTTCCAATAGTTAATTCCATATTAAGCTGAGCACCGGCATTCAGTGTGGCAATATGTTGAGAAGGGTTGAGTATTTCGATTTCTGGATTAGCTTTTTGAAATTCTGCTGCTGTAAAATCTTTTGGTCCTTTCAAGCTAACTGAGATGCGATCTAATTTTTTATTAATCAGTTTCATTCGTACTGTTTTGAGATTTAATATGATTTCAGCCACATCTTCTACAATTCCTTCGACGGTAGAAAATTCATGGAGTATACCCTCGATTCGGACTGCTGTAAAAGCTGTACCGGGAATAGAAGAAAGTAAGACTCGGCGAAATGCATTTCCAATCGTTACACCAAATCCCCTTTCTAAAGGTTGTAATATAAACCTGCCAAAAGTATTAGAGTAACTTGCTCATCGATTTGAACTTTGTCAGGCATTTGATAATTTGTCGCTACCATAGTGTCTTTCTCCCACCTATTTATGTTTTATTTTTAAAATAAATAATGGGTTAATTGAAATTATTATTTAGAATAAAGCTCAACTACTAATTGTTCATTTGCATTGAGCGGAATATCGGCACGTTCAGGAGTATTTAAAAACGTTCCGGTCATTGATGCTTTGTCAAGATTTAACCAGGGAAGCATTGCACTATCTTTCATCCTCTTCATTGATGAATGTATAATATCAAGCTTTTTACTTTTTTCAACAACTTGAATGACATCACCCGGTTTTAGTAAATAAGATGGAACATTAACTATTTTATTATTTATCATGAAATGCCTATGGGTTATTAATTGCCTTCCAGACTTTCGAGAAGGGGCAAAACCTAACCGATATACTACATTATCGAATCTTCTTTCAAGAAGTTTTATAATATTTTCACCTGTCATTCCAGATTGACGAAGTGCTCTTTCAAAATATTTATGAAATTGCTCTTCTTGAAGACCATATATACGGCGAATCTTTTGTTTCTCTCTTAATTGAACACCATATTCAGAGATTTTCTGTCGACGCGTTTGTCCGTGCATCCCTGGAGGATAGGCACGCTTTTCCTCAGGGCATTTTTCTGTGAAACATTTTGTTCCTTTTAAAAATAATTTTTGTCGTTCTCTACGACATAGTCTACAATTTGGCTCGATGTAACGTCCCATAATTCCTTTAGTTGATAAAATTATTAATCATAAATCAAATTAAACTCTACGTCTTTTTGGCGGCCTGCATCCGTTATGTGGAATAGGTGTAATATCACGGATACTCAAGATTTCCAATCCCACAGTTGTTAATGAACGAATACCAGCTTCACGGCCAGAGCCAGGTCCTTTTACCAATACATCCACCTTACGTAAACCTAAATCATATGCTTCCTTTGCTGCCGCTTCTGCGGTGACCTGAGCTGCAAATGGGGTATTTTTCCTTGAACCCTTAAAGCCATTCCTTCCAGCTGACGACCAACTGATTACATTTCCATAAACATCAGTAATAGTTACTATAACATTATTGAAAGTAGCTTTAATGTAAGCCTTACCTGTCATGTCAACTTGTATTTTCTTTTTCTTTTTTACAGCAACAGATGTCTGTGCTGTTCCAGCATTTTGTTTAGCCATATAATAATTCTTCCTATTCTTATTTCTTAGCTACAGCTTTTTTCTTTCCAGCGACTGTCTTTCGTTTACCCTTTCTCGTACGGGCATTAGTTCTAGTTCTTTGTCCACGAACTGGTAAACCTTTTCTATGTCTTAAGCCTCGATAACAATTAATGTCCATTAGACGTTTTATATTCAGTTGGACTTCTGTACGAGCCGCACCTTCTACTTTATAATCAGAAGTAATGATTGAACGAATTTTTGCAATCTCATCATCAGTCAGCTCCCCTATCCGTTTGTCATAACTGATCCCAGCTTGGTTCAAAATATTTTGAGCTGAACTTCTTCCAATTCCGTAGATGTACGTAAGCCCGATTTCTGACCGTTTATTTTTGGGTAGATCTATTCCAGCTATCCGAGCCACTAATTATCTTCCTTTCGAAATTTGAGTTCCATAAAAAATTAATTTATTTATCCTTGACGTTGTTTATGTTTTGGATTTTTACAAATTACATAGACAACACCTTTGCGTCGGATAATTTTACATTGATCACATATTCGTTTTACTGATGAACGAACTTTCATTTCTACTCCTATTATTTGTACCTATAGGTTATTCGACCTTTAGTTAAATCATACGGTGACATTTCTACCGTCACTTTATCACCAACTAATATTTTTATATAATGCATTCGCATTTTCCCTGAAATAACGGCAAGAACTTCATGACCATTATCTAATTTTACTTTGAACATCGCATTTGGAAGTGTTTCTGTAATGACACCATCCATTGTAATAGGTCCTTGTTTTGCCATTCAATCCTTTAAATTGTTAATATTTCTGGTTCATTATCTGTTATTAAAACAGTATGTTCAAAATGAGCCGATGTTGTACCATCAACTGTTCTGACTGTCCAACCATCCGCATCCACTTTCACACGATATGATCCATAATTGACCATAGGTTCAATTGCTAATGTCATACCTTTTTGAAGTATCATCCCAGTACCTGGTTGTCCAAAATTTGGTATTGCAGGTTCCTCATGCAATTCACGACCAATACCATGTCCAACTAGATCTCTGACAACCGAAAAACCTTCTCCTTCAACCTTAGCTTGTACTGCTGCCGATATATCGTGTACTCGATTTCCAACTTTAGCTTTTTCAATACCTTCATAAAGAGATTCTTCAGTAACTTTCAATAGTCTTTCATTCTCAGAAGATATTTTACCGACTCCATAGGTCCAAGCACCATCACCAAAAAAATTATTTTTCTTAACACCTACATCTATTGCTATAATATCACCTTCTATTAATTTCCTATTTCCGGGAATTCCGTGTACAACTTCGTCATTAATTGATGTACACAAACTTGCTGGAAATAAATTCTCCTTATAACTTCCATATCCTTTGAATGCAGGTTCTGCACCTTGGGAACGGATAAATTCTTCTGCGATTGTATCTAATTCTTTCGTTGTAATGTTCGGCTTTATCATTGTCTTTAATAATTTTAAAACTTCTGCTACTATTCTACAGCTTTCACGCATTAATATAATTTCTTCGGTAGATTTAATAGTTACTTTAGACATTATGATAGAATCGTCTTTTTAACTATTAAAATCTACGGCCTTTAATCTTCCCACTCTTCATGAAACCATCATAATGTCGCATCAATAAGTGGGATTCGATCTGCTGAAGTGTATCTAAACCAACACCTACAACTATCAATAAACTTGTACCTCCAAAGAAACTCGCAAAACTTGATGTAACACCCAATCTTACCATGAAAGCTGGTAATATTGCAACAATTGCAAGAAAAATCGAACCTGGTAGTGTAATTTTTGTTAAAATATTATCGATAAAGTCAGACGTATTCTTACCAGGACGAATACCTGGTATAAAGCCACCCTGCTTTTGCATATTTTCTGCAACATCTTTTGGATTAAATGCGACTGCAGTATAAAAATATGTAAAGAAAATGATCATCAATGCATAGACTATTGAATAAGTAACTGATGTATAATTAAAATATCGAGCGATCGATTGCATGAATTCGCTTTCAGGGAAAAAGGTCAAAATCGTATTTGGTATAAACATTATAGCCTGAGCAAATATAATCGGCATAACGCCTGCAGTATTTACACGCATCGGTATGTATTGAGTAACACCACCATAAATTTTTCTACCGATCACTCGTTTGGCATATTGAACCGGTATTCGTCTTGTGGCTTGGGTAACCATTACGATCCCTGCCACTATTATAACCATCATCGCTAAAATAATTAGTTCAACGATCAATCCTCGAGCCCCTGAACTAACTAACTGGTATTCATCAAGCAGAGCATTCGGGAAGCGAGCAATTATCCCTATAAATATAATAAGAGAAATTCCATTTCCGATCCCTCTTTCAGTTATTTGTTCCCCTAACCACATCATGAATATCGTACCAGTTGTTAAGATGATCATCGTTGATAACTGAAAACCAAACCCATGAACAGCTTCAGGTACGATTGGCATACCAGCAGCGTTTAAGCTCATTAATTGAACGCTGACGCCCCATGCTTGAAGCATCGAAATTATAACTGTCCCGTAGCGAGTTAATTGAGTTATTTTCTTTCTTCCTTCTTCACCTTCTTTCGTTAATTTTTGGAAATACGGTACAACAGCGCCGAGAAGTTGTATTATAATAGATGAGCTTATATAAGGCATTATACCAAGAGCAAAAATTGCTGCATTGCTAAATGCACCACCAACAAATAAATCATATAGACCAAATAGAGTATTCGATGCTTGATTTCTCATCGCTTCGGCGAGTACTTTTGCATCAACGCCAGGCAGTGTTACATGCGCCCCAAAGCGTACAATGATGAGAAGTCCTGCCGTAAATAATATCCTCTGTCGGAGTTCTTGAATTTTAAATATGTTTCTGAAACTTTCGCTTAGTTTTGCCATTTAACTAGTTTGAAGATTTGGTTATTGTGATTGCTTTACCACCCAACTTTTCAATTTTTTCAATTGCAGTTTTACTAAAAGAATGTGCACTCACTTCTAATTTAGATTTAAGTTCACCATCACCCAATATTTTAACAGGTAATAATTTTTTTCGTATTAATCCAGATTCATATAATAATTCCGGTGTAATTTTTCCATTAGTAACTTTTCCATCCGAAACAATTTTTTCAATAGATGCAACATTTACAATCTGAAATTCTTTTCGTGATGGATTTTTAAAGCCAAATTTAGGAACACGTCGGATAAGTGGCATTTGACCACCTTCAAACCATGGGCGATAACGTGTACCAGAGCGAGCCCCCTCACCTTTATGTCCACGTGTTGCAGTACCTCCATGACCAGAACCCTGACCACGTGCAATACGTTTAACTCGCTTTCGCGAACCGTTTGCATAGTGTAAATCACTAAGTAAAGACTTTGCCATATTTATTCTTTCACTTCTTCAACTTTTACAAGATGTTTCACTTTTTCGATCATTCCTCTAATTTGAGGTGTATCGTTTTTTATCACTGAGTTATTGGGTTTACCAAGTCCTAGTGCTTTAATTGTAGCTTTATGCTTCTTCAATGTATGGATTTGACTAAGTACTTGAGTTATTTTAATTCTCTTAGGCATACTGATCCATTTATTGTTGATTAATTTGAGTCCCAAACAATTCATTTAAACTTAAGGATCGTCTTTCAGCAATTGTTTTTGCATCAACCAAACTCATAAGACCTCGTAAAGTTGCTTTAACAACATTATGAGGATTAGACGAACCGATTGATTTAGTTAAAACATCTTTTACCCCTGCAGACTCTAATACAGCACGTACACCGCCACCTGCAATTAGTCCAGTACCGGGAGATGCAGGTTTAAGGAGGACTTTCGAAGCACCATATTTACCGATAATTGGATGCGGGATTGTTCTTTTATGAATTAAAACTTTCACCACATTTTTTTTTGCATCATCAATACCTTTTGATATTGCATCCTGCACTTCGTTCGCTTTACCCAGTCCAATACCTACATGTCCGTTACCATCACCAACAACAACAATCGCACTAAAACTAAACCTTCGACCACCTTTGACGACCTTTGCGACACGGTTGATGTATACCAAACGATCTTTTAAATCTAACTCGCTTGCTTTATATTTTGACAATTTCTTAACTCCAATAAATAATTTTTAAAATCACTGCTGCCGGGAGAGGATTCGAACCTCTACTGACGGCTCCAAAGGCCGCTGTCCTGCCATTAGACGACCCGGCAAAATTTCATATTTAATTACAGCCGGTGTCATTTAAAGATTAAAAATTCAGTCCGGCTTCTCTTGCACCATCTGCTAACGATTTCACTACTCCATGGTATGTATATCCATTCCTATCGAAAACAACATTTTTAATATTTTTAGCGATAGCTTTTTTTGCAATTTCAGCACCTACACGCTTTGCAATCTCTTTTTTATCTTTTAATGATTCTATTTCGCTTCTGAGATTTGGTTCTAAAGTTGATGAAGCTACTAAAGTTTTCGATTGTGAATCGTCAACGATTTGCGCATAAAGATGATGCAAACTTCGATAAACTACCAATCGTGGACGATCAGTTGTACCATGAATCTTTTTCCGTATCCTTTTTTTAATTTTTAACCGTTGTTCGATTCTCGATTTCTTAATCATATCAACCTACCTTTGCTCCAGCAGTTGCTGCTGCTTTACCAGCTTTACGTCGGATATATTCACCTTCGTACTTTATTCCTTTACCTTTGTACGGTTCCGGTGGTCTAAATGAACGAATTTTTGCTGCTACTTGTCCGACAAGCTGCTTATCTACACCTGATACTATTATACTAGTTGGTATTGGTAGTTCAATTTTAATTCCTTGTGGTGGTTCGAACAATATAGGATGTGAATAACCAAGAGCTAGTTGTATCCTTCTACCTTTAGGTTCAGCTTTGTAACCAACACCGACAATTTCTAATTTCTTTTGAAATCCTTCAGATACACCTTTTATCATATTATTTAGTAGAGAACGCCAAGTACCATGCAAAGCTTTGTCTATCTTCTCATCAGATGTTCGAGCAACGAATATTTGATTTTCTTTTATTTCTACGCTTATTTTAGAAGGAATTTTAGCGGATAATGCACCCTTTGGACCGGTAACTCTTATTAGATCGTCCATCTTTTCGACTTTAACACCTTTTGTAATTGTTATTGGTTTTCGTCCGATTCTTGACATAGTCTATTCTTTAAAATATTACCAAATATAACATAAAACTTCACCACCTAATTTTTGTGACCTTGCTTGTTTATCAGTCATAATT
>JBBIRP010000019.1:12284-18850 GCA_037441745.1 Ignavibacteriales bacterium
ATGACCGCTATTCCTAAACCATTTAGTACACGAGGAATTTCATTTGCTGTTTTGTAAATGCGAAGACCGGGTTTACTAATTCTCAATAAACCAGTTATGCAAGAGACACCATCATTGTAACGTAGTGTTATTCTGAGAATTCCTTGCTTATTATCATTTATTTCAGTATAACCACTAATATATTTCTGTTCAAGTAGTATTTTACTGATGGCTCTTTTAAGGTTTGATGCGGGGACATCAACTCTTTTATGTTTAGCTTTGATTGCATTTCTGATTCGAGTTAAATAATCTGCAATTGGGTCTGTTGTGTTCATATATTTTTCAATTCCTTACCAACTTGCTTTTAAAATACCTGGGATTTTACCGTCAAGTGCCATCTTTCTAAAACACATTCTACAAATTCCAAATTTGCGGAGGTATCCTCTTGGCCTACCACATATATTACATCGATTATGTTTCCTTACTGCATATTTTGGTGTCTTCTTCGCTTTAACAACCATTGCTAATCTTGCCAAATCATTTTCTCCTAATTAAACTTTTATATTGTTTTCTGATGATATATTTGTTTGTCGTTTTTCAAATGGCATTCCTAACTCTTTTAATAATGCATATCCTTCTTGATCAGTTTTTGCCGTTGTTACGAATGTAATATCCATTCCAAAGAGTTTCGATACTTTATCGACGTCAATTTCTGGGAAAATCACATGTTCTTTTATACCAATGGTGTAATTTCCTCTACCATCGAAAGATTTATCAGAAAATCCACGGAAGTCTCTGATGCGTGGTACAGCAATACTAATGAATCTATCCATGAATTCATACATTCTTATACTTCGTAGAGTAACACGAACACCAATTGGGATGCCTTGTCGAAGTTTAAAATTTGATATTGCCTTTTTTGCTCTTGTTATAACAGCTTTTTGACCAACGATTGTTTCTAGATCTTTTACAACAGCATCTAGAATTTTTGGGTCTTGTGTCGCTTGTCCAACACCCACATTTATAGATATCTTCTCAAGTTTTGGAACCTGCATTATGTTCGAATACTTGAACTGCTTCATCAAATTTGGAATAACATTCTTTTTGAAGCTTTCGAACAATCGAGGTGGAGGAACTATTGAGTGTTCTTTTTCTTTCTTAATTTCTTTTTTTGAAGTCTTTATAGATTTTTGTGATTTTTCTATACCCATAAATTATCTCTGATTAAAACATCTCTTCACAATTTCGACATATGCGCATTGTATGCTTACGTCCCGTTGCTGCATCAGTTACGTACTTATGCCCAATTCGTGAAGGTTTATTACATTTAGGGCAAATAACCATTATATTAGACGCATCAATGGGAGCTTCTTTTTGAACTATCCCACCTTGCGGATTTTTTTGTGATGGTCTCGTATGTCTCTTGATAATATTAACACCTTCAACGATGACACGATTATCATCGCGGAATATTTTCAAGACTTTGCCTGTTTTACCGCGTGCATTACCCGAAATTACAATAACATTATCATTTTTATGAATATTCATAATAAACTCGATTTTACTTACAATACTTCTGGAGCAAGGGAAATAATTTTCATATAATTCTTATCACGTAACTCGCGTGCTACAGGACCAAAGATTCGAGTTCCGCGAGGTTCGCCTTGTGCATTTAATAAAACTGCAGCATTTTCATCAAACCGGATAAAAGAACCATCTTTTCTGAGTGTTTCTTTTTTAGTTCGAACTATGACTGCACGAGTTACTTCTCCTTTCTTAACACCAGCACCGGGAATCGCACTTTTAACAGAAACAACAATTAAATCTCCAACACCAGCATATCTTCGGTCATGCCCGCCGAGTACACGTATGCACCTGACTTTTTTAGCACCAGAATTGTCTGCAACAACTAAATTTGTTTCTTCTTGAATCATATAAAACTTTCTTGTTATTTTGCTTTTTCAACAATTTCAACTAAACGCCAACATTTCCTTTTACTTAGAGGCCGGGTCTCCATTATTTTCACATAATCTCCAATATTTGCCTGTTGTTTTTCATCATGAGCCATCAATTTTGATGTTCTAGTAAAATATTTCTTATAAATTGGATGGGCAATTCTTCTTTCGATTGCAACAACAATAGTTTTCTTCATTTTATTACTAAGAACCCGACCGTATCTAATTTTTCTTTTGGTTGACCGTTCACCCATAATTATTTTTATCCTTTACTTCTTTTATCTGTGGAACGAAGTCGTTTTAATTCCATCTCTCTTAACACTGTTTTCATTCTTGCAATATCACGTCTTACAGTTCTAACTTTAATTGGACTTTCTAGTTGACTTGTTGCTTTTTGGAATTTGAGATGAACAAGATTCTCTTCTTCATCATGAATTCTCTTCCTTAATTCATCTTCAGGTAATTCTCTAAGTTCAAAATTTTTCATAGAATATGATCCTTAACCACCAATATAAGCTCTTCTTGTTACAACTTTTGTTTTTATTGGTAACTTGTGAGCTGCTAAACTCATAGCTTCCATCGCGAGTTCACGTTTTATACCACCAAGCTCAAACAGTATAGTCCCCGGTTTTACAACGGCCACCCAATATTCAGGGACACCTTTGCCACTGCCCATACGAGTTTCAGCGGGTTTTTTCGTAACTGGTTTGTCAGGAAAAATTCTGATCCAGACTCTACCTTCACGCTTCATTAATCTTGTTAATGCAACACGTGAGGCTTCAATTTGTCTTTGTGTAATCCAACCAGGTTCTAAAGCTTTCAAACCAAAATCCCCGAACGCAATTGTGTAGCCACGGGATGCTTTTCCTTTCATCCTGCCGCGTTGGGTTTTTCTATATTTAACTCTTTTCGGTAGTAACATATTTAATGATCTTTATTTTTACATTGACATTCTATCCAGAACCTCACCACGACAAATCCATACTTTTACTCCTATCGCACCATAAATCGTACGTGCTGTTGCTTGGGCATAGTCGATATCTGCCCTTAAAGTATGAAGTGGAATACGCCCTTCTTTATATTGTTCAGCCCGAGCAATTTCTGCACCTCCTAAACGTCCACTACACATAACACGTATACCTTCAGCCCCCATTCGCATTGCAGCAGTGATACCCATTTTCATAGCACGTCGGAACGACATTCTTCCTTCCAACTGAATTGCTATATTTTCTGCGACTAAATATGCATCAAGTTCTGGCCTTTTAATCTCATGAATTAAAATTTTAACATCTTTATTTGTTATTTGCTTGAGTTCTTCTTCTAACTGTGTTATTTCTTTCCCACTTCTTCCGATTACAATACCTGGTCTAGAAGTGTGTATTGTTATTACAGCTCGTTTTGGTGTCCGATCAATTAAAATTCTAGATATACCTGCTTTCTTTAAACGGTTCTGTATATAATTTCGAATTTTCTGATCTTCTTGAAGTTTTGTACTAAAATCTTTATCGTCGTACCAATTGGAGTCCCATGTACGTAAAACTCCTAGACGAAAACCTATTGGATGAACTTTTTGACCCAAGCAATCTCCTATTCTGTTTTAGTTTTCTTTTCTTTAATTTTTTCAGTTGATTTTAAAACTTTTTTCTCTTTCTGTTCTTTCTGTGCCACGACTATTGTAAGATGATTCGATCGTTTAAGAATACGATATGCGCGACCCATCGGTGCCGGAAGAATTCGTTTCATACTAGGACCACCATCCACAAAAGCTTCTTTAACGTATAAAGTATCAACATCTGTACGTCCTGCCTCATCTTTATTCTGAAAATTTGATACTGCTGAGCGTAAAACTTTCTCAGCAACTTTCGAAGCGTGCTTAGGTGAATAATGTAATATATTCAATGCCTCAGGCACGGATTTCCCACGAATCAAATCTATCACTAACCGCATTTTTCTTGGAGAAGAACTTATATAACGATTAATAGCACGAGCTTCTAACATTTAATCAACCCTCGCTTGTCGTAGTTTCACTTTTCAAACCCGGATGTCCTCTAAAAATTCGAGTTGGTGCAAATTCACCGAGTTTATGACCAACCATTCCTTCATGAATATAAACAGGAATAAATTTATTCCCATTATGTACTGCTACTGTTAGCCCAACGAATGCTGGAGTTATAGTAGATGAACGTGACCATGTTTTTATAACTTTCTTTTGACCCGATTTTGCCATCGCTTCTATCTTTTGCAAAAGCTTTGGATCTACATACGGACCTTTTTTTATTGAACGACTCATATTCCAATATATAAAATTTTTATTTAGTGTTACTTCCGACGTTCGATAATTAATCTATCTGAAATCAATTTTTTATGTCTTGTTTTCTTACCTTTTGTATGCCAACCCCACGGAGATACGGGATGTGGATTACCTTGAGGTGATTTCCCTTCGCCACCTCCATGTGGATGATCAACAGGATTTTGAACTACACCCCTAGATTGTGGTCGAATACCCAACCATCTCGATCTTCCAGCTTTGCCTAAGCTTATGTTTTCATGTTCGATATTACTAACAATGCCTATTGTTGCATAGCAGTTCAATGGTACATTTCTAATTTCACCAGATGGCATCCGAAGTTGGGCATAATCTCCTTCCTTTGCCATCAATTCGATCGATGCACCTGCACTACGTCCAATTTGCCCACCCTTACCTGCTCGTAATTCAACGTTATGTATATACGTACCAACAGGAATATTAGACAAAGGCATAGCATTTCCGACTTTAAATTCAGATTTCGGACCTGAAGATAGAATTTCACCAACTTTTAATCCATCGGGGGCGATGATATATCTTTTTTCACCATCATTATATTGTAGTAAAGCAATCCGAGCTGTGCGATTAGGATCATATTCAATTGCAACAACTTTTGCTTCGATGCCAACTTTATCCCGTTTAAAATCGATAATACGATAAAAACGTTTATGTCCACCACCCCGATGCCTAGATGTTATATGACCGTTCGTATTTCTACCACCTGTTTGTTTTAGTGGTTCGATTAGAGATTTTTCCGGTTTCTCTTTTGTAATTTCTTCGAAAGTTGGAACGGTCATCCAACGCGTTCCAGGTGTATTCGGTTTCAATTTTTTAATACCCATAATCTTCTACTTTCTTTTGTCAAACGTTCGCAAGGAAATCTATCTTATCGCCTTCTTTTAATGTGACGATAGCTTTCTTAAAATGAGAAGTTTTCCCTTCAAACCTTCCTCTTCTAGTCATTTGTGTTTTTGTTTTTCCTTTCATATTTATAGTTCGAACGTTAACGACTTTAACTTTAAACTTCTTTTCTACTGCGCGAGCTATATCAATCTTATTTGCGTTAACATCAACTTCAAATGCATAAATCCCTTTATCCTGAAGATTCGATACTTTTTCCGTAACAATTGGACGATATATTATACTAGTCATATTACCTTATTTTGATATAAATTGTTTTTCTAAAACTTCAACTGCACTTTTCTGAATGAGCAGTATATGATTGTTTAAAATATCATAAGTCGATACTTTTGTTGCTTCTAGTATATTTAACTTTGGAATATTCCGCCCTGATTTCCAAACTATTCGATCTGTTTTCGGAACAAGGAGTAATGTTTTATCATCCAACAAATCCAATGCTTTCAAGATTGCATGTATTTCTTTTGTTTTAGGATTTTCTAATGAAAAATCTTCTACAATCTTTATTGCAGAGTTTTTCGCTTTATAACTTAATGCAGATTTTCGAGCTAATGATTTTACTTTTTTTGATATCTTCATCGAATAATCTCTTGGAACTGGCCCAAAGATGGTACCACCCCCTCGCCACAAAGGCGATCTAACCGCACCAATTCTAGCACGACCTGTGTGTTTTTGTTTCCATAATTTCTTTCCACTACCACTAACTTCACCATATGTTTTAGTTTTATGTGTACCTTGTCGTTGGTTTGCTAAATATGCTACAACGTCTTGATATATTACATGCGTATTTGGTTCAATTTCAAAAATATCTGGATTCAAAATAACTTTCTCGTTACTCATCGATCCATCTTTTTTATATACAGGAAGTTCCATAAAATTACTGTTTTTTATTTTTCTTTTTTAATCTCGACATAACTATTATTGTAACCAGGGATCGAACCTTTGATTAATAAAAGATTGGATTCCGGAATTATCCGAACTACAGCCAAATTCTTCACTGTGACACGTTCACCACCCATTCTACCAGCCATTCTCATTCCTTTGAATACACGTGACGGATAAGAGCTTGAACCGATTGATCCTGGAGCTCTCAATCGATCGCTTTGACCATGGGTTTTAAATCCACCACCAAAGTGATGGCGTTTGACTACACCTTGAAATCCACGACCTTTTGAGATTCCACATACAGAGACAACATCACCTTTTGAAAAGATAGAATCAACTTTAACTTCTGAACCCAATTGAAATTTTGTAACATCTATGTTTCTAAATTCTCTCAATATTTTTTTGGGCGTTACTGATGCTTTTTTAAAATGACCAGTCAAGGGTTTATTCACAAGTCGTACTTTTTTGTTTTCAAAACCAAACTGGACTGCATCATATCCATCTTTATCTTTTGTTTTAATTTG
>JBBIRP010000020.1:0-18287 GCA_037441745.1 Ignavibacteriales bacterium
ATTTCGATCATTCTTTGGATTTTATGTGAATTAGCCATTGCCGCCACTGATCTTGCAGAAGTTTTAGGAACTGCAATTGGTTTAAACTTACTTCTTAAAGTACCATTACTTTATGGAGTAATTATTACTGGTTTCGATACGATATTATTCCTAGTAATTCAGAACTTTGGTATTAGAAAAATAGAAGCATTCATCGTTATGATGATTTCAACAATTGGAATTTGTTTTGGTATAGAACTGTTTTTATCCGAACCGACCTGGAGTGAAATCGCAGAAGGATTTGTCCCTCATCTTACTTCTGAAAGTTTATATGTTGCAATTGGTATTTTAGGGGCAACCGTGATGCCCCATAATTTATATCTCCATTCTGCTCTCGTTCAAACTCGTGATGTGTGTGCTACAGATGAATGTAAAAAACAAGCGTGTAAATGGAATCTACTTGATACAATAATTGCACTCAATATTGCTTTCTTCGTTAATGCGACTATTCTTATCGTTTCGGCATCAGTATTTTATAGGAATAACATAATCGTAACAGAAATTCAACAGGCGTACCATCTTCTTACACCCCTTTTAGGTACGACTATCGCAAGCACGCTTTTTGCTATTGCACTTATTTCTGCAGGTCAAAGCTCAACACTTACAGGAACACTTGCAGGTCAAATAGTGATGGAAGGCTTTTTACAATTTAAAATGCGACCCATTCTTCGCCGACTCATAACAAGAATGTTAGCCATTATTCCTGCCATTATTGTTATTCTATGGAAGGGGGAAGAAAGCAGTTACAATCTTCTAATCTTAAGTCAAGTAATTTTAAGTTTACAGTTACCATTTGCTGTAATTCCATTGATTAACTTCACATCGAATAAAGCGAAAATGAAATCATTCGCTAACACACCGGTGATAATTATATTAGCTTCGTTAGTAGCTGCCATCATAATAGTATTAAATACTCGTTTAATTTGGTTAACGGGAGTTGAATGGATTTCAAATTTTGAAAGCTTTTCAATTTGGATGTGGATATTTTTAATACCTTTGATCTTAGGATATATTGTGTTGTTATTTTACCTAGCATTCTCGAATTTCTGGAAAAGAAAGAAAGGAATAATAATGCCTAGAATTGAATTGACATTTTCTCACAAAACTTATCAAAAGATCGGTGTGGCACTCGATTTTAGAGGAATGGAAGAGAATTTACTCTCACACGCTCGATCGATCGCTGAACATCACAATGCAGTACTTTACTTGTTTCACATAGTAGAAGGTGTCAGCGGACAAATTTTCGGTAAAGATGCTTATGATGAAGAAGCTCGGACTGATATAGAGATGATAGAAAATCTTGCCGACCAATTAAGACAAACAGGTTTGGAAGTGCATCCCAAACTTGGATTTGGCCGTGTTCCTGAACAACTGGTTAAGCTAACAAATGAAACACATATCGATTTGTTAATAATGGGTGGTCATCGACACAGTGGAATTAAAGACATAATATTTGGAACAACAGTCCCTAAAGTAAGACATAAATTGAAAATCCCCGTCTTAATAGTGTAGCAAATAACACTTAAATTCTAATTGTAAACTTTCAATTTTTCATATAGTGTTGTTCGCTGAATAGGTGTAAATCCTGACTCCTTAATTAGGTATATAACTTCATCCAAATTTGTTTTATTTATGTAATCTGCTTCGGCATGAACATTTTCCTCATAAAGTGTGCCTCCAAAATCGTCTGCACCAAAATGTAATGCAACCTGCCCAATTTTTTTCCCTTCCGAAAACCACGATGCCTGAATATGTTCAAAATTATCTAGATAAATTCTTGATAATGCAATTATCTTTAGATAACGAGTCGGGGATGCATATGTGGGAATAACTTTATGTAGCGGTGTGTTACCGGGTTTGAAACTCCACGGAATGAATGCTGTAAAGCCGTGATATTCATCCTGAAGATTCCTAATCACATCGAAATGTTCTATAATATCTTCATCGGTTTCGAGATGACCGTACATCATGGTTGCAGTAGTTTTATAACCAATCTTATGTGCCTCACGCATAACATTCAACCAATCGGCAGAATTGCCTTTGAGGTGACTAATTTTCTTTTTCACCCGATCAGAAAGTATCTCAGCTCCGCCACCCGGAATTGTTCTCAGACCAGCGTCCCACAACTTCATTAAAACATCTTGAATTGCTAAACCTGAGACCTGAGCCATGCCAATAATTTCCGAAGTTGAGAAAAAATGTGGATGAATTTCGGGAACTTCTTTCAGCGTGCGTTCAACTAATTCAAGATAATAATCGAAAGGTAAGTCAGGATTTACACCTCCTTGCAGTAACACAGTCGTTACACCATTTGCAGCAGCTTGTTTAAAATTCTGAATCATTTCATCTACAGTATGAGTATATGCTCCTTTATCCTCGGGATGGCGATAAAAAGCACAAAAGATACAATCAATGTTGCAGATGTTTGTATAATTTGGATTGGTATCAATAACGAACGTAACTTCTTGTTCAGGCTTCTTTTTAAATCTTATTTCGTTTGCTAATTCCCCAACATCAAGAAGTTCAGCGTGTTGAAGTAGAAATAACCCTTCCTCTTTGACGATTCGTTTACCGGCTTTTATTTTTTCTCTAATAATTGATTGGTTCATACTTTCTTATGATGGTGCGATTTTAGATCAATAAGTTATTATCTTATTCCAATTCCTGTTAAAGAAGAAATTATTATATAAATTAACCAAAGACTTAAAGAAAGAAACACTCCAACAGCATTAGTTTTATTTGAAGCTTTTGCTATTCCAATTCCGAATATTACTGTCTGCCAGTTCGTTATAAAATTCAGAGAGCCGATTATCTTGTGTAAAGTGTTAGTATAATCAAAATTACTCATTATTAACAAAGACAAACCCGGGGTCGCATACACTGAATCAAATAAATGCATCATAATTAAAGTCACAATTGTATTCAATATGCCAATAATAGCTGACAGCCCGTAAATTTCTAATATTTTTTTATAACCTGTTTGAGATTTAAAAATAAATCTGACGATAAGCCAAAAGACCAGCGGTACCGTAAAAACAGAAATGCTTACTATTACAATGGTACCAATTGTACTTGTAATCAACATAATTGAAGAAGACGCCATAAATTCCTCTGCACGATCAGCCTGCTCTTGGGTCAGTTCTCCCTTTTCTACTCGATGATGAAGTTGATTTAACTGTGGCTCCATAATTTGATCTCGAAGCGACTGATTCGAAAAGAGAGCAATTGTGAATAGAACCGATAAAACCAACGAAATTATATACGGAAAAATCCACGATGAATTTTGTACGGGTGAGATTGACACTTCTGTGTAAAGTTTATCGGGAGATGTAAAAACCTCCGTTACTCTTTCCGCAAATGGTGAAACCTGCATTGTTTCAGTTTTAAAAGCGTTTTGGTCTTCCATAAAATCCTCTTTTTTCACAAAAAAATAAGTATAATTTAGACAAATTCCCAATTTATTGATTTAGGTCTTGACTTTCTCAAAATGCTTTATTATTTTGGCATTGTTACTTTTATATAACTCATGCCAAAATTAACTATTGAAGAAATAAGAAAACGTTTCGAATCTTCAAAGGAATTCAATGAAATCTTTGATGCATTCGAGCAAGCTCTTGAAAATCATCTTGAAGATATAGAGTTGTACAAGCTCCTCTTCTGGAATCATTCATTAAAACCAGAAGAGTTGTGCCTTTTCGGCGAGAAGATTGCAAAAGAATTTCCAAATCTTTCATTCGATATTTATATGTGGCTTGCTAATGTTTTTGAAGTCACTCACTCAGTTTACGATAACTACGAACTCGCACTTCAGTATTATAGGAAAGCCGCAGATGTTAAACCAGACTCACCAATACCATATTTACAAGCTGCTGACTGTTACGAAGCAGATTTAAACATTCCGCCGATAAATGTGCTTATAGAATTTCTAAAACAAGGAGCTTGCATTGTCAAGCAACCACAATCTATTTATCAAAAACTTTCTCAGCTCTACGAAATTGCTGGCAATGATGAGATGAGCAAATTCTTCAAACATAAAACAGAAGAAGGAGCTACTCCGCCTGAAGATAATCCATCTCAATAATGAAATCTTATAAAGGTTACTTGTTTATCCTCGGAGCAACAATTTTCTGGGGTATATCGGCAACAATCGCAAAGTTCCTTTTTAATAGACAGGTTGATACTCTAATACTTGTTCAAATGAGAATTACGATTTCTTTTATTTTATTATTCCTGTTTATTATCCTTTTTAGAAGAAATTTATTGAAAATAAAATTAAGAGATCTGTATAAATTCGTTTCTCTGGGAATACTTGGTGTAGCTGGTTCTAATTTCACATATTATTATACAATTGCCGTCACCAACGTTGCAACTGCTATACTACTTCAATATCTTGCACCAATTTTTGTCCTGATTTATGGAGCATTAAGTCGGGATGAAAAAATCACAACAGTAAAAATTACTTCTACCGCAGTTTCATTGGTTGGATGCTATATGGTTGTTGCTGGAAAAAATTTTTCAATTATTGAAATAAATCAAATCGGTATTCTAACGGGTTTAGGATCAGCCTTTTGCTGGAGTTTTACAAATGTCTGGTTGAAACGATTACTTAAAACATACAATGTTTGGACTTGTCTTATTTATTCTTTTATGCTTGCGTCAATATTTTGGTTAATAATTAACCCCCCCTGGAAAATTATTTCGATGAATTATTCTTCAGATGAATGGAACATTTTCTCTGGCTTTGCTATTATTTCTATTCTAATCCCACACTCACTTTATTTTTCAGGGATGAAGTACCTAACAGCGTCGCGTGGAATTATTACAGCTACGTTTGAACCGACTGTTGCCATCGTCTCAGCATTTTTCATTGTCAACGAAATTTTAACACCAATTCAAATTTTGGGAGCTGTACTGGTCATTACCGCAATCGTTATTTTACAAATCTGGCAAGAAAGATTTTAAGATTAATATGACCAAAAGAAGGAAAGAAAAAATTTTAAATGTACTTCGTCAACGACAACCCAACCTTACATTAGTACTGGAGGATATTTATGATCCCCATAATGTAAGCGCAATATTTCGGACTGCAGATGCTGTTGGAATTCTTGAAGTACAATTAGTTTACGCTAACGAAAAGTTTCCTAAGCTTGGTAAGAAAAGCTCTGCGAGCGCCATTAAATGGGTCAAACGACGAAATTATAAATCTATTAAAGATTGTTATGATCAGTTACACAAAGAAGGATTTTCGATCTATGCAACACATCTTGGCAAAAATTCGAAAACTCTGTATGAACTTGACTTGACAAAAAAAGTTGCATTGGTTTTTGGCAATGAACATCGAGGCGTTTCTTCAGAAGCAGCAGAACTTGCTGATGAAAATTTCCAAATTCCAATGATCGGTATGATTCAAAGCTTGAATGTATCTGTTGCTTGTGCTGTTTCATTATATGAAACTTTCCGACAACGACTACTGCAAAAGAGAGTAGCCAGAATAAGCGAAGATAAAATTTCTGAAATATTCAAGGAATGGATAAAAAAATAATATGTCACCATTATTAATTACTGCTACCATTTTAATTACACTGGCACTCATTTTTTATTCTATCGGAGTATGGTCCGAACGAATCATACATTTACTTAAACCATGGCATGTCTTAGCTTTTTGGGCTGGTTTCCTATTTGACATGACAGGGACTGTAACGATGCATTTAATATCAAAAGGTCCTTTTAATTTACAGGCTCCGCACACTTTGACCGGTCAGATTGCATTATGGCTCATGTTTATTCATGCTATATGGGCAACTTATGTAGTTAAATCGGGGAGCGAAAAAACCCGTACTAACTTTCATAGATACAGTTTTATCGTCTGGTTAATTTGGTTGATTCCCTACTTCAGTGGTATATATGTTGGTATGTCGAGAATAAAATGACTGCTCATTTAATGATTTTTATTAAAACAAGCATCTACTATCTTAGGTAGAATCTCTCCCGATTTTCCAATAAGTAATTGATCACCATTATTACTTAACTCTGTTCGTTCAATATTAATTTCAACGACATAAGCACCAGCTTTTTTGGCAATCAATGGCAAAGAAGCCGCAGGATAAACTACAGCAGATGTTCCAACAGCAAAAAACACATCAGCTTTTTCTGCAAATTTCACACTATTGTTCCATTGATCTTCAGGAAGGAACTCACCAAACCATACTACATCCGGTCGTATTAATCCTCCACAAGAACATTTGGGTACATCTTTACAAGACATTATTTCTTCATCCGAATACCACTTACGGCAATCAATACAGTAATTCCGCTCGATATTACCATGAAGTTCGAAAACATTTTTACTTCCTGCTCTTCTATGAAGATTATCAATATTTTGCGTAACAACAGCAAAACTTTTGAAATGCTTTTCCATTTCTGCAATTGCGTAATGCCCTGCATTCGGTTTGATGTTCGAGATTAATCTTTTTCTGTATTTATACCATTCCCAAACTAAAGCCGGATTTTTTACAAAAGCTTCAAAATTTGCAAGTTCCTCTGGTCGAAACTTTTTCCATAATCCATCATTGCCACGAAAAGTCGGTACACCACTTTCAGCAGAGATGCCAGCTCCCGTGAAAAACACAACCGAATGAGCAGCCTTTAATTTGGTTATAAGATTTTGTGTAAACATAAGATTGATGTAGCTAAAGTGTTTCTTTATCTAGGTTCTAAGATAAGATGTTCCCATTTCTTATTTCTTATTTCATTCCAATCAATTGTCGTTTCACGATAACCTCCATTAAGCCATAAAGAAACCTGATCCTTATAATATTTATGCAACGGTTGACCGGATTGACCAAGAGTCAATACACGATAAGCATTTGTTGGGCTCGACATATCGACAATTTGCCGCATTGATGTAACGGCGAAGAGTTTATACGGTTCTGTAAGCTTAAAGGCACCTCTATTAATGGTTTCCTCATCTCCACCCAATGGAAAAGGGCCAACATTAAAAACCCTGTCCAATGGTTTTCTTCTACCAAAAGGATGTTCAAAAACCACCTGATGCATTAATCCCCACTGCCATTTTTTCATCTCGCTACCATATTTTCTTTTAAGTTCATCGATGGCTCCATAAAAACTCTTTTTAATGATCATTTCCTTGGTTTCAATAGTATCTGTTCGAACATCATCAAAGAAAAGTGCATTATCCCGCTGGAGTATTTGGGAAGTTATTCGAAGAGGAATCATAATCGGATATATAAAATCATTAAAAACTTCATTGCCTAATTCATCTTCGAAAGTATTATGAAGCAGATGGATAAAAAACGTATTTACAATTGCTGAAGCTATATCAGATGATGTTGTTCTGTAATCCCAATTTCGCAGATAAATTAATGCATCAGTAATAGTAGTATTATGGACAGAATCCATGCTGAACGCGTCAAGAATTTGGTTTGTCAAATCCCTTGAATAGTACGATACCATATCTTGTTGAAATTGCTTACAATCTTCAGCTGATATTTTTTCTAATGATAACAAATCTTTGATTCTATCATAGCGAGAATCGGGTTCCCACAGAGTAGAAATGTAAAATGGATATGATTTATCGACGAACTTCTGATTTGCAGAAATGATTATACCATCGGGTGGATTTAATACTGCAGGCAATTTATCGAAGGGAATATACCCCACCCATTCATCTTCCCCTGTCCAACCGTTAAGCGGAAGAGTTCCGACATGCTTTCCTCGAACTGGTACACGACCCGCGATCCATCTACCAATATTCCCCTTGACATCAGCATAATGGACACATTGTACTGGTGTATTCAAATGTTTTAAACCTTCAACAAATTCGATAAGATTACGCGCACGATTCATTTTGTAATATCCCGAGATCTCATCATACATATCGAAACCAGTCCATTTCAAAGCGATTGGTTGTTCCGGGTGAATTGTATCAGTATAAGTATGTTTAAAAATCGGATGAACATCATTTATAATCGGACCATGATGGGTTGATCTTACATTAATGACAACACTATCAGATTTACCAATGTAAATTATTTCTTCGCTATTTCCAATTGGATATGATGCGTTTTTAAATTTATAATAACCTGGTTTCAACGAATCCTCTTGTTCGATGAAAAAATCACATTCATCTATCATAGCGTTTGTGAGCCCCCATGCTAAAGAATCATTTTGACCTATTAATATTAATGGAATCCCGGGCAATGTGAAGCCCGACACATTCCACCTGGGCGCAGTCATATGAAGTTCGTACCATTGTGCCGGTACGGACACAAGTAAATGTGGATCGTTTGCTAGAATCGGTTTTCCACTCATCGATTTTGTGGAACTAATCACCCATGCATTACTTCCTCCAGTGAATGCACCTTTGTGAAAATATTCCCTGTAATCTTTTACTATCTGAAGATAATCATGTACAATATTTAGCATTAATGGTTTACAATCATTGGATATGTTTTGTATTTGATTTTCAGGGTATGATAAAAAGATCTCTTGAAATTTTTCTTTTGAAACAAGATTTGCAATTTCAGCGTATGTTAGGTCAACCCACCAAGCAAAACTAAGTTCCCACGCTACGAGCTTTGAAATTAACAAACAATTTTCTGGTTTCCATATTTCAGGTTGATAGTTAAGCATATCAAATTCAATTGGGTATTTGCCTCTATTCTCAATAATAAAAGTATTAACACCTTCAGCATAATCTTCAAGAATACGTTGTGAATTTGGATGAAGATGATGGAATAATGAATCTGCAACCTTCTTTAATTGAAGCGTTCGAAATAATTTATCATACTTAACAGTAAATGTATCGAGAATTTCTGAGAGTCGCCCTTCTCCTGCACGTCTTTCTAAATCCATCTGCCACAAACGATCTTGTGCATGTACATACCCGACAGCAAACATTAGATCATGTTCATCATGAGCAGATATATGAGGTACACCAAATTCATCTCTGTATATATCCACTGAAGAATGTAAATTGGGAATATTTAATCTTCCTTTAGTAATTGGAAAAGATTTAGTGACAAGATGGTGTAAAAATATTAACACAACGATAATTACAACAATTGAAATAAAAGCTACTCCGATTATTGTTTTGATTGTTTTAGACATGTATAATTAATCAAAATTGCTGTAAATAAAAATCCCATCCTGATATTCATCAGGACGGGATAATATACTCGTTTGAAATTTCTATTGCAAGAATTTAGAAGCGATAGGAAACCGTTGCAACAACATTATGAGTTGTGATTTTTTCAGTAGGATTGGCATAGATTACCTCGTGCTGTGTATCCCAAAAACCGTACGCATATCCGATATCGAATCGTACAGCATCTTCAACTATCCAACCAAGTCCTGCAGTAATAAATTTTTGATCATTTGGCGATTTGTCGGACCTGTAAGGTGATGGTATGTATGCAAAACCTACACGTAATTGTAAATCTGTTTTGGGGATTGAAAGTTCTGCACCAAATCGGATATTGAGGGTTGAAGTTAAACTATCTTTTATGACAGTATTTTCATAGAGCATAGTTGGATCAGAAACATTGCGGAATTCCATTTGTGTCCAATCAGTATAATCAAACGCACCCGAAAGCATCAACTGACCAAATGTCCAAGAAAGTCCTGTGCCAAAAACAAATGGAGTTACAACATCAAATTCTGGATACGAATTATATGGATATAATGTATCAACTGCCGGCATATCAGGATCAGCAAATTTTGTCCAGTCATCTGTATAGCTTTCTTTCATAGATAAATACGACGGAAATTTAATGTTGAATCCTAACCGAGCATTTACTTTACGGAATTCATACAATAACCCCGCTCTTGCAGTAAAACCTCCGATATCTTCATCAATAGTTACTTTTTCTTGCCAACCCTTAATGTAGTACCGATCGTAAATATCATTTTCATTATAATCTCGATTATACGTATATGTTCCAGAAATAAAATTCAACGATAACCCAATAAATAAACCTCTTGCAGCTTCAATCGAACCTCCAACGATCCAATTATTTATTCCACCATTTTCCAAAACCTTACCCTGCAGTTCTATGCTATCTGGATACTCAACTATATTTCTAACATTATTAAACCCTTTAAATCCTAGTGCACTGGCAAAATCATTTTGTCTACCATATCCAATTGCAAATACTAAACTTCCTTGAGCAACAGGGAAAGGATAAACAATGCCCAGATTATTTATAGCAGTATTGCTATTCGAAAATTCTTGATTATTTCCGAATAAACTACTTTTGTTATTAAACGATAGATGTGAAAATCCAGCTGTGATTTCATTGAGCTGTATTCGTCCAAGTCCTGCGGGGTTCCAATAAACAGCAGAAAAATCATTTGCTACCCCAAGATACGCCGTACCAAGGCCTAGTGACCGCGCCCCAAATCCTAAACCAAGATAAGATAGTCTATATGCATCCTCTTTTGATTGTGAATAACTTAAATTTAAAGTAAAAATAATACCTACAATAAGACATATTAAATTTTTATTCGGTTTCATATTAAATTTCTAATGTTTGTAAAGTTATTTAACTATGGTCTTCTTGATCCATTATTACCACCACCCCTACTATTACCGCCAGAACGTTGAGCACCACCGCTTGAAGAAGGCGGAGGACTACTTGAACGAGAGGGTGGCATATAGGTTGGTGTACTACGACGTTCTTCTCTTGGAGGAGTTGAATGAGAAGGTGGAGTTGAGTTCCGAATTTCAGGAGGTTTGGATTTGGGTTGAGTATTTCGATTTCGAGTATCACTCCGTTTATTTACATCCCGAGAACCAGAACCTCTGACACGCGGATTGATTGTTCGAACAGATGATTTTCCATCGTTCCGAATATCTCTTTGATCTTGAACTCTACGAGAATTTTCCCTTACAGATGAAGAATTCCGGTCTATATTTTTATTGCTATTTCCTCTTCCAACGCTCGAACCACCGGGTAAGTCGAATCTCGAAGGCCTGCTGCTCGTTTGTTCTATGTAATCCGTTCCTCCGCGGTTGACGCCACCACGAATCGCACCATCATATCTTCTACTCCGATTTACGTTACTCCAATCGTAGCTATAGTAATAACCATAATATGGACTATAATAATATGGCGGATACCAATAGTAATATGACCACCTATATGGTGAATAATAGAACCATGGATCATATGCCCAATAGTAATCATAAAACCATGGATCTGCATAGGCAATTGTAAATGCAACCGAGGGCCAATAGTAAGCAGGATAATAATAGCTAAAACCTACTCGTGGCCTATACTCATCACAACACCACGAAGATTCAGAATATTTTTCGTTCTCATTATCGTCAATTCCTTCTTCGTTTTGCTCTTCAGAAATATATTTGTTATCATCACTATATGCTTCGCTTGTTGTTTTAAGTTGAGTATAACAACCATTTAAAAACAGAGTGAAAACTCCAAATGTTAAAAAGAGTACTAATTTTTTTAAAATGTTTTTCATATTACACCTGAACTTTCTTTAATTGTTTCTATATAGATTTACAATACTAATGCCAGAACCACAACTTCTACATTTTAAATTTAACAATATCCTTTGAAGAAAACAAGCTATTCAGAGGTTTTATTTTAAAATTATTGGAAAAGTGTTTCGTTAATTAGACATATTCAATAGGAAATCGTTTAGTTTTTCGCACATTAGAGTCCTTTTATGAATTCAATCACCATCGTTCGGTTCCCCATTAAAATCTCATTTTGATTTTTGAATATATCTTTTATATTAAATCCAAACGATAATCCTCTCCCAACCGAAAACTTAGCACCAAAATTCAAATAACCTCTCCCTCTTCCAAGTGCTTTATTATGGCTGTCGTTCCATCCAATGTTGTACTCAGCCAATAACGATATTCTTGGACCAATAGTTTTTTCAACACCTGCAAAAAGATTTGGGTCCCGATCTTCATCAGCACGTTCCATGCTATAATTTATTCCACCATGTAAACTCAGATCACCTAAGAAATTATAATTTTTACTAACAACAGCGTAGAATCCAAGAGATTTGATAGTATAACGTTCTAAAGATTTATCATACGTTTCTTTGCCTTGAGAATCAAAACCAAAAGCTATAGCAGGTAAAAAAACAGTTTCATTTATAATTCGAATTTTTACCTGGAAGCCTGGAACAGGATTCCATAATGGGTTCTCGTTTCCAATAAGGTTTTGTCCACCGTACGATATTCCTAACAAAACTCGATCAAATAATCCAAGAGAAATTCCAACCAATATACCCCCCTGTTGGTAAATATCCATATCCAGAGCAAGATGTTTATGGGGAATCATCCCAGCAGTTGGGATATCAATCAAGTAACGTGGTTCATAAATTGCATTCGACCCAACACTTCCTTGCGCATTTACAAAACTAACATACAAAATCAATAAAAATACTTTTATCTTCATTTAAAATGTAATATAACAAATCATATTTTTATTGGCAATCATAATAACTTGCAAATTTTATCAGAAGGTAATAGATTATCGAAATAGATTGAATTATAAATTTCATTGTTGTATTTCAGAAAAAATTTCTGCATTTTATTTTAAAATAGTAAAAGAAGGATAAATGCTTTTAGTAATTCCATCGATTGAGATTAGTAATAGACAGTGTGTTTATCAAGTAGAAGAGGCATCTGGAAAACTGACTAATTTTACGCCCATTGAAATTGCTAAATTGTGGAGAAGGGAAAATGCAAAGATGCTTCACATAACAGATCTCGATGGAGTTAGGAGAGGGATCCCGGTTAATATCGACATTGTTAGTCGAATCGCTAAAGCAGTGGATGTTCCAATTGAGTTAGGTGGAGGGATTAGGACATTCGATACAGTTAAATATGCTTTGGAGATTGGCGTTTACAGAGTTGTAATAGGAACAATGCTTATAGAGAAACCCGAGATAGCTGAACAATGTATTGATACATTTGGTGCAAATAGAGTTATTTTAGGTATTGATGCAAAAAATTTTCGCACGATGTTTAATGGCGGAAAAGATTCAGGAATGACATCGATGTCGGTCGCACTCAACGCTAAACAGCTCGGTTTTCGTCGCATAATCTATACCGATATCCTAACAACCGATGAACATAGAATACCTAACTTTGATGGATTAAAACTACTTGGTCAAAAAACCGGTATGCGAATAACTTCTTCTGGAGGCATTTCGAGCCTTGAGGATTTATTAAAAATTCAGGAGTTGGAACCATTTGGAATCGACTCTGTTATCATTGGAAAAGCTTTATATGAAAACAAATTTCCATGTCAAATGTTATGGAGAATTTGCGAAGCCGGAAATTACCCATACACTGCACGTATATGAAAATCACTGTCATTGGCCATATTTGCTTTGACGTAATTCAGCTGCCAAATGGAACTACATCGCAAAGTTACGGTGGAATATTTTTCTCAATCGCAGCGCTTGCAAATCTTCTAAATAAAAATGATACGATTATTCCCGTCTTCGGTATTGGTAAAATTGATCATGACAACATATTGAATCATTTAAGTAAATACAGCAATATTGATACATCTGCAATTTTCAAGTTTGATGGACCGACTAATAAAGTTCATCTCTGTTATTCTGATAACAAAAAACGGATCGAATGTTCAGAACATATTTCTGAGCCTATATCTTGGAGTAAAATTAGACGATATCTTGATGGTGATATGGTTTTCATCAATATGATATCGGGATTCGATATAACTTTAGAAACTTTAGATTTTATTAGAATGAGAACAAGAGAAAGCAAAACAGAAATATATCTTGATGTACACTCGCTCACTTTAGGTATCGACTCATCTAACAAACGTTATTACCATCCTGTTGATTCTTGGCGGCATTGGCTTTTCA
The DNA here is from genome assembly GCA_037441745.1 of Ignavibacteriales bacterium. Taxonomy (GTDB): domain Bacteria; phylum Bacteroidota; class Ignavibacteria; order UBA10030; family SZUA-254; genus JACQYX01. The sequence goes on from JBBIRP010000020.1 coordinate 13,939, forward strand.
TGCTTCACACTGTACAGATGAACGAGACCGAAGCTGAGCATTTAACTCCCGAACTACTCAACGAAAAAAATCTTGTAAAACATATCCTTGCTCTGAACACAAAAGCTGTGCATATAACAAAAGGTAGTCGAGGAAGCACTGTTTATCTATCACAACAAAAGAGCATTTCACGAACCGACGTACCAGCACATGAGCCGGAAAAAGCTATCGATCCAACAGGATGTGGTGATGTATACGGTGCAGCATATTGTGCTTATTATATGAAAACTAAGGACATATTAAAATCAACAGAATTTGCTAATCGAGTAGCATCCCATAACGCTCAATTAATCGGCTCTTCAGAAATCGATACATTATCGAAGTTTCAGATTAATGTATAAATAATATGGAGAAATGTTTATGAACATAGCACTACTTGGATACGGGAAGATGGGAAAAGAAATTGAACGAATCTCTGTAGAAAAAGGAATTACAATCAAACAAATTTTTACTATCGAAAATAATTTACGTGCTATGGGAATTACTAAACAATCGTTGAAAGATGTTGATGTGTGTATTGATTTTTCTACACCGACAGCAGTGATTGAAAACATTAAAGCCGTTGCTGAGTGCGGAAAGAATATAGTGGTAGGAACAACTGGTTGGTACGACAAGTTAAACGATATAGAAAAAATTGTGAAGGCTAAGAAGATAGGATTTCTTTACTCACCAAATTTTTCACTTGGCATGAACATCTTTTATCAAATATTATCATCATCATCAAGGATTTTTGATAAATTCGATAGTTACGATGTTGCCATTCATGAAATGCATAATAAAGGAAAAGCTGATAGCCCAAGTGGTACGGCTCTATCTATTGGACAAATTATCCTTCAACACATTCGGAGAAAGAAAAAAATGCTTCACGAAACTGCTCATAAGGAAATTAAACCAGAAGAACTCCACATAAGCTCTACAAGAGTCGGAAGTTTAGTCGGCACACATATGGTACTTTTCGATTCCGAAGCCGACTCGATTGAATTAATTCACACAACTAAAAATAGAGCTGGATTTGCGCTCGGAGCTCTTATTGCCGCTGAGTGGTTAAAAGGGAAAAAGGGATTTTATACTATGAAAGACGTAGTCACATCATTATAAATTTATGAAAAGAAAAATATTATTTCGAGGTACAGGTACTGCTCTTATAACACCGTTTAATAATCAAAACGAAATAGATGAACATGCAATTAAGGAACTTGTAGATATTCAAATCAAAGGTGGGGTTGAAGCATTAATTCCAACTGGTACGACAGGTGAAAGCGCTACATTGTCTGAAGATGAACAAGCAAAAGTTGTTTCTTTAGTCTCAAAATTTGCAAATGGACGCGTAAAAATAATAGCAGGTGCGGGAAGCAATTCTACTACCAAAGCCATTTTGCTTGCAAGAAAAGTATTAGCAGAAGGAGCCGATGCTGTTCTCTCGGTTGTTCCTTATTACAACAAACCCACACAAGAAGGTCTTTATCAGCATTACGCAACGATTGCATCAGAAATTGATTCTCCAATTATTATTTATAATGTTCCGGGAAGAACATCCAGCAATATCGAAGCTACAACGATATTGAGGCTTACAAAGGAATTTTCGAATATTGTCGGAATAAAAGAAGCATCGGGAAACATCGGACAAATCATGGAAATTTTGCGTAAACGTCCGGAGGGCTTTGGAGTCTGGTCGGGTGATGATGCAACAACCTTACCTCTCATTTCCCTTGGTGCTGATGGTGTAATATCTGTAGTGGCAAACGAAACCCCTAAACAATTTTCTAACATGGTACGTCTTTGTTTAAAAGGCGATTTTAAAAAGGCTGTTAGAATTCACAACCAACTTTTAGATTTAATGAATTTTAATTTTATCGAATCGAACCCAATACCAGTCAAAGCCGCATTAGCAGAAATGGGTTTAATTAAAGAAAATTATCGTCTACCTCTCGTGAAATTAAGTAACAATCATAGACAAAAAATGAAAACTATTTTGAAAGAGCTGGATTTAATATGATACTTCGGCAAAAGATTGAAAAGTTATATGAACTGCCAGTAGAAAAAATTGACAGAAACGAAGCACTTGAAGTCATTGAAGATTTTAAGTGTTATCTGAATCGCGGCGAGATAAGAGCAGCAGAAAAAATCGCTGGGAGTTGGAAAGTTAATGACTGGGTGAAAAAAGGAATTTTACTCGCATTTCGTGTTGGCGAATTATGCGAGGTATCAGAAGGCGATGTTTTTCATTTCTTCGATAAAGAAACATTGGGACTGAAACAGCTATCCATAAACCATGGTGTGCGGATAGTACCAGGTGGAACTGTTATAAGAGACGGTGTATACATTGCGGAGGGGGTTGTTATTATGCCGCCATCTTATATAAACATCGGGGCATACATTGATGAAGGAACAATGATAGATTCCCATGCACTTATTGGTTCATGCGCTCAAATTGGGAAGCATGTTCATTGCAGTGCTGCAGCCCAAATTGGAGGTGTATTAGAGCCAATTGGTTCATTGCCAGTTATTATAGAGGATGATGTATTCATTGGTGGTAACTGTGGAATATACGAGGGGACTATTATAAAAAATAAAGCGGTTGTTGCAGCAGGTGTAATAATAACAGGATCTACGCCTGTGTATGATCTTGTAAATAAAAAAATTTATAAAAAATCAGCGTCAAATCCACTGATAATTCCTGAAGGTGCAGTTGTAGTTCCCGGGGCACGTCAAATTAATCATTCATTTGGGGAAGAAAACAATCTTTCGCTTTCGACTCCTATAATAATCAAATATCGAGATGAAAAAACAGATACAGTAACGATACTCGAAGAAAGCTTGCGATAAATTAAAAAATGAAACGTCTACTTATTACAGGCAGCAATGGTTTATTAGGCCAAAAGATTGCTAAAACCCTATTTAAAACTAATAATCCATTGATGTTAATTTCGATAGAAGAAAAATCTTTCTTTCATGAAAGAATTTTCACATACCAAAAGGTTGATCTATCAAAACGTACAGAGGTTAGAAAAGTAGTCGAAGAGTTTGAGCCGGAAATCATTATCAATACAGCTGCAATCACCGATGTTGATCTTTGTGAAAAGGAGAGGGAACTTGCTTGGCAGGTAAACGTCAATGGGGTTGAAAATTTAGTGTACACAGCAAAGCTAGTCGGAGCGAAGATTATTCACCTTTCAACCGATTATGTTTTCGATGGGAAAAATGGACCTTACAGCGAACTTGATCGTCCAAATCCTTTAAGCTATTACGGCAGAACGAAACTTGCAAGCGAAAATGTTTTACTAACAAGCGGTATAGATTATACGATTATTAGAACAATGGTACTTTATGGAATCGGGATCAACGTAAAACCAAACTTTGCATTATGGGTCTATAAAAATTTAAAAGAAAATAAACCGATCCGAATTGTCGATGACCAAATTGGAAATCCAACCTTTGTAGATGATCTTGCTTTCGCAATCTTGAAAATAATCGAACTGGATAAATCGGGACTATATCATATTGCAGGAACCGATCTTGTCAGTCGTTATGATTTTGCTGTTACACTTGCAGACGTCTTTAAATTTAACAAGAAATTAATTACTCCCGTAAAATCATCAATCTTCAAACAACCGGCTCCTCGCCCTTTGAAATCAGGATTTATTATTTTAAAAGCACAAACTGAACTTGGCATTAAAATGTCGGGAATCAAACAAGGTTTGACTATACTTAAAAATCAGATTGAAAATTCAAATCAAGATTACATTTAATATTAGAAATTAAAAAATTTTATCAAGGAAGAATCAATAAATGCTCGATATAAAATTCATTCGCGAACATCCTGATTTAGTTAAAGAAGGTATTCATAAAAAAGGTGCAGAAGACAATATTGACGAAGTTTTAAAACTGGATACACAACGGCGAGAACTACTCCAGAAAGTTGAAGTTTTAAAAAACAAACGAAATATAGTTTCCGAAGAAATTGGAAAATTAAAAAAAGAAAAAAAGGATGCATCAACTGTTATTGTTCAAATGGAGGAAGTTAAAAATCAAATAAAATCCATTGACAACAAAGTTAAAGCAATTGAGGAAAAGCTTTACCAACTCATGTTAATTATTCCTAACATTCCACATCCTTCTGTCCCGGTCGGTAAAACACCAGCGGATAACAAGGAAATTTTTAAATGGGGTGAGCTACCGATAATTGACTTCAAACCAAAACCACATTGGGAGTTATCAGAAAAATTAGATATAATTGACTTTGAACGAGGCGTTAAGATCACGGGGGCTGGTTTTCCGCTTTACAAAGGACAAGGTGCGCAACTTGAACG
>JBBIRP010000021.1:0-7425 GCA_037441745.1 Ignavibacteriales bacterium
CTTGAGTTTTTTGATCAATTATTTCACCTCAACAGTCCAACCAAACTCATCTTTTATTCTTCCATACTGAATGCCTGTAATTGCATCGTAAAGCTTCTTTGAGATATCTCCTGTTTTTCCGTTATTTATTATCATCGATTTTCCGTTCCAATGCAATTCACCTATGGGAGAGATAACCGCTGCCGTTCCAGTGCCGAAAACTTCTTCTAATTCTTCATTGTCATACGCATCTTGTAAATCTTGAATCGAAATTTTTCTCTCAATGACTTTTGCCCCCCAGTGTTTAAGTAAGAAAATTACAGATTCGCGTGTTATGCCTGGTAGAATACTACCCTCAAGAGGGGGGGTTACAACTTCATCCTTAATTTTGAAGAAAACGTTCATCGCACCAACTTCTTCAATATATTTCCGCTCAACGCCATCGAGCCACAAAACTTGAACGTATCCTCTTTTTGCAGCAATTGATTGTGCTTTCATTCCACCTGCATAGTTTCCGGCGGCTTTAGCATAACCTGTTCCTCCGCGAACTGCACGAACATATTCTGGTTCAACATAGATGTTAACCGGAGCAATTCCCTGAGGATAATATGCCCCAACAGGCGAAAGTATAATAATAAACTTATATGTGTTTGAGGCTCTGACTCCAAGATATGGATCGGTTGAGATTACAAAGGGACGGATATATAGTGAGGTTCCTTTTTCAGACGGAATCCAATCTTGATCCAGTTTCACTAATGTTTTAATAGCTTCAACACCAAAATCTACATCGATTAATGGTATGCACATTCTATCGTTGCTTTTGTTTAATCGCTCCATATTCTTCCGTGGCCTAAATAGAAGTATTCGCCCGTCGATGGCTCGATATGCCTTCATCCCTTCAAAAATTGCTTGCCCATAATGGAAAACTGCTGTAGCAGGGTCGAGCACAAGTGGTTGGTATGGTATAATGCGTGGATTGTACCAACCTTTCCCTTCTTCATATTCCATTAGAAACATGTGGTCTGAGAAATATCTCCCGAAGCCAAGATTTTTTTGATCTGGTTTTGATTTTGGATTTCTTGTCTTTTCTATTTTGATTTGCATAAAAATTCTTTCGGCATCTTAGTAAATGGGGATTTAATTGAAGAACGGATTTCGAATGATATTTTTTAAATTATAATAATTTTTACGCTCAAAAACAATTAATATGATTTACAAGCATGGAACGACTTTTATCACAATGTTGTTGATTTTAAGACATATTTTTTTAAGATTATGATCTGATATTTATTAAAAGATGCAATAGGAGAGTTATAAATATACTTCTAGATAATGATGTTAACAGCCAATGAATAATTTCTATCATCGCATTTATGTGGGTTTATTTTTAATTATTGGGATTTCTGTGACTGTTTTACTCGCTGTCGATGGTTACACATATTATTCAACTCCAATAGAAGAGAGATTTTTTCATCCAGCCCATAACATACTTAAGCCAAGTGGTTCATGGGGGCATGGTTTTGGTATTATTGGGTCCCTGATGATGATGCTTGGTGTGAGTACCTATATGATAAGGAAAAGAACTAGGAGATTATTTTCATTTGGATATCTAAAATATTGGCTCGAACTCCATATATTTTTATGTACCATGGGACCGATTCTCGTTTTGTATCATACATCATTTAAGTTCGGCGGAATTGTATCTGTTAGCTTTTGGAGTATGGTTCTTGTTGTTCTCTCCGGTGTCGTCGGAAGATTCATCTACATCCAGATTCCAAGAACTATTCAAGGACAGGAAATTGATATTTCGGAACTGATGAAAATGAGAAATGAACTTTCGGAGAAGCTAAGTGCAGAAATTATTTTTGATAAATTGCTGATTGATGATTTCACAAAAATTTCTTCTCCCGAAAGATATAAAAGCATTAACCTATTGAATGCAATAATTTTCTTTTTCAAAGATGCAATTCAATTAAGAAAGTTTAAAAGAAAAATTATTACTCACCTTCGTAAAGCCGGAATATCTAAGTATAGATATAAAGAAATAAAAAAACTTATTGAGGCAGAGATGATTTTATCAAGAAGAATTGGTCTGCTTCGAACTATGCAAAAATTTTTTCACTACTGGCATATTGCCCATCTTCCTTTTGCAATAATTATGTTTATAATTATGATTGTTCATATAATAGTTACAATTATATTTGGTTATAAATGGATTTTTTAGGAGGAATAAAATGAAATTCAAACCGGTTTATCTTTATGGATTACTTGCTGTATTAGTAATTGCTGTGATTATAATTGCTATAAATCAGAGAGAAGAAAAAATCACATCAATGGAAAATATCACTAACAAAGAAATGCCTCAGGATGAAGTTCATAAAAACTTAGGAAAAGAAAATCCTATGATGCATGGAAAAGTAAAAGTGAATGAAGAAGTAAAAAAACAAATGGAAGAGATGAAAGCAGCAGTAGATGCAAATCCAAATGATACATCGAAAGTAAGAGAATATGCAGATTTTCTTCTCGCTGCCCACAAACCCGATGATGCAATTCAATATTACGAAATGATTCTTAAAAAAGATCCTAAAAGAAATGATGTCCGATTCTCACTGACTTATATTTACTATAATAAGGGCGATCTTAACCAAGCAGAGGAAGAGACTAACAAAATACTCAGCTATGATAAAAATAATTCAATGGCCAGATACAATCTTGGTGCAATAGAAGCTACTTGCGGTAATAATGAAAAAGCCCATCAAATCTGGAATCAATTAATTCAGGATGATCCAAAATCTGAAACTGCCGACTTAGCCCGAAATGCTTTAACAATGCTAAAGTAAATGGAACAATTGATTGAAAATCTGATCGCTTATGCGATTGTATTGATAATTGCTGCTATTATCATAATCTATTACCTTCGGAAAAATAAAAGAAGGTCATATCAAAGCTACGCTAAATTAAAGAAAGCACAGGAAACTGGTCTGCATGAGCCGGTTACTCTGCATCCAGTTATTAACCCTGATATTTGTATTGGAAGTGGAGCCTGTATTAAAGCTTGTCCTGAAAAAGATATTCTCGGATTATTAAACGGTAAAGCTACGACAATAAATGCTTCACGATGTGTTGGACACGGAGCTTGTTTTCATGCTTGTCCTGTTCAGGCAATTACATTGTGCATAGGAACTGAAAAACGAGGTGTTGAACTTCCTCATGTTTCACAGGAGTTCGAAACTAACATCCCCGGTATTTTTATTGCTGGCGAATTGGGAGGAATGGGACTAATTAAAAATGCAGTTGATCAAGGGAAGCAAGCGGTTGAAAATTTTCAGAAAAAACCAAAACGCTCTTCGAATGCAAAATATGATTTAATTATTGTTGGGGCTGGTCCTGCAGGAATATCTGCTTCATTGACTGCGGCAAAGAATAATCTTAAGTTTTTAACAATCGAACAAGACACAGTGGGAGGAACGGTAATTAGTTTCCCTCGCTCAAAAATTGTAATGACCTCGCCAATGGATTTGCCACTTTGGGGAAAAGTAAAATTATTCCAAACTTCAAAAAGCGAACTGATAGATTTATGGCGAAATGTTTTGGAGAAAAATCAAATTAAGATTAATGAAGAAGAAAAAGTTGAAAAGATTGAAAAAGTAGATGATTACTTTATTGTATCTACAAATCATGACAGATATTCAACCAATGGTGTTTTACTTGCGATTGGCAGAAGAGGAAGTCCGAGAAAACTTGGTGTGCCTGGTGAAAATAAAGAAAAGGTTTATTATAGATTGCTTGAACCAGAACTGATTCATAACAAAAATATACTTGTTGTTGGAGGTGGTGATTCTGCAGTTGAATCTGCAATGTTATTAGCCGATGAAAATAATAAAGTCACTCTCTCTTACCGTGGCGAAGGTTTTGCTCGCATCAAACCAATGAATTATGAAAGAATTAATCAGTATATAAAAAAGAAAAAGATTAATGTTCTCTTCAATTCCAATGTAAAAGAAATATTTGATGACTCAGTTGAGTTAACCATCGGAGCTGAGCAAAAGTCAATTAAAATAAAGAATGATCTTATATATGTATTTGTTGGTGGAGTATTGCCAATAGCTTTCCTTGAAAGCATTGGAATAAAAATTACAAAAAAATTCGGCGAGGCAATCTTAAAACATGAATAGTTTAAGATTATCATTATTAATTCTGTTTTTCTCATTTAATTTATCTGATTTTTTTGCTCAGATTTCCCCAGGCGAATTAACTTCATTTCATTCTCATCTTGAAGGATTAAGCAACTGCACTAAGTGCCATGAACTTGGTAAACAAGTTTTAAACTCAAAATGTCTTGACTGTCATAAAGAAATTAAAAATTTGATTTCGGATGGGAAGGGATATCATTCATCTTCACAAGTTAAATCTAAAGATTGCTGGAGCTGTCACAGTGAACATCATGGCGGAAATTTCAGAATAGTAAATTTTAATCCGAAAGAATTTGACCATTCAAAAACTGGCTTTGCACTTACAGGATCACATCAGAAACTTGATTGTGAAAAATGCCATCAACAGAAATTTATCAATGATGCTCAACTGAGAAAGAAAAAGAAAACTTTTCTGGGTTTGAATGATAATTGTGTTAGTTGTCATGAAGACTATCACAAAGGCAGTTTGGGAAATGACTGTGCTTACTGTCATAATACCGAAAAATTTAATGATGTTAAAAAATTCGATCACGACAAAACACAATTTAAATTAACTGGCGCTCACGAATCAGTCGAATGTGCCAAGTGTCATCCGGCTGAAATGAAGAACGGAAAAAAATTCACTAAGTTCAAAGGTCTTGCTTTTTCAAATTGTTCACCGTGTCATTCAGATGTTCATAAAGGTGCATTTGGAAAAGATTGTAAGTCCTGTCATATGACTAAGTCTTTCAAAGTTATGAATCAGGGAGCATTCGACCATTCAAAGACAAGATTTCCTTTAATTGGCAAACACAATTCTGTTAAATGTAATGATTGTCATAAAGGTACTGTTTCCAACAAACAGCTGTTTGCAAAATGTGTTGATTGCCATCAGGATTTTCATAAAGGTGATTTTATTAAGAACAATATTATAACAGACTGCAAACAATGTCATAATGAACAAGGTTTTTCACCATCACTTTTTACAATTGAGCTCCATAGTAAACTAATATTTTCTTTAACCGGAGCTCATCTTGCTATTCCGTGCGCATCTTGTCATAAAAAAGAAAAAGACTGGCATTTCAGAATTACAAAATTTGACTGCCAGGATTGTCACGAAAATGTTCATGGCAAAGAGTTAACCGAGAAATTTCTACCAGGTAATAATTGCCAAAAGTGTCACAATTCAGTTTCCTGGAGAACTATTTCATTTGATCATTCGGGAACAAATTTTGAGTTATTTGGCAAGCATTCGAAAGTTGCGTGTCGGGATTGTCATTATAAAATTGATAAAGATGGCAAGAGAAAATTCAAATTTGTATCATTAGAAAATCAGTGCACTGGATGTCATAAAGACAATCATTTTGGTCAGTTTATAGTTGACGGAAAAAACGATTGCCTGAGATGTCACTATTTCAATAACTGGAAACCAGAAAAATTTGATCACAACAAAACTAAATTTTCACTCGAGGGAGCACATAGCAAGTTAGAATGTTCTAAATGTCATCCTTCAATAATGCAGAATGGAATTACATTTATAAAATATAAATTGGAAGAATTCAAATGCGCATCTTGTCATTCAAAAAGATTGTGATTACGTTATTGTTCAGCTCTGCAATCATGGCTCAGTCACCGCATGGTGATAAGTTTAATATTGACTGCTCAAATTGTCATCAGACAACCACATGGAAGATTGATCTGAAAAAGGTCGAATTTGATCACTCAACCACGAATTTTGCACTCGTTGGGCAGCATCAAATTACAGATTGCAGGTATTGCCATAAATCTCTGATATTTTCTGAAGTGAAAAACAATTGTGCAAGCTGCCATAAAGATATTCATCAAAATACTGTTGGTGAAAATTGCTCAAGATGTCATTCTCCAGAATCTTGGGTTGTGAGAGATATCTCTCTCCTTCATCAGGTTGGTAGATTTCCGATAATAGGTGCACATAAGACTGCAGGATGCAAACAATGCCATTCAGGATTTAATGATATGAAGTTTGAGCCGTTAGATGTTGATTGTTTTTCTTGTCACTCTGAAGATTATCGAAATGCGAAAACTCCGAATCATCTTCAGGCAGGATTTTTAACAAATTGTCAGGAGTGTCATAATTTGAATGCTCTCAGCTGGAGTGCAACAAATGTTGATCATAGTTTCTTTCCATTGGTTGGTGGTCATTCTTTGCCAAATTGTTATTCCTGTCATATTCAGGGTCAAGGTTTTGGTGGATTGAATAAGCAATGTTACTCTTGCCATCAATCGAATTTTCAAAATACTCAAAATCCAAATCACATTGCTGCAGGTTTTCCAACGACTTGTGAAAGATGTCATAATATTTATGGCTGGAGGCCAGCAATTTTCGATCATAATCAGACAGCATTTCCGTTGACTGGTAAACATACAAACGCACAATGTTCACAATGTCATTCGAATGGTTATAGCAATACACCCACAGATTGTTATGCTTGTCATCAGACAGATTATAATAATACAACAAATCCGAATCATCAGGTAGTATCATTTCCGACTACCTGTGCAGATTGTCATAATACAAACGGATGGCAACCAGCCACATTTGATCACGATAATCAGTTTTTCCCGATCTACTCAGGAAAACATAAAGACAAGTGGAATGCTTGTTCGGATTGTCACACGGTGCCGAGTAATTATGCAGTATTCAGTTGTATAAATTGTCACGAACATAACCAGACAAGTATGGATTCAAAACATCAGGGAGTTCAGGGATATTTATATGAAAGTAATGCTTGCTATTCCTGTCATCCTGCAGGTAGAAAAGACGGAGCCTTTAACCATGGAACTTCAGAATTTCCTTTGATTGGACAGCATTCGGTTACTCAGTGCTCTCAATGTCATACAAATGGATATCAGTATACGAGTACGATTTGTTCAGATTGTCACTTAACAGAGTTTAATTCATCAACAAATCCAAACCATATTGCACTTGCAATATCTACAGATTGTAATAGTTGCCATACACCAACACCAAATTGGTCACCGGCATTGTTTCCAAATCACAATTCAGTATATCCATTATTAGGGGCGCATGCACAGGTTAATAACTGTAACAGTTGTCATAACGGAAATTTCTCAACCTTAGGGCAGAATTGCATTACTTGTCATAATACTGATTTTCAGAACGCAAATAATCCAAATCATATAACATCTGAATTTCCGAATACTTGCGAAGAATGTCATAATACGATCGGGTGGCAGCCAGCTACGTTTAACCATGATAATCAATTTTTTCCAA
>JBBIRP010000021.1:7470-8886 GCA_037441745.1 Ignavibacteriales bacterium
AGTGTCATACAGTGCAAAGTAACTATTCAGAGTTTAATTGTTTGAATTGCCATGAACACAATAAAACAAGCATGGACTCAAAACATCAAGGTGTTCGCGGTTATATTTATCAGAGTAGCGAGTGCTATAACTGTCACCCCAACGGTAGGGGGTGATTAATTATTCATAATCATCCAATAAAATTGAACAATGATACCTATTAATTTAAAGTATATTTTTTTTGTTATTATTGTATTTTCATGTTCAATAAATTTATTAGCTCAGAACACTAGAATTGTCAAGGAGGGTACTGTAAGTTACATATCTTCACAAATGACTTATTTAAGGTTTGAGGATACAGAAGGTATTCAAATTGGAGATACATTGTATTCTAATACAAACAAATCAGGTACTGCGAAGCTTATTGTTAAGTTTATGTCTTCTATTTCGATATCTTGTGAAAAATTAAACGCTCCAAATGTTTCGATAGGTAATAAATTTTATGCATTTGTGAGTAATACCAAATTTTCTGTAATTGACAAAGGTGATAGTGTGGGTTTAAATAATAAAATGCAAGAGACAGTCACTATGCCCCAAGAATTTTCTCTGGGTCAAACCGAAAGAAAATCCTCACTGCCAGGGAATAATTTTAGTGGTCGTTATTCGGTCCATTCATATTCAATGCTGAGTAATTATAAAAGTGGAAGTGCCTATCAGAGTTGGAGACATTCGCTGAAGATTGATTACAGTCGGATTGCTCATACAAGATTCTCGCTTTCGTCATATACGATTATGAATTATAATGCTAATGAGTGGAATAAAATCTCGAATAATTATTTTACCGCTTTGAAAGTTTATGACCTTAATCTTAAATATGATTTTTCTAAATCAGATTATATTATTCTTGGAAGATTCTTAAATCCGAAGACATCTAATCTCAGTACTGTTGATGGGGTAGTTTTTGAAACTATATCTAAAACATATACCCTTGGATTCGTTGTTGGTTCAAGACCAGATTGGAATGACTTTAGTTTCAATCCAAAGTTTCTTGAATTTGGTGCTTATATTTTCCGTGTAGATAGTTTGGCTACTGTAAGTATGGAAAACATGATATCTTTTTTCCAACAAACTAATAATTATAAGATTGATCGAAGATTTATTTATCTTAGACACTCAAACAATATATTTAAAAAAATCAATTTATTTACATCAGCAGAAGTTGATTTGTTTATGACAAAGTTTGGTGTTTCAAAAAATCAATTTAGGTTTACAAGTGTTTTTCTATCAGCCAGCTATCATCTGATGCGTGAAATGGATTTTCATTTAAGTTATGATGCAAGAAAAAACGTAATCTATTATGAAACATTCAAATCGTTTGTGGATAGCATAAATGATAATGATACAAGAAAGAGTTTGCGATTCAGGACTACTTTAAAG
>JBBIRP010000021.1:8896-18087 GCA_037441745.1 Ignavibacteriales bacterium
CCATTCAAGTACTTTGGTGGGGCGCTTTTTATCGGTTATAGTTTTAAAAATCAGGATCCAAAATTATCACGAAATTTCGGTGGTAATTTATATTATTCATTTCTTCCACTCCTTCAATCATCCATAAATGTATCTTATAATAAATTGATAACAAATTACGTGGATTGTGATGTTTATTCAATTTATCTCTCTAAAAGTTTCTTAAGGTTTAATTCTAATTTGAGTATTGGTTTTAGAAAAACTAGATATGAGTTTCCAGTTACTGTTAATTCATTTGATGAGAATAATGTACTGTTCGATCATTCATTGACAATTTTTAGAACCATCAGCATATCTACCTCCTATGAAGGAGCTTTTGAGCATAAAAGGACTACGAGTAGAATTTTAGTTAGTTTGAGTTTAATGTTCTAAAATATTTTTTAATTAATTCTTAAACTGAATTAAAATAAAATTTTTATCCTTCAAAATATACGGCCGTACCACTAGCACTGACCATAAGCATGCCGCCTGTTTGTCCAACTGTCTCATAGTCAAGGTCAACGCCAATCACAGCATTTGCACCAAGTTCAATCGCTTGTTGTTTCATTTCGGAGATTGCAATATCTTTTGCTTTTCTTAGTTCTTCCTCATAAGCAGCAGATCGCCCTCCTACAATGTCTCGTATTCCTGCAAAGAAATCTTTGAAAATGTTTGCCCCTAAGATCGCTTCACCTGTAACAATTCCTAAGTATTTAATAATTCTTTTACCTTCAATAGTATGTGTTGTTGTGATTAACATCTTTCATCCTTCTTATTGGGATTATTATTGTTTTATTTATCTTCTGGGAGAAGTACAACTTTTACGTAATTATCCATCTTGAAGTATTTCTGGGCTGCTTTCTGGATATAGTCTGAATTAATTAGCTCAATGAGTTCGTCGTATTTAAGGATATCTCTCGGGTCTTCGTTATTCAAATATGCAAATTGTAACGACCTAAGCCAGAATCGATTTTCTTTTAGGTTGACTTCACTTTCACGACGCTGCGATTCTTTAACCTTTGTGATGTAAATGTCAGATATGCCAAACTTTTGAACGCTATCTATTTGTTCTACTGCAGTTTTGATTAACTCTTCAACGCGGTCGGGAGAACAACCCCAGCTAACAGTTATTCTATATTCAGGTTTTGGATATTGCCACGTTGATACCCCAACACCAACTCCATAAGTTCCACCTTTTTCTTCCCTCAAAGCTTCACGTAGTTTTATCCTTAATACACTCACCATAGATTGGATTGCATGACGATTTACACGTGACCATTCAAAGGGTCCTGAAAAAATTATCCTGACGGAACTTTTTGGTTCTATCCCTTTTTTAACTGTTTTGTTTATTATTCCATTAGGTGGTGTAACCCCCACATCCTTCCAGTTTTCATTTCTATTGTTTGATGGTAATCCGCCAAGATATGTAAGAATGATAGGTTTTATATCAGATGGTTTAAAAGCTCCGTCAATGATGAACGTGAAATCACTGGCATCTGAAAATCTCTGACGGTAGATATTAAAAGATTTTTGTAGGTCGAGTTCGTTCAGTAGAGTTTCATTCCATGGTCGTCGTCTAAAATGATGTTGCGATATTGTAACTTGAATAGTATCTTCGAACGCAGTCTCAGGTCGAAGGTCACGATTTTTCAACATGGCTCTCATTCGTTCTAAGTATGCTAGATATGCCGTGCTATCTATTCGAGGTGATGTGAAATATAAATAAATCAATTGTAGCATTGTTTCAAAATCTTTTGGTGATGAGTTGCCGTTAAATCCTTCCTCAAGTTCACCGATATAAGGGGATATTTCTACTATTTTCCCTTGAAGCATTTTCTGTAAGGTTATAATGTCGAAACTTCCCAAACCACTTTCATCTATAATTTGAGATGCAACAGTTGCTGATAAGTACTCTTTATCATCTACGAGTGAAGATCCACCGGGACTAAATGCAGATAAAAGGATTTCATCATTCTTAAAATCTGTTGGTTTTAAGATTACTCTGACACTGTTTGATAATTTCCATTCTATAGTCCCAATTTCTTTAAGTTCTTTCTCTTCGATTATCGTGGCAGGTTTTGGCACTTTGTCGATAAGTGGTACATTGAGTACTTTGTCTTCATAAGGTTTGACTTCTTTCTGGTTGGCTGTATTAAATACAGTTAATAAGTTGTCTTCTGTTGGTATTTTGATATCTTTTTTCTCAGGGCAGTTAACCATTATCACACGATTGTTTTCCGTGATTTGTTCGCTGGCAAGTTTGTTTACATCTTCAACCGAAATTGTGGGAATAATCTTTTTATATAAATCGTATTCATTTTCGATACCCAAAATTGGTTCCTCATTCAAAAAATTTTGTACATAAAGATTGACGAAATTGCGAGATTCTGTTTTGTCTCTTTCATTATAATTTTGTTCGATTGATCGAAGCAAATCGTTTTTTTGTCGTTCCAATTCCGAAGGAGTAAAACCAAAATTGCGAACTCTTTTTGCTTCAGTAAGTAGAGCTTCTAAACCTCGTTCTATATCATTGTCCTTTACAGTTGCGGTTAGTATATATACATCTTTTGTTCGCGCAAATCTGCCTGATCTTGACATACCAAATAAGAATGGAGGATTAGACTGGATTGTCAATTCTTTCAATCGTGCGTTTAACATACCATCGTATAATTCCTTGATTATACTTCTTCTGAAATCACCAATCGTTTTTTCTTTTTCAACTTCATGTTTAAAATATACTCCAACTCTTGACATAGTTGCTTCAGGGTCGGAAGCTATGGCAAACAGCGGTTCCTTGTGATCAGGTATAGCATAAAGCGTTCTACTTTTGGTTTTAGATTTTGTGGAAATGTTTGAAAAATGATCTATGATTAGTTTTTCAATTTTATTTTTTTCGAAATCACCAACAGCGATAACTGCCATTAGATCGGGTCGATACCAATCTTTATAATATTGGATTAATCTTTCGTGTGGAAATGATTCGAGGATTTCTTTTTTACCAATTGTTAAGCGTTCGGCGTATCGTGAATTTTTAAAAAGTATTGGCAACTGCTTATCCAACATTCTCATCTCAGCGCCCCGACCAAGCCGCCACTCTTCGATGACAACTCCACGTTCTTTGTCGATCTCAGCTGAGTCGTAAGTAACATTATGTGCCCAATCTTCTAGAACCTGAAATGCTTTTTGTATTATCGAGTCTTTATCGGTCGGAATTGTTAGCATGTAAACGGTTTCATCGAAACTTGTATAAGCATTTAGCTCTGGACCGAATCTCATTCCAATTGATTCGAGGTAATCGACCAATTCCTGTTTTTTAAAATTTTTTGTCCCGTTGAACGCCATGTGTTCACACAAATGTGCTAATCCTCGCTGATCATCATCTTCTAATATCGAACCAACATTTACTGCTAATCTTAGTTCAGCACGTTTCTCAGGTTTCTTATTTACACGAATGTAGTATGTTATACCATTGTTGAGTTTTCCAATCGTTACGTTTGGATCTGTGGGAAGTAGCTTATCGAACTCTTGTGCATCAATTGTAAATAAAAAAACGATTGTAATAGAGATTAGAAGGAATGAATACCAGGGTTTCATAGTTTATATCTCCTTGAATTTATTTATTTTTAAATATATTCAACTGTCGGTTTCTGATTAAAATATGATACAAAATCAAATCAACTAAAGCAACATAAGGTGAAGCAATTGTAAACAGAATGGTATAATAATGGGATTCTTCCCGTTTAACTGGCTTCTTAGACTATACTCAGACTATGTCTGGATCGAATTATTTTATATTTAACTCCCTTTAGCTTTATCTTTTGACCAGCCGAATAAACGGACTTGAAATTGTTTAATTTTTTCGTTGTCAGTTTTGATTTCAAGATTACCGTTAAATGTACCGCTAATTTTTGGAGTGCATTCGATAGTAATGGTTGCGGTTTCGTTAGGTTTTATTTCATTCGATGATATTTTTGATTGTATGAAATCCTTATCGGATTTATGAGATAAAATCTTTATATTATCTTTCGATACATTCTTTATTGTTAATGTTTGGGTTGAAGTTGAGTCTTTGACTGCTTTGAAGAAAATATATTCGGGTTCAATTTCTAATAATGTGATAACATTTGCCTTCAGTCTTATTTCAACTTTTGAATGAGAAATATCATTAGTTCTCATTGTGATGCGTTTCTCGACTACACCTTCGAACCTTTTTGCATCGAATGTTATAGACAGGGTTCCACTATCATTTGGTGCTATATGATCTTGTGAAAGTAAAGTAGCGGTACAACCGCATGAGGCACCAACATCTCTGATAATTAATGTATCTTTCCCTGTATTTTTAATTGTGAGGATATGTTTTGAAGGAAGAAAGTTTGGAACCTCTCCAAGATCAAGATGATATGATGAATCTTTTCCATTGTTCAATCGTGGGATCCCGACGAGTTCATATTTTGGTTGTGCGAAAAGAAAGTGTGCGAAAATCAGTACTACGAATAATGGATACTTCAATAATATTTTCATAGAATCTTTATTTTCTATTTACCCAAGATATTACTTTTATTTCAAATTTTTTCTGGAGTGGATGATCAATCGTTAGTGTAATTAATCCCTGTGAGGTGCCGGGTTTAACCGCCTTGAATACCCCTTGAAGTTGTGTTTGCTCTCCCGGCATTAAGGTATTTTTCATCAATGTAATTTTTAAATTATCGAATTTTGTTTCTGTTGAAAGTATGTTAATTGCACGATCCTTCGATGGATTTGTAATCGTTATTGTTTTGATGTAAACTGAATCGACTTTGGCTCCATCAAAAAGCAGGGTGGGTGGTTCTATTTTCAATATTTCAATGACGTTTGTAGTAAATTGAATTGTAATCTTGGGTTCGGTTGTATCATTTGATGTTATATACACTTGTTTACTGACTTTCCCATTATAATTTTGAGAATCAAATATAATAGAAAGTTGACCATAATCATTTGGCGCTAAATTTTTTTCTGACATTAAGGTTGCTGTGCATCCGCATTGTGCTTTTACGCTGGTAATTCGTAATGTATCAGTTCCCACATTTTTTATAGTGACAATCTTTTCCAATTTCTGTCCCCGATACATATCTCCAAAGTCTAAATTAGTTCCAGGGATCACTTCTATTTTAGGTTGGGAATATAAGTTTATGCTGACAATTATTAAAAACCCAATTAGTATTCTTATTTTATTCGTCATTTTATTTCTCCATAGGTAAATTGTTTTGTAAAATATATCAAAGTAATGGATTAAATGCAAATGTTTTTTATTATTCATCTATTAACAGAAATTAATTTTCTTTCCTCTTTATAGTTTTAAAAATTTTGTTTTCTGGGTCAATAAGTATTGATTCAGGTTTTTTTTCTACGCTAAATTGAAAAGTTTGCACTTGCAAACTATCGATAATCGTAAATGTGGTTGATGATTGGGATGTACGTATATTAACATCGAGAGGCAATTTGTAAATAGGATGACTGTTTATTTGTTCTATTGTCAAAGTAATATGATAGGAATTATTGCTTAATGAATCTTTCCATTTGTATTCAAGAATAGGTCTATCTATCGAATCAGTATTTGCATATACCCATTGTTCGAAGAACCAATGAAGATCTTGATCGAAAACATTTTCACATAAATTTATAAAATCTTCAGTTTGGACGTTGGAATATCTGAATTTAGAAGTATACTCTTTCAGGCATTTGAAGAAAGAGCTATCATCAAACATTTTTCTCAACATATGGAGAATAATAGCGCCTTTGTAATATTGTCGGGGTGAGAAAGAATCCCAAAATGAAGTATCACTTTGACCAACTACTGATCCGGCATAAGTTCCCTTAGGCATGGACATCATGCTATTGATGTATTTTTGATATGCTTCGGATCCTTTGCGATTTTCGAGATACAAAGCTTCAGCGTACGTTGCAAATCCTTCATTCAGCCATGTATGTTTCCAATCAATCGGTGTAATCATATTCCCAATCCATTGGTGAGCTGTTTCGTGGGCTAATGTTAATTCGTACTGCCTGTCTCCTGTAAACATACTTTGTTGAATACTTGGTATTGTTTGGTTTTCCATGGTCATATCACCGTCAACTTCTGCAAATCCAAATTTCTCATCAATGAAGGGGTACTCACCAAAAATGTGTTCGAAGAATGATAATATTTTTGATGTGTTGATAAAGTCAGTTCTCGCTTTGATTGAATCCTCAGGGAATACGTAGTAATATAGTTTTAATGGTTTCCCAGAATTAGACTCATAGTCTTCAGAAAATATCTTAAAAGGTGCGGCAGCGACAGAAATAAGATATGTGGCGATCGGATATTTTGATTCCCAATGATATGTTGTCTTTCCATCAATTTTATCGGTTTTAATCAATTTGCCAACAGATACAGCGGTCAAGCTTTCGGGGACGGTGATTTCGATATTTATCGTAGCTTTATCAGATGGGACATCTTTGCATGGGAACCATTTGCGTGCGAAGGTTGGTTCACTCGATGTTGCGACCCTGTCGTGAGAGCTAAAGTACACACCCCCATCTTCGAAATTTCCATTAAAATCAGATATACCATGGTAGTATATTTTTAATTTGATTGATGATGTAGGATGGAGGGATGATGCAAATTGAATGATTAATTGGTTAGATGTATGTTGAAAATTTAATTGAACTTTGGAATTAAAAACAGAATCGATTTTAAGTGTAGAATTGGAAGCGTGCAGAACAATTTCATTTGTCGGTTTCAGAATATCAACGATTACTTCAATGTTTCCGTTGAATGTTTTTTGTTCGAGATCAAAAGATATTGATAGATTATAATGAGTAACGTCATAATTAGTAAACAAAGAGTTGCCCTGATATTTTCCAAATATTGAAGAAAAAACAAACATCAAAAATAAAACCAGAAAGAATAATGTTTTCATAATAACTACGATAAAAAATTTAAGTTAGAAATTTTATTGATGTAAAATAATTTTTATAATTTTTTTTTCAACTCTGCCAGTTTTTGCAGTGCT
Source organism: Ignavibacteriales bacterium (assembly GCA_037441745.1). Lineage (GTDB taxonomy): Bacteria > Bacteroidota > Ignavibacteria > UBA10030 > SZUA-254 > JACQYX01. Next base: position 15,946 of record JBBIRP010000021.1, read on the forward strand.
TCCAAAGGTGTCATTTTTTCAAGATCAAGGTTCTTTATTTCTTCTCGTAGCTTATCATCTCTCATTTCAAACAAGGTCAATTGTACCTCAGTTGGAGCAATGCGACCTATGGATCTGTGCTTGCCGCTCTTTGCTTTTAGCTCTTTGTTCCTAGTACTTTGTTCTTGGTCCTCTGTTACCCCATGGAGAGTTAGTTCCGAACCTTCAAGATTTTTGAGAATCTTTTTTGCTCTGTCGGTTACCTCATCGGGTAGTCCTGCCATTTGCGCTACCTGTATACCGTATGAGTGGTCGGCAAACCCGGGTGTAATTTTGTGAAGGAATATAACTTTATCACCATACTCACGTACGTCAGCCTTGAGATTTTTTATCCGTGGGAACAATTCTGCTAGTTCATTCAACTCGTGATAATGGGTTGCAAATAGCGTCTTTGCGCCTATGCGATTGTGAATATATTCCGTAAGTGCCCAAGCAATGCTGATGCCATCGAATGTGCTAGTACCTCGTCCAACTTCATCAAGTAATATTAAACTTTTTTGTGTTGCAGTGTTCACTATGTTCGCTGCCTCGTGCATCTCGACGAGAAATGTGCTCTCACCAGAAGTTATGTTATCACTTGCACCGACACGAGTGTAAATTTTATCCACAATTCCTACCGATGCTCGTTTAGCAGGAACAAAACTGCCAATTTGTGCTAATAAAACAATTAACCCAACTTGTCTCAAGTAGCTCGATTTACCGCTCATGTTCGGTCCAGTGATAATCATAATTTGATTATTTTCATTGTCTATCACTGTATCGTTAGGTGTGTATTGATCACCAGGTGGAAGGAGTTGTTCTATTACTGGATGCCTACCTTCAATTATTTCGATTCTTGTTCCTTGATTTATATCGGGTTTGGTGTATCCAGATTCAACTGCTAGATCTGCTAAAGAAGTAAAGCAATCGAGCATTGCGATAAGTCTTGCGTTTTGCTGAATTGCATCAACATGCTCTGCAATCATCATTCTGAGTTCGTTAAAGAGCTTTGTTTCGAGAGCAAGTATTTTTTCTTCAGCATTTAGAATTTTTTCTTCATATTCTTTTAACTCGGGTGTGATGAAACGCTCGGCGTTTGCTAATGTTTGTTTGCGGATATAATCTTTTGGAATTTTGTCGTTGTGAGTATGCGTGACTTCAATATAATAGCCAAAAACATTATTGAAGCCAACTTTTAATGATGAAATCCCTGTGCGTTCACGCTCAATTTTTTGTAAATTAGCTATCCATGTTTTCACGTTTATTGTAAGTTCTCTTAGTTTATCAAGTTCTTTATTGTATCCTTTTTTTATTACCCCACCATCTGTAAGTGATAATGGAGGATCGTCATTCAATGCGACTGCTATCTGGTTGGACACATCGGTAAGTGGTTGAAGTCCATTATAAATCTTATTTAAAGTTAAACTTTGTACTTTCTCGATTTGAGATTTGAGATTTGTAATTTGTGTAAGCATTGTTTTTAGTGAAACAACTTCTCGGGGATTTGCACGGTTTGTACAGATTTTAGAAATTAAACGCTCGAGGTCACCGATGTTTGCTAATGTTGCCATTGCTTTTTTCCTCACGTCGGATTTTTTTACTAACTCCTCAACAGCTTCTAATCGAGCATTGATTAGGTCAATTTGCCGAAGTGGGAAATTAATCCATCTTTTTAAAAGTCGCCCACCCATTGGAGTTTGTGTGCGGTCGATTACCCAGAAAAGTGAGCCCTCATTGAGTCCTCCAATAGATGTTGTAATCTCAAGATTTCTTTTAGTCGATTTATCAAGATTGACATAATCGCTGATGTCGTATGGAGTAATTTTTTTGATGTGGAGGATATTTGCTTTTTGAGTTTCTTGTAAATAATTCATTACTGCTCCAGCAGCAACAATACCTAATCTAAAATCTTCAATTCCGAATCCTTTGAGTGTCTGGGTTTTAAAATGGTTTATCAATAATTCATAGGCATAATCAAAATTGAAGATCCAATCATCAAGCTTCGTGTAAAGTCCACTGAAGTTATCTCTCAAGATTTGTTGAATTGTCTCCCTATCTCTTTTCTGAACAAGAATTTCAGATGGTTGGAGAGAACTGATTTGCTCGGTTAGCTGTCTTAGTGGA
>JBBIRP010000022.1:0-14663 GCA_037441745.1 Ignavibacteriales bacterium
TGGGTCGGAGACGATCCTGATGGATATGTGGTAGGGTTTAGGTATCGATGGAATTTTAGATTGAGTCAGAATGAACCATTCCAATACAAACCATATAATACAATACTTAACTTGATCGTTGAAAAGTTTGCACTAATGGTTGAAACAGAGAACCCCAAAATTATTCCAAGTATATACAAATACTTTGCTAATATATTAGGAGGAGAGGGATTACAACCTTCTCAAAGAGATTCTCTAAAACGAGGCGATACAATATTGGTTCTCGGTGTGAGAGTTTATGCATCCAACCCCGATTCAATCCGACTTCAAACCGGACAGAGGGTAAGATATAGTTTCCCCGTTCATGAAAATCCAAACACAGGGACATTCATTTTTGATTCACAAGATACTCTCAACTTTCATACATTTGAGGTGTCTGCCATCGACAATATAGGGGATACATCTGTAGTATCAGCCAAAGTCTCGTTCTGGACACCACAAGTTGTTCCACCTCATGGTTTCGTTGAAAGTGGACCTGAGGATACAGTTTTCGTCTTAATGGATAAAACACCAACATTCAATGGATTATACTTCTCGTTTAAAGGAGTAGATCCAAATAGTCGTACTATTGATTATAGATGGGTTGTAGATAAAGATATATGGTTACGGGATAGTGGATATATTCCTTGGTCTGATTTTAGTCCAACAGAATATGCTTATGTATTTGCTAAAGACTTCCCTGATCCATATGCCACAAATCATACTTTTTATGTTCAGGCAAGGAATGAATTTGGTTCGATAGATACAATAGGAATAACAGCGGCTCCCGATGGAACTATTACGGATACGGCATGGTACAATTTTTATACAATTTACCCTCCCTTCCAAAGACCTGATTTACCAAAGCAAGAAAAAATCTTAGTCATTAATAATTGTTACGATTATTCTTATAACCCCACTATCACGCATCCATCTTATACAACCGTCGATTCATTTTATCGTGATATATTAATTAGTTTAGGTAAACCAGACACGTCAATAAGATTTTTTAGATCTGGCAAGAACCCACCAGATGGACCTGGATGGCCAAGTAGAAGCGAGATAAGTAAGTATACTTTAGTTATTTATATAGCTGATGTTGTGAATGATGCTTTTATAAATTATAAGAATGGATATTATTTAGATTTGACACGAATGAGAGTGCTTCGGGATTTTTGTTATGTTGGAGGTGATTTGATAATGTCAGGGTGGGAATTATCAAGCTCGTTTAATATGCAACGAGATTATGAGTTTTATAGAAATGTTATAAATGTTGATATTGAAAAACTCAGATTTGATAAGAACGAAAGATTTATAAGAGCAATTGGATTAATGGGTTATCCTGATCTTTATATTGATTCTGCTAAAGCTGATACTGGATGGATAGATGGAATGAAAAATATATGGTTAAATTATCCCTATGGTTTTGGTGAAATTATTCATAAATTTGATTCCAAAACAAATTCATTTTTTTATGAGAATCAACCAATTTCAATTCGTTATCTCGGAATAACTTTTAATTCTGCATATTTTGGTGTACCGTTATTCTATTTACAGAGACCAGCGGTTGATTCAACAATAGCACATATTTTATATGACTTTAGAATTTCGAAAGAGAGGAGACAGCCATGAAAAATATACTTCGATTTTCTTTATTTCTGATTTTATTAGTAACTCTGTTTGAAACGGTACTATACGGAGGTAATACCGGTAAAATAGTTGGTAAAGTGACGGATGCAGTATCCGGTGAACCGATTGTCGGTGTGAACGTCCTTGTTGTAGGCACGACCCGGGGTGCAACCACCGACATCGATGGTAAATACACGATCATCGGAATTCCAATCGGTAGTTATACAGTTCGTGCTAGCCAAGTTGGATATGCTCCATACGAAGTGAACAACGTTAAAGTAGGAGCAGATGAAACCACGCCTCTTAATTTTAAATTAACTTCAACCGAAGTTCAATTACAAGGTGTTGTAGTTACCGCCGACCAAACACTTGTCAATTCTCTAACAACATCTTCTACTCAGACGGTGAGTGAAAAATCAATACAAAGCATACCAAATGTTAAAAGTGTCGAAGATGTCTTGAAATTACAGGCCGGTGTTGTTAAACAAGGCAACAATCTTTTCTTGCGTGGAGGTCGTGCAAATGAAGTTCAATATTTAGTTGATGGTGTCCCTACTAATAGCATCGTTGGTAATTCTGGAGAATTGCTCGCGACAAATAGTGCTAATGCTCAGTTAGCTCAATTATATGCAGGGGTTCAATCTGGTGTAATCGGAGGTGGTGCAAGTGGTTTAGCTGTATCTGCAAATGCGATTCAATCCGTAAGTGTTCAAACAAGCGGTTTTGATGCCGATTATGGTAATGCACAATCGGGTGTTATCAATATTGTTACAAAATCTGGTTCCGAACGCTATAGTGGTTCTATTCAGGGACGAACCGATCGTATTTTCAATGATAACCAAAATGAAGCATATAGCTCGTTCACCTTTGGTGGTCCTGAACCTCTAACCAAGTATGTTATGCCCGGACTTGGTGTGAAGATACCTGGGTCTCTAACATTTTTTATAAGTGCAGATATGAATAGAAGTGATGGACCGTATAAATATTCACACAATGAATTTTATAACCCCATTTCAAGGAAGGTTGAGCTCAATGGGTTCTTAGGTGGTCTTCTTAATGGTTTAGGTTTTAAATTCAGAGATAATCAAAACAACTCATTCACATTCAATAGTAAATTAAAGTATGATTTAAGTGGGAATGATCAAATCAGTTATGGTTATAGAGCGTCTCTCTCAACGAGTCATGGTTATTACAAGGACTGGAAATATAGAGCCGATTCTTCTGCATTAGGTGCAAGTTTATCGGTTCAACACAATTTATCTTGGCAGCACTTTTTTGGAGCTAACTCGTTTTTCAGAATTTATTTTGCAAAGTTAGAAAATCGAGATGGTAACGATATAGCTGGAATTATACCCCCAGATTATTCCTCCGCTTGGGAAAAATTAGATGTCAATGGAGATTTCTTTGTCGATTTAGGAACCGGTCAACGATGGTATAAATCTCTAACAAATGTTTATTCAGTTAGATTTGATTTCAATACGCAAGTTCATCCTTTGCATTTATTGAAGACTGGATTTGAAGCACATTATGAAGAGATCAATTCAACAGAAATCCAGTATCCAATGGTTCCTTATGATGACGCTGAAGGAAATACGAGAACTCCACCAAATCCAGACCCTGAATTTCAACATGGTGATTATCCTGGTTATGGAAAATATAGATGGCACTTGAATAATTATCCCAATCGTGGTGGATTCTACCTCCAAGATAATATAGAGTTTGCTGGCTTAAACCTTCATGTTGGATTAAGGTATGATTATCTTGATATAGGAAGACAAGTGTATGATAACAATTGGCTTTCAGCATGGAAAGCAAGATACCTCTGGATCGACACGATTGAAGGAAAGCCGGACCCCGAATGGGTCTACAACGTTGAGTACGGGAAAACGATAGATTTAACAACAGGTAAAGAAACATTTGCTCGTATCTACGAAGGCAGAGGTTTAAACGATGGCGCTCGCTTTTGGTACTATCTAACTCACGGCTATTTTAGCCCTCGTCTCTCTATTGGATACCCTGTAACTGATAGAATTGTCTTCTATTTCAATTATGGTCACTTCTTACAATTTCCAGATAGAGATAACTATTATCGCGATCCATATATCCCCAATACGGGTTCATGGATTGGAAATCCATCATTAAAACCTCAGAGAACAGTTGCATATGAAGCGGGTTTTGAGGATCAATTTACAGATGATATGGCATTTGCAGTTCATGCCTTCTACAAAGACATTTTTGATTATGCTACAATTGTGAGTCGAGGCGATTATAATATTTACAAAAATCTTGATTATGCAAGTGCTCGTGGATTTGAGGTTACATTGAATCAATCAATCTCAGGGAATTTTTCAACAGCAGTCAGTTATTCATATCAGATAGTAAAAGGTAGGTCATCGAATCCATTAGCATCTATTTATCAACCTGAATTCCAACTACCGCGAGAAACAAGGCTCGATTGGGATCAGAATCATACTGCAAATATTTTTGCAACTTATAGAGTTGGTCCCAGAGAAGAACCTACATTAGGTATTCCTTACTTAAACAACTACGGTATCTCAGTTACATGGAGTTATGGAAGTGGTTTCCCATACAATGGGTTCCAAGGAAGTCGGGTCACTGCTAGGAATGTGTATCTTATCAATAGTCAAACTGCACCTTATACAACTACAGTGAATTTATCAATTTACAAAGGCATTCAAATTATGCAGAAGCTAAATTTATTACTGACACTTGATGTAACTAATCTATTGAATAGAAAAAATCCATATAGAGGTGCTATTTATAATCTCACAAACGAAGTTTATAAGTATGGAGATATTGATCCGAATAATCCGACATCCGGTATTGTTCTTCCATGGTTCAGGGCTGAACATGATCTACTTGACCCGACAAATTTCGAGCCACCAAGGCAGATTCTATTTGGTGTAAAATTAAATTGGGATTGATAAAAATATGATATCAAAAGGACTTCAATATATGAAAAAGATAATTGTAATTTTATTGATGACTTTCTTAAGTATTTCGTTTCTACAGTCATCAATAAAAGATAAAAAAAGTAATAATCTATCTAAGGTAACTGTAAACTGGGCAAAGCGTGTGAAACAAGGTTTTAATATGCGTGTATGGTTAAGTGACCAAATGACATTTGGTTTACAAGCTTGGGATGGGGATAATACTAGAACCCCAGATGGTTTTGGTTTGGAATATCCCGCGGGTTCTGGCGTTGAACATGTGTATGGGGCAGGACCACGCATTGGGGGTAAAATAGATGGACAAATACGTGTTTCAGAAGGTTATAATGGATGGGATGCAAGAAAAGAAATTGTAACTGAATATGCACACCGCTGGCGTGAAAGATTTTGGCAGACGTCGATTCGTGATACAATAATTTATAATGTCAAAGGAGAAAAAGTCCGTGTCCCAAATCTTAGAGGTATTCATGACGACGGTGATGGTTTAATTGACGAAGACGATCTTGATGGATTCGATAATGATGGGGATTGGAATCCACTAATCGATGATGTTGGCTCAGATGGTTTTGCTGATTCCTATGAAGTAAGTTGTGATGGAAAACCATTCGATCCTATTAAAAATCCTGATCCTGCCGGTGATAATTATGATCCTGGAACAAGAGATAAATGTCATCCAAATCCAGATGGTTCTCAACCATATAAAAACAATGCAGATATTTACACCGAGAAAAATGGCATACCTGATCATGGTGAACCACATGTTGATGAAGATTATGCCGCAGTTTCACATAATGATTTGTACTGTGGAGGAACTGACACAGTAAGGAGAAATAGCATTCCAGGGCACGTGCAGATGGGAATTAAAGTGATCCAAAAATCATACGCTTGGGATAGTAAATTTGCAGAAGGGATTTTACCATTTGATTATTATTTCGTTAATGTAGGGCGAAAAGTAATAAAAGATGTTTGGGTCGGTTTTTTTGCCGATTGTGATCTAGGTCCAGTTAACATACCAGCGTACTATCAAAATAATTACACTGCTTATATGGAATCGTTACGCACAGCCTATACACACAATCCAATAGATAGAGGATCTACTCCTGTTGGAATAACAGTTTTAGGAACACCAAAAGCGTTAGATTCAATACGATTCATTTGGCACTGGGCTGATTTTACAACACCAGATCATATTGATCCTGGAACAAACGATTCTATTATTTATACTTGGATGGATGGGAGTGCTTTTACACAAGATATTGATGTAAACCAAGATCCGACACAACTTTCGGATACAAGATTTTATTTTAGCTTTGGTCCATTCGATGATTTGAAGCCAGGCGATACACTCAAAATATCGGTAGCATTAATTTCAGGATATGGTGTATTTGAAGGTGCAAATAGTTTAAAAGAAAATGCTCAGGATGCTATTAAATTATACTCAAGAGGTTATGTAACACCAATTGAACCTATTTCACCAAAGCTTGAACTTGATACGTTACCTTCACCTGCAAGGGGGATAAGGTTGCGATGGTACCCCCATATGGATATCTTTGGAAACCCCGGTGGTCCATTTTCTGTATGGGATGATTCAAATAAAATTGCGCAAGGTTTCGATTCAGATCATTGGCGTCGTGTAAATCCACCTTGTGGAATCCCACCCCACAGATGCATTGGTGATTCGTTGCCTGGTGGAAGAATATTTTCAGGATTTAGACTTTATAGAAGTGAAGATATAGGAGACGATCCACAAATTAGCAGCTTTACATTATTAAGAGAATATTCAATCCCCGATTCTGCCAAGGATATAAAGTCGATTGATAGTTTAGTAGCTAAATATTTAGATTCCACATATGTAGATTCACCCCTCGTTCGTGGTAAACGATATTGGTATGCGGTAACATCATTTGGTTTACCAGATGTAGCAATTATTCCAATAAAACTTGAGAATGGTGATGTGCGATACGATACTTTGTATTCTGAGAACACTGAATCGGGTATACGTGAAAATAGAGTAAAAATAGATTTACCTTTCGCTCCCTCGTCTGAAATTGGTAAAGTCTTAGCTGTTCCAAACCCTTACCGTGTAGATGAAGAGTATACTTATGAAAGTGGAGGATGGGAAGGATTAGCAAAATACTGGAATGAAAATAAGAGGAAAATTAAATTCATACATATGCCAAAAGGCCAATGGACACTTCGAATCTTTTCACTTGTTGGGGATCTTATCACTACCATAGAAAATACGCCATCGGCTGGATATAGGAAAGGCAATGTTGTTATTGACAATTACTCACCAGATAGAGGTGAGATTGATTGGGATTTATTGAGTGAAAGTAATAGAGCCTTAGCAAGTGGGGTCTATGTCTTTAGTGTTGAATCTGATTTTGGTACACAAATCGGTAAATTTGTTTTAATCCGATGAAAAGCGATTTAAGGAGACTGATTATGAAACATGGAATTAAATTAAAAATAACAATCTTAACTATCTTGGTGATGGTTATAGTATCTTTATGTTATGCGGGAAATAGATCAGGTGTTGTCTCGGAACAATTTTTGAAAATACCAACTAGTGCACGTGCAATCGGAATTGGTGGAGCTCAAGTAGCAGTTGCAGAAGGTGTGTCTTCAATTGCGTTTAATCCCGCTGGTATTCTATCTGTGGATGATATCGGTGTTGGTTTCTCATATACTGCTTGGTTTGCAGATATTCAACATTCATTTGCAGGTGCAGTAAAGAATTTTCCAGGAATAGGTGCAATTGGAGCAAGTGTTACAATGTTAGTAACCGATGATATGATCGAAACAACCCCTGCATTTCCCGAGGGAACAGGAAGAAATTTCAGAGCAAGTGATTACGCTTTTAGCATTGCATACGCTCGTCAGGTAACAGACCAATTTAGGGTTGGAATAAATGGAAAATACATACGATCGTATCTTTTCAATACAGAAGTTGGTGCATCTACATTCGCGTTTGATATCGGTACACTCTATGATATTCCAATGCTTCGTACACGGCTCGGTGTATCGTTGGTTAATATAGGTAAAGATATAAAATTCCTTCAGGAACAATATTCCTTACCTACGGCTCTAAAATTTGGTGTGTTAGTTGATGTATTTAAAGATGCGAACAATCAAGTCGTATCAACTTTTCAAATTGCACGTTTGAACGATGCTGAGGAACAATATAACCTTGGTGCCGAATACGTTTTTAACAATTTGGTTGCGCTACGAGGGGGTTGGAAATTTGCTTATGATCAAGAAAGTGTAACTGGTGGCTTCGGTGTTAAATTAAGTACATTAGGTTTAAATGGTTCTTTAGATTACGGATACAATTATTTTAAATATTTACCAGGGACTCATTCATTCACATTTGAAATTCAATTTTGACGAGTCCGAATTCATTCGTTATTAAAATGGAGAATATAATGAAATCGTTTGTTTACCTGTTTTTAATTTCTATCCTAATTATTTCAATCTTTTCAGGTTGTGAATTATTCACTGATACACCCGCTAAACCACAGCGACCTAGTGGTAAAGACCTGATTATCTCAGAAATATTTACTATTCCACCTCATCAATATTATGCGTATTCATGGATCGAAATCTATAATCCATCGTTACGAACTTTAAATTGGATGGAGCAATCTTATCCAGCCATATCAGCTGTTGTTGGTGAACAGGGAACGATTTTATACACAGATAACGATGGTTTAACTTGGCAAAATGTTACATCTCCAACAAACGTAAATTTAAATTCTGTCAGTTTTCCATTGACTGATACAGGATTAGTGGTTGGCGATAATGGTACTATTGTTAAATTAACCAGATTATCAGATGGAACAATTGCTGCATCGGATTATTAAATTGCAAATCCTGATACTGCAAAGAAAAATTTGAACGACATTATGTTTTTACCCATCCCTAATAAAGCCGGTTATATTGTGGGTGATAGTGGAACCATCTTATACTCATCGAATCGTGGGAATACATGGTCATTCTATAGTAATAACCGTATTCCATATAACCTTCATTCTGTGTATTATAGATCTGGTTTAGCATATACAGTAGGTGATTCTGGTATTTTACTGAGATCAACACGAGCAAGAGTGTGGGAACCAAAAAACCCACCCGATCAATTCTTAAAAGCAAATTTTTATGGTGTGACATTTATAAACGATACAGGCTGGGTGGTTGGTGAAAAAGGAGCCATTTTATTTTCCAAATCGAAAGGTGAAATATGGACTGCTCAAGATCCTCCTAATAACATAAATACAACATTTAGAGATGTATTTTTTAAGGATGAGGCAGGATACAATCGTCTTTGGGGTTGGGTAGTAGGTGACAATGGAATTATCCTGAAAACTACAAATTGGGGTGCTACGTGGGAACAAAAAGAAAGTAACACAAACGTAAATTTATATAATGTTAATTTTGCCGATAGCCTGCGGGGTTTTGCTTACGGTGAAAATGGAACAATACTTAGAACATTTGATGGTGGAGAAAGTTGGTTCCCAATGCCAAATTCTCCAACAGCTTCACATCTATATAGTTCCCATTTAAATCCACCAAATGTACGTGTGCTTGAGCATTATGTTCTCGAAATCCTTGCAAAGAGAAAAGAATTTTTCTTCGATCTCGCAACGGGAACTATTAATTATAGTGTGTTTGTGAAAATCGACACTGGCTATGTAATGTTTGATCCTGCACTCCTTTTTCAATTTGGGATTGAAACCAAACCTATCGTTCCCGGTGGATTTACTATCATCAATAGCGATAGTATTAAATTTGTTAATCATACAAAACTTGCTCCAGGTCAGGTCAATGTCATTAATGCCAACATAGGATATTATTATGATACTACTGCAACTCGCACATTTGGTGTACGACCTGTCTTATGGGATTTGTTGAGTACAGGCGAAATCCGATTAGTAAAATATAGTGAGGAATTCGATAGATTTAATAATAGATTTCTTAAGTTCGAAAAGAAAATAATAGATGTTGTTAGATGGGGAAATTTCGTTGTTCCCGATTCTGCAAATTATGCCAACCAGTACTTTCAAATTTGGCCGCAAGGTGGATATTACGTGCTACAACCTTATAAATGGAGTGAGCCTCGTTACGACAACAATGTTTCAGCAGGCTTTATACCCGAATGGTACTCACTTGCAAGATATGCTAATGATCTAGGTCAATTTGATGCTGGAGGTAATCCAGAGCCTGAGCTTTTAAATACCTCCGCATCTTTTTATATTTCAAAAGATCCAATACCAGGATGGTATAGTCAACGTAGTAAGTAAAATAAACAATAATTTATTTCTTATATAAAAGCCAGGTCTAATTCCTGGCTTTTATTTTTTCAAAATGAAATCTACCAAACGATTTGGCTCAAAAATGTCAACATAACGTTCATTTCCATTCTTATCAAGTTGGTATTTGAATCCTATAGAAATCGAAATCTTTTTGTTTTCATGTAAGAATAAACCAGTTTCCTTACTTTTGGGTATTGCTACTGTAATCTGAAAATGATTTTCGTTTTTTAGCAATCTTGCAGTGACGACATTTATCTCCCCTAAGGTTTCATTAATATGTGGCCACTTGTATGGATCAGTTCCATCAAAAATTTGTACTTTGATATTTACTATTGAATCATTTTTGTGGGTCAGAATTATTAAATAATTTTCTCTACCGAGGAACCAACCATTAGCATCCGCATCGAGCATTATTTTTATTGGGACAAGTTTGTTCATCTCAAATGTAAAATAAAGTGAATCGTAGTTCCAACCGCTAAAAACAGTGGCGGTTGTTCTTTCATCGACAAAGTCGATTAAGCGACTTAATTGTAAATAATTTTGACTATAAAGTATCTGAGACTTTAAAGCATAGCAAGGATATTCGTCTTCTTTATCGTTTATGCCATCTCCATCGGAATCTTGATTGTTTAATTTAGGGAAAAAGGCGTTGCCACCATAAGTTTCTCCCCAACCTTCAGTAATCCAATTTGAATTTTTTAACTCATCGAAATCGCTAATTCCATCACCATCACTATCGATAGATAAGGGATTACTATTCAATCTGACTTCATCTAGTGGAAGTCGTAGGTCATTATCAGGAATTCCATCCTGATCAGTATCGATTGTTTTTAAAATTGTTGTATATTTCAAATCGTACCATTCTTCTTGTGGTACCATATGCAAAATGAATGCGTTAGCATCAAAGTGTTCTCCAAATTTATCAGCTGTACCAATTGTCGGCGAGATGTGATTGAACCAATATTCAGGGTAACCACTTGTTAGAAAGATATCATCTAGCTGATGATTGAACTCATGAACCATTAACCAATTGTTTCCCGCATTGTGGTTTGTTTTTGTTACATCCCACCATGATATCCCATAACCATTACCTGTACCAACTCCATTCGTAAAACCACCACCTTTCCCGGCAAGAACAAAATTTTTTAAGGTTGTGTCATATTCTTGAGTACATGTTAGGTATAGGAAGCTAGAAAAATTTTTCAATTCCTGACCATTCATTTTTAGATATTTTACAAATACACTTTCTCTAGGTGGGTACCACCACTCTGTGCCATATACCTCAGATCGTTTTAATTTATCATCTATGATTATTATTTTGTTGTCGATAAATAGCTTCATCCCTGAATTTATCCAATAAAATTTTATACCATCGTTAATTTGATCTATGATTCGTTTGATCTCTGTTGAAGATAACGGTTTAGGTTGCGGTAATCCTTCTTGAATTTTAGAATCATCAGTGACGTTTGTAAAAAGTAATGTAGCCATAGGTAGTTGTACAAATTCTTTGCCGCGATCTTCCGGTGGTGTTCTGAATGTATAAAATCTTGAATGGTTTTTTATTCGAGGAATTGTTATTAAAGTTGGTCTTATTCTATATCTGTATGTACTCGAAGGTAATAAATTGTTTATTTTAATTACGTGGTCTCTATTTTGATTACTTTCATAGAATGTGTCTATAGGATTATCGTTTTGATAAAGAATGCATGAACCAGAATCACGAGTGAAACTTGTCCAACGAATTATGACTTCATTATTATCGGTAAATTTGGTCGCTGGTTGAGGATCTAATAAATCGGCGGAAGTTCTTATAATTCTTCCATAAAAGTAATCTGCAATAAATAAATTACCGAATTCATCTAATTTTATTCCTTGAGGATAAATGAAATTTAGTTCTCTCCCGAAGAATTTTTTTAACATCGTACCGCTTGTGTCGTACAAACGAACTTCATTTACAAGACTAAGATAGATTTTGTTTTTATCGTATGCGATTCCTCTTCCCTCACCTCCACCATAACTTATTGATTTATAATGGATTGCATTGTTTCCAGTCCAATGAAACCACTCAATTTGGCTTTTACCGGTGTTGATAACGAAAAGATTCGAATCTTTGACAGCGATATCCTGTGGTTTTATAAGCATATCGTTGCCAAACTGCATAATTGGGATAAAATTGTTATTGAAGACCTGTACACGATTGTTATTCTTATCGACGATAAATATTTGTTCATCAATGTTAGATATTATTGAAATTGGATCGTCGAACTCACCTGAACCGTTTCCTTTGCTCCCAAACGAACGTATCCATTTTCCATCGTAATCAAAACAATGAATTCTATTTTTACCTCTATCCACAACAAAAATGTTAGAATCGTTTAATATGCATACAGCACAGGGTTTATCAAGTTGTCCTTTTGTTGTGGTTGGTGTACCAATCGTTCGTTCCAATTTTCCTTCGTTGTTCATAATTTTGATCAGCCCTTCATGTTCGTCAGGAATAAAAAATAAACCGTGCTGATCAATTGCGAAGTTCCGAACCCAATTTAATTCATTTGCATTAATTTTCTCGGTAAATCGTGTAAGTTTGACGTAATTAAAACGTATTTTTCCAATAGATGATTGTAAACCACAATATCCTGTTGGAAAGATTAGTGGTACGTCTGTTTGGATTTTTTCGTTATCAAAGTAGCAACTATAACTACTCTTTTGTCGATCGACGATAAGTGTTAGTTGGTGTTTTGTATTTTGTAATATCTTTTTCACAATGCAGGAAGATGATGTATTGAATTCTGCATTTTGAAAATATCCCATTATGAATATTCCGTTCCCGTCGAATCGAACCATTTGAGAGATTGAAATATCATCAGATCCGAAAGATGAAAAAATAAATCCGACCCCTAAATCCCCATCCAATAACTCAAATTCTGCTTCCAGTTTGAATGAGTTGGGAAGATAAAAATCTATCATACTCGCACAATCATAATTACTATTCTGCTGAAGATATTTTCCATCTACAACTTGCCAATCTCCTTTAATAACGTGCCAATTTGGACTGCCGTCTGAACCGTTCTGGTATTGTGTGAAATCGTCGTAGAAAAGAATATCTTGTTCTATTTGTGAGAATAGTTTAGACACTAAAATTATAAATAGAATGGATAAGGTTAATATTTTTTTCATAAAGCTGTTTAATTTTTTATAATTAAAATTATTAGATGATTTGATGTGTATGGTGATGGATTATTTGATTGAGTGCAAGCAATCGTTGTTAGGTGAAGAGTGCTGAAGGTGGGAGTTGAACCCACACCCGGGGTGAGCCGGACTGGATTTTGAGTCCAGCGCGTCTGCCAATTCCGCCACTTCAGCAATTTATTTAAAAAATATTCGTTTATTTTGAAATGCAATATACAAAACCAATGATATATTTCCAATCTTGCATCTTTCGAAAATATTTTAAACATTTAAAAAATATATAAAAAAACATGATTAAAATATCTCACGTTACTAAGAAATTCAATAAAATTATTGCTGTTGATGATTTAAATATCGAAATTAAAGCAGGAGAATTTTACGGTTTCCTTGGTCCAAATGGTGCTGGAAAAACTACTACCATAAAAATGATGGTTGGATTATTCTCTCCAACAAGTGGTTCAATTTTTATTGATGGATTCAATGTACAAACTGAACCGATTGAAGCAAAGATGAGAATAGGATATATTCCCGACCAACCTTTTCTATATGAAAAATTAACAGGTAGAGAATTTTTGTTTTTCAGCGCGGGTCTCTTCAAGCTCGATCATAATATCGCTACTAGAAAAATTGATGATTTGATAAACTTATTTGAAATAGGTAAATGGATTGATGAACGCACAGAAACTTATTCTCAGGGCATGAGACAGCGAGTGGTGATAGCATCTGCTCTCTTACACGGTGCAAAGGTTCTTATCATTGATGAACCGATGGTTGGGCTCGACCCTCGAAGTTTACATATTGTGAAAGAAGTTTTAAAGCAAAAATCAAAAGAGGGAATGGCAATATTTATGTCAACGCATAGCTTGCAGGTTGCAGAAGAATTATGTAACCGTATTGGAATAATCAAAGATGGGCGTCTTATTTTTGAAGATAAAACAGATGTTCTAAAAATTATGAAAAATAAAATGGATGGTAAGTTTGAGTCGTTATTTTTAGAATTAACAAAATGAAAATTTTTTTTCATATTATATCTTTTAAACTCCAGGCGTTACAAAAAATATCCCTTGAATTAAGTCCAACAAATATTGTTAAAATTACTACGACTATTCTCGTGTTCGGTGGTTTTGCATTAGGGGCTTATTTTGCTACACGTACGATAACTAATTATCTACTTGATACTGCAAAAATTGGTTCATTCTTATTCCATAGATTCCTATCGATGTTATTGTTTGTATATTTCTTATCGATTAATGTTGGCAATATAATCGTTTCATATGCAACATTTTATCGCTCCCCAGAAATGACTTATTATTTAACAAAACCAATTTCACATACACAATTATTCGTTATAAAATTTTTCGATAATTTCTTTTATAGTTCTACCGCATTTTTCTTAATTGCTTTTACCGTACTCCTTGGTTATGGCGCTCATTTTCATATGCAATGGATGTTTTATCTAAATGCAATGTTTTTAATGTTGCTACCCTTCATGCTAATCTCAGGATGCTTAGCTGTAATTTTACTTTTGGTAATTGTAAGATATGCC
>JBBIRP010000022.1:14675-17815 GCA_037441745.1 Ignavibacteriales bacterium
ATCGCACTTTTAGTCTTTTTCTATTTAGGTGCTGTTTCTATTTATTTTACTATTACAAGTCCTCTAAAGGTCGTTGCCAGGGTTTTACAACATTTTCCACATCTTGATCAGTATTTCGGTTATCTTGACCCTCCAATAACGAAGTATCTCCCAAATTATTGGATTGCTGAATCATTTTATTGGACAACTCGCGGTGAAAGTGAATATGCAACGTTCTACACTATCTTAGTTCTCATAACAGCAGTCATGATATTTTGTATTATGATTTATGTTGGTAAGAAATTGTTTTATCAGAGCTGGTTGGCTTCATTAAATTTTGTAACAAAGCAGAAACAAAATATTTTGTTGACGAAATATTTCTCTTTTGATAGACCATCGATTGTAAATCCTCAGACTGGCGTACTGCTGAAAAAAGAATTCTGGCAATTTATACGAGAACCCAGCCAATGGATACATTTGGGAATCATAACGATTTTAATCCTGATTTTTCTTATCAGTATCGCAAATATAAATCTTAAACAGAATATGCCTTTTTTACAAACGGTATCATATATGGTTGTACTTCTATTCAATGCATTTTTGATATCATCAATTTCATTAAGATTTGTTTTTCCAAGTATTAGCATAGAAGGATTGAGTTGTTGGTCAATCTTTACATCTCCTATTAAGCGGAGTAAAATATTTTGGTTGAAATATCTTATCTGGTTTACAATTATAACTGTCATAAGTGTTTTACTTGTGATTTTTTCTCATCATTCATTAATAGAATATTCGCTGTTAATTAATTCAGCTGTCATAATTATGGTTAGTATATCCTTTGCATTTGTTAGTCTTAATATGGGAGCGGGAAGTTTCTTTGCAAACTTCAAGGAAAGGAACCCGATACGTGTTGCATCATCTCAGAGTGCAACAGTTACATTTTTATTAAGTATTATATACTTAACCTTAATGGTGGCAATTCTTTTTATGCCATTACACAGTTTTTTCTCGTACATATTAAAATCGATTCCGTTTAAGATTTCGAGTTTACTATATGCACTTTCTACGTTAGTTATTTTGTCATTATCTACAGGTTTTGTTTCAATTATCGTAGGTTCAAAAGCAATGCAAAGAGATTTTTAGATTTTAGTTTGATTAATTTATTATTCTTTATTATGTTCAATGCATCTACATGAGTTTTCTCAAAAAAATATTGCTATTATTGTTTCTGATACCTATTTTACTCAGCGTTTCCTATCCTCAAAATAATTTCCGCTATGACGCTAATGCCGAAGATAAATTTTCGAAAGCTTTGATGTTGTTCAGAGAGAGGAAATATTCTGAAGCATTTACAATTTTTAATTTTCTACTGAATCAAAAACCAATACATCAGCGAACGACCGCAGCATATCTTATGGCAGGTAAAACGCTGTATTGCATGAAACAATACAATTCTTCTGTAATCCTTATGAATGAATTTTTAAAGAAATTTCCATATACAAATTATAGGGGTGATGTATTTTATATAATAGCTCTTAATAAATTAATGCAACAATACTTTGATGAATCAGCCGAAAACCTTGTACGTTGTTTAGAAACTACCGATAATGAAAAAACTTATGAAATAGCTTCTTCATTATTTGAATCGCTTATATATGAGCCTGTTTCAATCGAGCATATACTTCGATTAATAAGTGCAATAAAAAATGAGGATGTTAAAGATCACCTTTCGTTACTATTAGCCAAGAAATTCTTACAAGAAGGAGAGAAGCAAAAGACTGAAGAACTTTTAGATGGAATTATTAATCGCAATACACATAGTAAATATTTAGATCGAGCTCGTTCATTAGAGAAAGTATTAAATTCGAGTAGAGTATTTAAAATAGGTGTTGTTCTTCCATTAATGCGAAAAAATCACTTGGAAAATACATCAAAGACGATTTCAGAGGAATTGCTTCAAGGTATGATGATAGCTTTAGAAAAATCAAGAAATAAATCAGAATGGTCGAATATAATACATCTTGAAGTGCGTGATGATGAACGTGATTCGAATAAAGCCACTGATGCAGTAAAGGAATTAGCAAGAATGAACGATGTATTTGTAATAGTTGGTCCGTTATACAGTAATATTGCAACATCATGTGCGAGGGTAGCATCCAAGTTTGATGTTCCTTTAATAGTTCCAATTGCCTCAGCAAATGGTATAGCAGGTATTGGAGAGAATATTTATCAATTCAATACGGATATCTTGAATCGTGGAAGACTTATGGCAAAGTACGCTATCAAAAAACGAGGCTTTAAGAATGTTGGTATTTTATCATCTTCTGATTTAAGTAGCAGATTATTAGCTGAGAGTTTCGAGCTGGAGGTAAAAAAATTAGGTGCCAGGATTGTTTCATTTGAATATTATACAAAGAGTTCATCCGATCTGAGCGAACAATTTAGAAATATTCGAAAAGCAGGTTTTAAGATTATGGGAAAAGAATTGAACAGCGACAATCTTGAAATCCCTCTACGTTCAATTGATTGTTTATTCATTTCTATTGCCGATCCAGAGGATATCGGAGTTATTGCCCCACAAATAAAATATTTTAATATAGAAACACAACTTCTTGGCAATAATGAATGGTTTGCTCTTCAACAATTAGAGATGAATAAAACTTATCTGAACGGTTTAATTTTTCAAGCTGATTCATACTACAATGAAAATGATCCAGTATTTCGAGAGTTCGATAAAGTTTATTTTGAAAAACAAAAGAAACATCCGAGCAAGTACTCTCTGATTGGATATGATATCATGCACTTACTTGTGCACGAAATTAATGATGGAGCGAATACAAGAAATAAATTGAAAGAAGCATTGAGTCGTGTCAAATCTTATCCTGGTTTGCATGGGAGAATTAAATTCGAAAATGGAAGGGTAAATACAGAAATGCACATATTACAATATCTTAACGGAGAGATACAGAAATTATCTGAATAGCCGATAAATAAAATGGAGGGAGAATGAAAAAATGAAACAAATTAAAAAGGTGAGTGAGTCATCTGCGTTTCACTCTGCGATTACCAAATGGCATCGTGAAGAACGACCGCGGGAAAAATTTATGAAAAATGGTCCGGCTGCGCTTACAGATGCTGAATTACTTGCAATAATATTACGT
>JBBIRP010000023.1:0-3905 GCA_037441745.1 Ignavibacteriales bacterium
CGATTTGCACTGCTTCCGGCGATCAGTATTCTTCTCAGTGATATTTATATAGTTAACTTCGTCTTCTGTTTTCTTATTAATTGAAAATAGAAAAACATTGCTTCCATAATAACTAGAAGTGTAAGAGACATAGTATCCCGATCGAACCATATCCCTAATCCTTTTTCGTTTACAAATAGTTTTAAAATAAATGTCGAAATAGACCAACCAACGGAAAATATTAATACTAAAAATCCTATACCTAATAATCCTTCTTTTACATCACCCTCCTGCCACCGTTTAGTGAAAATTGTTACCGCCGCAATGACATGTATATAAAAAATAAAGAGTGTAATCATAAATTAAAAAACCGCTTTTATTGTCCTCAAAAGGATTTTTATATCAAACCAGAACGACCAATTTTCTATATAGTAAATATCAAACTTAATTCTTTCTTCAAGAGATGAATCACCACGAAATCCATTTACCTGTGCCCATCCGGTCATACCGGTTTTTACTCGATGCCTATCTAAATATTTCGGTACAAGATTTTTAAATTGTTCTACAAAATAAGGGCGTTCGGGTCTAGGTCCAACAAGACTCATCTCCCCTTTCAGTACATTTATTAACTGTGGCAATTCATCTAAGCTCATCCGTCTTAACAATTTTCCAATTCTTGTTTGTCTGGGATCATTTTGAATACCTAGTCCAGCTTCTTCATCATATTTTTCAGCTCCAACGACCATCGAACGGAATTTAATCATCTTAAAACTTTGACCATCAAGTCCAATTCTATCCTGGAAAAAAAATGCTGGCCCTTTCGAATTGAACTTAATTAAAATTATAATTAGAAGGAATAATGGCGATAATATGAGTAATAACAAAAAAGAAATCAGTATATCAAATGTTCGTTTAAATATTCTACCCCATGTTGTCATCGGAATGCTCTTTATTTTAATAAAAGGAATACCCTCAATCTCTTCGATCTTCATCCCCCCTGTCATAATTTCAAGCATATCCGGAACCATCATGAATTCAACATTGACACCTTCACATTCTTGCACAAGTTTATATAGACTCGGATGCTCATCATAACTCAGAGCGATAAGGATTAATTCGATATTCTTTTCTACAATATTATCAGGCACATCATCAAGATTACCTAAATATTTTAAATTGCTAATCTCGAACGACTTTTCAGCAGGTGTATTAGAATAATATCCTACGAGTCGATAACCTAACAGAGGGTGCTTATAGAAAGAATTAAAAATTTTATCTGCGGTTTGATTATTTCCAATGATTACTGCATTACGGAGTTCCCTCCCTTTTCTATAAAGCATTTTTTCAATTTGTAATATTGCAGCTCTTCCAAAGGTTATTGTAATAATCGATATTATCCAAATTAAACCGAATACTATTCTTGAATATGAGAATGCACGATAGAAAAAAGCTGCACTCATTACGATAAGCATACCAATCGTAACTATTTTAATTATAGAAAAGAAATCATCCGTAAGTGATATATTTCTCCGTGCACCGTACATTTTTCGAGAATTAAAAATAAGCAGCCAGATTGGGATTACAACCAACGAACCCAGTAGATATGCTTGCAGTGGTGGTTTATCTTCAGTTAATGGTAAAAAATTCAATAAATTAGTTTTAAAACGAAGCCAATATGAGAATAAAAATGAAAATTCAATTGCGATCGAATCAAAAACGACAGTAAGTGTTGGTATAATAAAATCGTTTCGGGAAATGAGGGGCATAGAGAGATTTTACTTATCCCTAGTTGTGATTGTACGAACAAAATTCGGTCTTAATAAAAGCTTGACAACATTTGTCACAATATTATCCATATTTAATGAATAGAATGTTCAGATTCTTTTCATCCAAACATTTCATTTTCTAAAATACCACATATAATATGAGCGATAGTAATATGTGATTCTTGAATTCTCTGTGTATCGTTCGATGGAACAATGATTGAAATATCGGTTATGGTTCTCGCTGAACCACCATCTTTTCCAAGGAATCCAATTACTTTCATATCTCGTTTTTTTGCTTCAACTATGGCTCGGTTCACATTTTCCGAATTTCCACTGGTTGTTATTGCAATTAAAATATCCCCCGAATTTCCTAATGCAGCCACCTGTCGGGCAAATACATTTTCAAAACCAATGTCATTACCACCAGCTGTTAACATTGATGTATCAGTAGTAAGCGCAATTGCCGGAAGAGGTGGACGATTCTCTTTGTTCATTCTAATAACTAATTCAGTTGCTATGTGTTGAGCATCAGCCGCACTTCCACCATTACCACAAATTAAAACTTTTTTATTGTCGTTGAATGCTTGAATTAAAAAATCGACTGCCTTCAAGATATCTCCCGTACATGCATCAAATATTTTCTTTTTAATCTCAGCACTATCGTTGAGCTGGTCTTGAATATATTTTTGCCGGTGCAAGATTGTTAATGGTAAATGTGACATATCAACTCAAAATTAAAAATGAAAAAAATATTTGTATTTAGAAAAAGAATAATAAACATTCGATAAATGAACAATAATAGTTCATAAATAATAAACGACTATCAAATCATCAGATTCTTCACAATAATTCCAACTTTGTCAAGGGCATAATCAATTTTCTCAATATCTTGACCGCCAGCAGTCGCAAGATTAGGTCGCCCTCCTCCTTTACCACCTACGAATTTTGCAACTTCGTTAACTATTTTTCCTGCTTGTAACTTCTTGATTTTAACAATATCATCAGTGACTATACATACAAGTGAAACTTTATCATCTATGACAGCACCTAAAACACCAACACCAGAGCCAAGTTTTAAACGAAGTGCATCACCTAAGCTCTGAAGTTCTTTAATGTTCTGAACATCTACTTTGCCAGAGACTACCTTAATTCCATCCACTATCTGAGGGTTTGCAACAAGTGTTTCGATTTCCGAATATATTTTCTTTATTCTAGATTTGCCAAGTTGTTTCCTCAAATTGGATATGGAGTTAGAAATTTCTTCAATTATCGTTTCTCTGTCTTTAATTGCTCTATCTATGTCATCTACAGCTTTTATAGTAACATTGGTGGGATATTGAATCACACCGAGAGATGATCGATCTGAAAGCTCCACCTTTAACGGTTGACTTAGTTGCTTCTCGAGTTTTTCTTTTTCCAGTAAAAGTCCCTCAATTCGTACATCCATCTCGTTGGCTTTTTCGATCATTTTCTTAACATGCTGAACTAAGCCCTCGCCTGTAACTGCCTCAATTCTTCTAATGCCGCTGGCAATACTTGATTCAGATATAATTTTAAAAAACTGAATATCCTTTGTATTAGTTACATGCGTTCCGCCACATAACTCCCATGTAAAATTTTTCACTTCCACCACCCGAACTTTATCACCATACTTTTCACCAAAGAACATTTTAACTTTTGGATAACGTTTTTTTGCTTCTTCTATTGTTAACCACTCTTTAGGATCGTTTGGAGCATTAACTGGTAGTGCTTCAGCGATTTTCTCATTGACTAAATCTTCGATTCCACGAATTTGTTCGGGTGTAATTTTCCCAGAGTAATTAAAATCGAATCGCAGACGATCTGGGGCAACTAGCGATCCTTGTTGATATACATGATCACCCAATGTAATTCTCAATGCTTCGTGAAGCAAATGTGTTGATGTGTGATTTCGCATGATATTAAATCTGCGATTCTTATCGACACGTGCCTGTACGATATTCCCTACGTTACAGAAAATTTCATCAGCAACTTTGTGTACAATTAAGTCTTTTTGTTTTTGAGTATCGATGACTTTTAAATGCTTTCCTTCGAATACAATTTCACCAATATCTCCTACTTGCCCACCAGATTCAGCATAGAATGGCGTACGATCCAAAACTATAAGACCTGATTGAACAG
>JBBIRP010000023.1:3933-7563 GCA_037441745.1 Ignavibacteriales bacterium
AGTGCTCATAACCAATAAATTCAGTATGATTACTAGCGTCATCTAACTTTACAAATGATTCATTTTCATGAAGATTTGCATGCTTCCTTGATCGGCGTGATCTTAATTTTTGTTTTTCCATCAATTCCAAGAATTTCGATGTATCAATGACCACACCTTTTTCCTTAGCCATCATCTCTGTTAAATCGAGAGGAAAACCATAAGTATCGTATAACTTAAATGCATCTTCACCTGGAAAAGTTTTAGAATGTCCTATTCTTTCAATCACCGAATCGAAAATCTCAAGCCCACGATCTAATGTTTGATTGAAGCTTTCTTCTTCTCCTTTAATTACATTTTCAATCTGTTTTTGTCTAATCTTAATTTCAGGATATTGTTCTCCCATTACATCAACGACGGAGGCGACAATCTTGTAGATAAATGGTTCATGCAACCCAATATTTCGTCCGAAACGCGCGGCTCTCCTTAGAATTCGTCGAATTACATAACCTCGTCCTTCATTCGATGGTATTCCGCCATCAGCAATCGAAAATGTGAGCATCCTAACATGATCAGCAATCACACGAATGGCTATATCAGTTTGCGTCGATTCAATTTCGTTTGATATACCGTATTGTTTCTCTGATATCTTAGAAATATGTGCTATTATCGGTGAAAAAACATCTGTATCATAATTTGATTTCTTCTTTTGTAATACTGCACAAATGCGCTCAAATCCCATTCCTGTATCAACGTGCTTTGCTGGTAGTAGTGTTAACTTTCCATTTTCATCCCGATTGTATTGAATAAAAACTAGATTCCAAATTTCTATGACTCTCGGATCTCCTGTGTTCACCAATTGACTACCGGAATAATCATCTGTTAAATCAACATGAATCTCAGAACAAGGTCCGCATGGTCCAGTTTCCCCCATTTCCCAAAAATTGTCTTTTTTACCAAAACGCAAAATATGTAATGGGTCAATATCGGTTATTTCTTTCCATAATTTTTCAGCTTCAGCGTCAGATTCGTATACTGTGGCATATAAACGTTTTTTTTCAAGTCCCCAATTCTTTGTTAATAATTCCCAAGCCCATTCAATTGCTTCTTTCTTATAATAATCGCCGAACGACCAGTTTCCCAGCATTTCGAAGAAAGTATGATGGTATGTATCCCGGCCAACTTCTTCTAAGTCATTGTGTTTACCACTTACCCGAATACATTTTTGTGAATTTACCGCTCTTACATAATCACGCTTACCTATTCCAAGGAATACATCTTTGAATTGATTCATCCCTGCATTAGTAAACAACAATGTCGGATCATTTGCAGGTATTACAGAAGAACTTGGTATAATTCTGTGATCTTTTTGTTCAAAATATTTTAAAAAACTTTCTCTTATTTCTTTCGATGTCATTTATCTCTTTCATACTTCAATTTGTGTTAACAACCCAATTTCTTCTAACACACTGCTGACCTGCATGCATTTTGCCAGATCACCTTGATACACAACGGCTTTTCCGTTGTTGTGAACTTCCCAGGTTAGTGATTCAGCTTTCACTAAATCGCATCCAGTCGCACGCATTATTTGCATAATAACTTCATCGAAAGTATGGACTTCATCATTAAATAGAATAACTTTTGCTGGCTCTTGGATTACTTCCTCAACACCAGATAATTCTTCTTTCTCTATTAATGGTTTAGTATCTGCCATAACATCGACTAAAAGATATTGAATTGCTTTTAAAAATTACCAAAAAACGTTGAATATTCCAAGAAATTGACTTTTAGATGAATATAAAATATATTTAAGTATATAATTATCAAAGTGAATACATGAGGATTAAATTCATAAAAATCACCTTAACTCTATTTTCATTTGTAATTGGATTTTTATTGATAGTAGACCACCCAAATTATCAAATTCCAATACAAAAAATTTTGGGTGAAACCGATGCATTTAAAAGTTTTGAATGGTGGTACGCTCAACGTGCATTACCATTTGAACTAATACCGCAGAGTGCTTTTGAAAAAGCTGTCAAATATGCAAAAACCGAAATTAAAAAAGAGAAAGAGTCGTATTCTGTAAGGTTCGAGATTCCACAATGGGAATCACTGGGACCTTACAACATTGGGGGACGAGTACTGGCATTAGCCATAGACCCCACAAATCCCAATACCATTTGGGCTGGCTCAGCGAGTGGTGGTTTGTGGAAATCAACAAATGGTGGTGTAGGTGCAGGTGCATGGCAGTACATTAACACTGGATTCAATACTCTTTCTGTAAGCGCAATTGCAATTGATCCAAATTCAACAAACATAATTTATATAGGAACTGGTGAGATCAGTCTTTATCATCGACCTTTAATTGGAACACCTGGAGCGCGTGCATCGTACGGGATGGGCGTCCTAAAAACTACAGATGGTGGAAATAGCTGGTTCCAGACAGGTTTAAGCTGGACATTCCCAGAAATTACAGCAGTACAAAAAATTATCATAAACCCAATTAACTCAAATACAATTTACGCTGCAACCAGTGAAGGAGTATTCAAATCGAAAGATGCGGGATTCTCTTGGATAAAATCTGATTCAATTTTAATGGCAATGGATCTTGTTATTAATCCAAACGATACATCTATTCTCTTCGTTTCGCATGGGAATCTCAATTCATCACCAGAGCCTGGTTTGTACAAAACAACAAATGCTGGAACAACATGGTTTAAATTAATCAACGGATTACCATATATCGATTTTGGAAGGACTTCTCTGACCATTTCACAAACAAATCCATCAATAATTTATGCAGGTATTTCTAATGCAAACTCTGGTGGACTTTTAGGATTATATAAAACGACTGATGGAGGTATTAATTGGACAAAAGTTTCGTCAACAAATTATGTTGGAATCCAAGGATGGTACGATAATGTAATAGCAGTGCACCCAAGTAATTACGATTCAATTTACTGCGCGGGTTTCGATATATACCAATCGGCTGATGGTGGAGTGACTTTGAATAATATATCATGGAATATCGTTCATGTAGACCATCATGCAATTGCATTCCATCCGACAAATTCAAACATAGTGTACTTCGGGACTGATGGCGGTATTTTTAAAACGACAAATGGGGGCGCATCCTTTATAAATTGCAATTACGGATTACAGACTACTCAATTCTATCCTGGTTTTGCAAATTCACCTCAAGATTCAACGATAGCAATCGGTGGATTACAAGATAATGGAACATTATTATATACCGGGACAAATTACTGGTCACAAATTTTTATAAACGACGGAGGATGGTGTGCAATTGACCCAACGAATAAGGATATAATGTATTTTGAGTATCAGTATCTTAATCTTTATAAATCCACAAATGGTGGCATGGGTTATTTTCCAATAATGAATGGTTTACCAAATGGAGCAAGTAATGCAAATTTTATATCCCCATTTGTAATAGCTCCATCATCTCCAGAAATAATTTATGCTGGAGCAAAGAATGTTTACAAATCAACGAATGGTGGAACTTCGTGGTTTTCATCGAACGGTCAAACAACTCTCAACGGTACACCTATTTCGTGCATCGGGGTATCACAGAGGAATCCATATTATGTAATTGCTGCCACAGGAACTGGAAAATTAGGAGAAACA
>JBBIRP010000023.1:7580-17757 GCA_037441745.1 Ignavibacteriales bacterium
AAGTTTTTGCAAGCGCTAATGGTGGAACTTCGTGGAGAAATGTAACATATAGATTAAACGGAACAGATAGTCTCCCAAACCGCTACCCAACAGACATAGAATTCGATCCAACAAATGAAACTACGGCTTATCTTACATATTCAGGCTATGGAACACCTCATTTATTTAAAACAACCAATCTTGGTGAAACCTGGATAAACATTTCTAGTAATCTACCCGACATTCCCCATCAAGCAGTTTGCGTTGACCCAGCAGCCCCTGAAAATATCTATATTGGTACAGACCTTGGGGTTTTTCATTCTTCCGATTATGGCTATTCCTGGGAGGATTTTAATGATGGCATGCCCGCAGCTATGGTTTTAGATCTAACAATCTCACCAAGTAATAAAAAACTTCGAGCCTCAACATTCGGAAATGGTGTATATGAACGAAATCTTGTAAGAATCCCAAAGCTTTCATTATTAGTTCCAAACGGTGGTGAAAAGTGGATCGGAGACTTTTTGGAAACAATTCAATGGTCTCAAAGATTCGTTGAAAGAATAAAAATTGAATACAGTACGAATAATGGTTTAAATTGGATTCTTATTGATGGGAATGTCCCAGCATCTATTGGATCATACACATGGTTGACCCCTCTCGTGGCGACGGAAGAAGCAAGAATAAAAATTAGTGATGCTTTATCAGGAGAACCGGTAGATTCAAGCGATGCTACATTTACGATGCTGATGAATCCAGATTATTATCATGGATGGAATTTAATTTCGCTATACCTCGATACAGCTGATAAGAGAATTACAACTATTTTCCCAACAGCAATCTCGAAAGCATTCAAATACGAAAATACATACGTTGATGTTGATACATTATCAATTGGAAAGGGATATTGGTTAAAATTTTCAGAACCAGAATACATTACAATTACTGGCGACTCAATTTTTAGCGATACGATAGATGTTAAAACAGGATGGAATTTAATTGGTTCCATATCGAGAAAGATTTCGATCAACAATATCGTAGAAATTCCAGGTAACATTGTGACATCACAATTTTATGGATACAAATTTAGTTATTATACAACGGATACAATTTTGCCCGGTAAAGGTTATTGGGTAAAAGTAAATTCAGATGGTGCATTAATTCTCGACACAAATTCAAGATACAATAAAATACAGCCAGATCTAAAACCCGATTTATCATTATGTAATTCACTTACATTCACCGACAATTACGGAAATTCAAAAATAATTTATTTCACGAATAACGATAAATTCGATTTGAATAAATTCGAGCTTCCACCGCTTCCCCCCGATGGTGAGTTCGACGTAAGATTTGATTCACAACGGATGTTAGAAATTTATCCATCTAATTTCCAAAATAACATTGAACACTCTATCAACATACAATCAAAATTTAAATTACTAATGATTAAATGGAATATAATTGATAAGAATAAAAAATTTTATATTATCATCAATAATCAAAAAACTCTTGAAATATTGGGAAATGGCAATACCAATTTGGAACTTTCAGAAGCAATAGTTAAGCTCATTGTTTCAAATCAAACCAATAATAACATGCCTAAATATTTTACACTAGAACAGAACTATCCAAATCCATTTAATCCAAATACTGTTATCCGTTATCAATTGCCAGTTAGTAGTATGGTAACGCTAAAGATATATAATATACTCGGACAGGAAGTAGAAACGCTGATCAACGGAATACAGGATGAAGGATATAAGTTGATAGAATGGAACGCAAATAATGTTACAAGTGGCATTTATTTTTATCAGATTGCAGCAGTAAGTGTAAGTGATCCTAGCAATAGATTTATACAGATTAAGAAGATGCTTCTACTTCGTTAAGTTTAAAGTGCCATTCACCTCTACGAGTGAGCTTTTATCGAAGGTGAGTGGCACCTACTCTCGTTCCTATAGCCCGTCATACCACATAAACCCAGACTCAGTCTGAAAGTTCTTCATTACCTCTCATTTCCAAAGTTTTCACTCCCTCGCTCGTTTCCAAAGTCCTCTTTGGGAATGACATAGGTTGCATTATTAGTTCTTTAGTTCCCAAATAGAATTTGGGAACCAGTTAAAGTTTCTCAATGGCTTTACATATTTTTAATTATCTCATCACCAAACTTTGAACATTTCACTTCCGTAGCACCTTCCATCAAACGAGCAAAATCGTATGTGACAATTTTTGATTTAATAGCACCATTCAAACCTTTTAAAATCAGATCAGCAGCTTCATTCCAACCGAGATAGCGAAGCATCATTTCGCCGCTCAGAATAACGGAACCAGGATTTACTTTATCTAAATTCGCATACTTTGGAGCAGTTCCGTGAGTTGCTTCAAATATCGCATGTCCACTGACGTAATTTATGTTTCCACCCGGTGCAATACCGATACCCCCAACTTGAGCAGCAAGTGCATCGCTGAGATAATCACCATTGAGGTTCAATGTAGCTATCACGTCAAAATCTTCTGGCCTAGTTAGGACCTGTTGCAATGTTATGTCGGCAATAGCATCTTTGATTAAAATTTTTCCAGACGCAAGTGCATTTTTTTGCTCTAAGTTTGCAGCCTCTTCACCTTTTTCTTTTTTTGTTTTCTCCCACTGCATCCAAGTATAAACTTGATTGCAAAATTCCTTTTCCGCGAGGGAATATCCCCAATCTCGAAAAGCACCTTCTGTAAATTTCATGATGTTACCTTTATGGACGAATGTCACTGATTTTCGTTTCTGATCAATCGCATATTTAATTGCGGCTCGGATTAACCTCTCAGAACCGTATGCAGACACAGGTTTTAAACCTATACCAACTCTTACTGATGGATCTTCTTGTCTGCCAATCATTTTTAGCCAATTACTTACCTTACTCATTGTTCCGAATCGGATTTTCTTAAACATATCAGGGAATTCTTTTTCAAAGAAGTCAAGAATTTTTTGTGCTTCGTTCGAGCCGGCTGGAAATTCGATCCCTGCATATATATCTTCAGTATTCTCTCTGAAGATCACCATGTTGACTGCTTCGGGTCGTTTTACTGGTGATGGAACACCTTGAAAATATTGTACAGGACGTAAACAAACATACAAATCAAGTTGCTGTCGCAATGTTACATTCAACGAACGAATGCCACCACCTATTGGTGTAGTTAGAGGACCTTTAATTCCTACTAAATATTCTTTAAAGGCTTCCACAGTCTCATCAGGCAACCAAGTATCAAATTCTTTATAAGATTTTTCTCCTGCGTATACTTCCATCCATGCAATCATATTTCTCCCTTTGTATGCTTTTTCGACTGCTGCATCAATTACACGTTTCGAAGCTCTCCAAATATCCGGACCGGTGCCGTCTCCCTCGATGAAAGGGATTATTGGATTGTTTGGTACTTTTAATTGTCCATCGGTAACAAATATTTTCTCACCGAATGATGGTAGTTTAATTAATACTTTAGACATGGTTATTTCTCCTTTTGACTTTTTAAATTCTTTATAGTTTTAGATTTGGATAATGAAATTGCCGTAGTATAATAATAAAAATTATGAGTGAAACCAAAATAACAATAACTCGGATACCTGATTAATAGAGAATTTAAACATTTTTGTTTCTTTTAAACCCATTGTGTATATTTGACATCGTCAAATAAATATTTAATGATTACCTTAAAGGAACATTCATGAAAAAATATACGATCTTTGTAAGTTTAATATTAATATTATTGAGCATTATTATTTTTACAGGTTTTCAGTGCGCTTCACAAGAGATGACAAGTGCAAAATTATATATCCAAAGGTCTGAGTGGGCAAGTGCCGAAAAATCACTAACTCAAGAAGTAGCAAAAAATCCACAAAATGCTGAAGCTTGGTATTTGCTCGGTACTACAAGAATGCAGTTAGTAAATTATATTGGTGCAATTGAAGCATTCGATAATTCATTAAAAAATAGCAATGAATATGCCGAGAAGATCACTCAAGCAAAAAAATACATCTGGGGACAATCTTTAAATGCGGGAGTTAACTATTTCAATAAAAGCATATCAGCCCCTGCCGATAGTGCTGCTTTATTACGAAAACAAGCAATAGAATACTATAATACTGCTTTATTCGTAAATCCTGATAGTATCATTACATATCAGAATCTTGCGGTAGCTCAACACGCAGATGGAAACTATAATGCTGAAATTAATACCCTCAAAGAAGGTTTAAAGCACAAACCGACTCCTGCACTCTACACTTCGTTGATTAATGCATATCTTACTAAAGCGCAAAAAGCTGAAGCAGCAGGGAATAAACAGGAAGCAAATCAAAATTATGATGAGGCAATAAAAGCTATTATTGATGCACGAAAAATTACACCTGAAGATAATGATCTTCTAGCCACAATGATAGACCTTCATATAAGAATTGGAAAAGCGAACGAAGCAAAACCATATATTCGCGAAGCTGTTGCGACTGACCCCACTAATAAAGTCTACCAATACAATCTTGGAGTTTTACTAATGCAAACCGATTCACTTGAGGAAGCGATTACACATTTCGAAGTTGCTCTAAAAACCGATCCTGATTATGATGTTGCACTACAAAATATTGGTGTGGCATATCTTAAAATCGGTGACAAAATGAAACAGTCAGCACAACAAAATCAGGATTTAAAGAAAGATGTAGATAAATCATATCTTGATAAATTTAAAAAAGCTGTTAGTTATTTAGAGCATCTCGTGGAAATCAAGAAAGAGGATCCGAACGCATGGGATTTAATGGCTTCAGCTTATGCTAATGCAAACATGCTAAAAGAAGCAAAGGGAGCATTAGAAAAAGCAGATTCACTTAGGAAAAAATAAATAACATTAAAAGTTTATGCCCTTCCAATTATAAAATGGAAGGGCATTTTAATTTAGCAAAAAGGAGAAATTATGGCAACACAGAATCAACCACCACAGCAGATAAGTATAGAACTTGGTGAAAAAGAAGCTGAGGGAATATATTCCAATCTTGCAATCATAACACACTCACCCGCTGAATTTGTCATTGATTTCACTCGCGTACTACCTGGGGTACCAAAGGCTA
This sequence comes from Ignavibacteriales bacterium, assembly GCA_037441745.1. GTDB lineage: Bacteria > Bacteroidota > Ignavibacteria > UBA10030 > SZUA-254 > JACQYX01. Next base: position 12,658 of record JBBIRP010000023.1, read on the forward strand.
AAGTACACGCACGAATAATCACCACCCCACAGCATGCAAAGTTATTATTAAATGCATTGAGAGACAATATCGAAAAATTCGAAAAGAACTTTGGAGAAATAAAAATACAGGGGGAACAATCTCCGAGTGGTTTTGGTTTCCAACCACCTACCGCAGGAGATAAAATTCATTAAAGAACATATCTGCTCAAATCTTTATTCTGAATTATGTCGGTTAGAGCATTTTCTACGATTTCCTTCGTAATGCTGATTGTTTTCCCAACATACTTATCTGGAGCATCGAAAAGTATTTCTTCAAGCAGTGTTGTCATAATTGTATGAAGACGTCTTGCACCGATATTTTCGACTTGTTCATTGACCTTAGCTGCTAATTTAGCGATCTCGCGAATTCCATCTTGCGTGAATTCCAACTTAACACCTTCTGTTTCTAACAAAGCTGAATATTGCTTTATTAAAGCATTCTGTGGTAATGTTAGAATTTTTACGAAATCTTCTTCAGTCAAACTTTGCAATTCAACTCGGATTGGGAATCGCCCTTGTAATTCAGGAATTAAGTCCGATGGTTTAGAGACATGAAATGCACCAGAAGCAATGAACAATATATGATCGGTTTTCACCATTCCATATTTAGTCAATACTGTAGTTCCTTCGACAATGGGAAGTAGATCACGCTGAACGCCTTCTCTTGAAACATCTGGTCCTGCTGCATGTCCTCGTTCACCAGCAATTTTATCTATCTCATCTATGAAAATGATTCCAGAATTTTCAACTCTTTCTAAAGCTTCTTTTACAACCGATTCAGTATCTATTAATTTCTGTGTCTCTTCTTGAATGAGGTAATTCCTCGCTTCTGCAATAGTCAGTTTTCTCTTCTTTGTCTTTTTTGGGAGAACACTACCAAACATCTCTTGGATATTTAACCCCATCTCTTCAACACTAAAAGGTCCAAACACTTGCATTGCAGGTAATTGAGTAGATGTAACATCAACTTCGATCATCCTGTCCTCTATCTCTCCATTTCTAAGTTTTACCCTAAACTTTTCCCTTGTTATTTTATTTTCTATCTCATCATGATTGTCGCCATTAACAGTGAGGTTTGATTCATGTTTCTTCCTAACAGGTGGAATTAAAATATCTAGAATGCGTTCTTCAGCTTGTTTCATTGCTTTATCATGAACTTCTGTAGCTTTCTCACCCTTGAGCATATTGACAGCAAATTCAGTTAAATCGCGTACCATAGATTCAACATCTCTTCCAACATAGCCAACTTCAGTGAATTTAGATGCCTCAACCTTTATGAACGGTGCATTGACTAGTTTTGCCAAACGTCTCGCGATTTCAGTTTTGCCGACACCTGTTGGACCAATGAGAATGATATTATTTGGCATTATTTCTTCTCGCAATTGCTCTGGTGTTTGTAATCTTCTCCACCGATTTCGGATGGCAATTGCAACCGATTTTTTGGCAGCATTCTGACCAATTATATATCTATCGAGTTCTCTTACAATTTCACGAGGCGTTAATTCTCGGTCAAGATCTTTCTTAGGTTTCTTATTCATTATAGCTCTTCGATAATAATGTTTTTATTTGTGTAAATGCAGATATCTGCTGCATCTTCTAAGGATAGTTCAATAATCTTCCTCGCATCAAGATTCGTGTGTTGTTTGAGCATTCTTGCTGCAGCGAGTGCGTAATTCCCCCCTGAACCAATCGCGGCGATACCATCATCAGGTTCAATTATATCACCAGTCCCAGAAATAATAAGTGTTTGCTCTTTGTTCAAAACAGCAAGAAGAGCTTCAAGTTGACGAAGATATTTGTCTGTTCTCCAATTTTTTGCTAATTCTACTGCTGCACGGAGAAGATTTCCATGATACTGTTGTAATCGATCTTCGAATCGTTCGAACAGTGTGAAAGCATCAGCTGCAGCTCCAGCAAATCCAGCAAGTACTGTGTCGTTATAAAGTTTTCGTACTTTACGCGCACCTTTTTTCATAACTGTATTTCCAACTGTAACCTGACCATCGGCTCCGATTACACTTTTTCCGTTATGGGTGAACCCTATGACTGTTGTTGAATGAATTATTTGAGACATATTATATTTAAATTTTTCTCCTAAGACGAGCAATAGGTATTTTCATCGCTTCTCGATATTTTGCAACTGTCCGTCGTGCGATATTAAGTCCATTACTGTTCAATATCTCTGCAATTCGATCATCGCTTAGCGGATGATTTGGATCTTCATTCTCAATGATTGATTTAATCTTGATCTTGACTTCTTTATTTGAAATCTCCTCACCAGTTTTAGTTGTCAATTTATCACCAAAAAAGTAGCGTAATTCATAAACACCAAATTCAGTCTGTACGTACTTCCCATTCACAACCCGACTGATGGTGGAAATATCCATATTAATTATTTCTGCAATATCTTTATAGATCAATGGTTTCAGATTAGCACCTGTTTCGAAAAAATCTTTTTGTTTTTCGATTATAGCACGCATTACCTTGAGCATTGTCTCACGACGTTGATTTATTGATGAAATAAACCACTTTGCTGCTTCGAATCGTTTCCGGATAAAATCTTTTACACCGTTCTCTTGTCGATTCTTAGATTTCTTAGACATCAATTCTTTATAACGATTATTTATCCTGATCGGAGGTACATTTCTTTCATTCAATGTGATAATAAAATCGTTATTATCTCTTTCGACGATAAAGTCAGGGATAATATAATTCTGATGTGGTGTAAATTGCCCTTCTCCCGGTTTAGGATTTAATTTTTGAATTAATTCGACTATACACTTTAATTCTTCAATAGAAATATTCAAATTTGTTGCAAGCTCTTCGTAATGCTTCATCGTAAAAGGTTCAAAATAATTTCGAAGTATTATAAAGGCTTTCTCTGTAAGCTCAGAATCGTATTCTCCTGCTTCAAGCTGAGCAATTAAACATTCTTGAAGATTCCGAGCAGCAATTCCCGGGGGATCAAGACGTTGTATCATTCTTAAAATATCTTCCGCTCTCTCGTTCGTGATTGATAAACCTTGTGAAAGATTCAAATCTTGGACGATCAAAGATAATTCACGCCGTAAGTATCCATCCTCATCAATATTACCTATTATTTCTTCACAAAGTAATCGTTCATCTGGTGTTATATCTAACATCAATATTTGATCCATTAACTTCTGAGTAAGTGATACTTCTGCTGGTTGAGGAAATTCATCCCTATCCTCGTCTTGATGAGGATAAAAAGCGGCTTTATAACCGTCCAAACTATCGTTCATGAAATCTTCGAGGGTATAACCATCATCATTTGAAGTACTTTCAGATTCAGTAGTGGTTGATTCTTCAATTTGGGTGGTTCCGTCTTCCATCTTTTCTTCTTGTTCTTGCGTCATTTCTATATCATCGACTTCTTCAAGGAGTGGATTCATCTCTAATTCGGCTTTTATTCGCTGTTCAAGTGCAAGCACCGGTAACTGAAGCAGTTGCAAATACTGCACCTGCTGAGGAGTAAGTTTCATTTGAAGTGTTTGCCGTTGAGATAAATTTATCATAATTTTCTATCGCTGAAAATAATCACAAGATTTTTCCAAAAAATTTGTGACGAAGTTGACATTCATTCTTAAATTCAGAGTACCATTTGTTTCCATATTTACGTTTTAATGCTGCTTCAAGGTAATCATACAATTGTATATTTTTTTGAAGACCATATTTTCGCCCAGGAGTACATTCGGTGATTTTTTCATAATATAAACTTTCTTTAAATCCTTGTGAAACTCTAATTGGAAATAGATGACAGGAAATAGGCTTTCGCCATTGAACCTGCCCTTCCAAATACGCGCGTTCAATTGAACAACGTGCAATATCAGATTCGTAATAAACAAAAACACAGGCACTGTCATTTACGCACGTTGTCGCATAATCACCTTGATTTCCCTCGATGATACCGTATTTATCAATAACATGGAGGTGGTCTTCATTTAGATATTGCTTGATGAACGGTAAAACATTTTGAATTTCAGCAACTTCTTCATCACGAAGTGGAGCACCGCGGCCACCTTTAAGTGTACAGCATGCACCTTTACATTCTAAGAGGTTACATGCGAAACGTTCATAGGCAATATCATCATCTATGATTGTTTCGCCTATCGTAAACATTTCATTATAAAATACAAAAGTTTTTATAAAGTGAAAAATTTTCCAACCAGCTTAGAATTTTCATAATATCTTAGTAAACATTTTTCCGGGTAGTTGTTTTACCAAACCTTTAAATTCTAAACTTAATAAATTAACCAGTACATCTGATGTTGAAAGTTTTGTTGCATCTGTAATCGCATCAATGTGACTTGGGTTCTCGGACAGTACATCGAGTATCGACTTTTCGAAAATTGTTACTTCGGGAAGCGGTTTTTGTTCTGACTGTTTTGTACCTTTTAAAATTGGCTTTAATTTGAGAGAAAGCTCATTTAAAATATCATCAATAGTTTCGACAAGTTTAGCTCTTCCCTCTTTTATCAAACTATTGCATCCTCTACTTCTTTTAGAGTTGATGTTACCGGGGATTGCAAATACCTCGCGATTTTGATCGAGAGCAGTAGAGGCAGTAATCATAGCACCTCCATCAATATCAGTTTCTATGACGAGAGTTCCAAGCGAAATTCCACTTATAATTCGGTTTCGCCGTGGAAAATTTACAGCGTCGGGTTTTGTTCCCATCGGATATTCAGAGATAACGGCACCACAGTCTGATATTTTTCTACTTAAAGTTTTATTCTCAGGCGGGTAAATAACATCCAAACCTGAACCAATGACTGCTAAAGTTCTTCCGTAATATCTTAATGCAGTTGAATGAGCGACGGTATCGATCCCTCTCGCAAGTCCACTCACCACCGTTAAACCAAGCCTAATTAATTCTTCCGAAAATTTCTCTGTCATCATAATGCCATACTCTGAGGGTGTCCGTGTCCCAACAATTGCAATAGAATATTTATCTAAATCTTTTATTTCACCATCAACGAATAAAAAAGTAGGAGGATCAAAAATCTTCTTAAGTAATTCAGGGTATATTTTATCCCAATATGTTATTATTTTCAATTCC
>JBBIRP010000024.1:0-16988 GCA_037441745.1 Ignavibacteriales bacterium
CATCTTTATCGTTATCGATTCCTTCAGTATATAGTTTATATATTCCTTTCTCACCTTTTGATATATCTGCTTTTTTCATTATTCGTGGATCATTTGGATGTGGAATCCATTCACCGTGATCGTCTTTTACTCGCATCATGGTTATATAACCATCACCGTTAATGTCTTCATATCCATCTTCATCAATTAATCCATCTTTATCATCATCCGTTGGGTTCGAGTTTAACACTCTTGCGTATGTTGGTTTCTTAAAAAACTCTTCACTCGCATCAGGGTTCATACGCGGAAGAATATAAAAAGTATTATAATTTATTATTTCTGTTATGCTATCAGTTTTCCCAAATCCATTGAGGAGAAAGTCGATTAACTTGAGTGTCAGTTCACTACCTATTATACGGTCAGCTTCGACTCCTCCTACAATAAGGATCGCATGTTTATCATCAGCATCTTTACCTCCTATTGTTACTAACCAGATGTCACGATTCTCCAATGTCTTACCAATCGATTTAATACTTGCTATGTTTGAGTGTGTTGATACTAAACGATTCAAATTATCTGTCATTTCTTGATATGTGTGATATTTGTTTTGTGTGAAAATAGAAATTGGTGCAATAAGCAGAACGAATAAGATAATTTGATAGAGAGTGAAGCGAAAATAAAACATACATTATTCCTTAAATAATTTTTTTAACTATTAAACCTTGAAACTTAATACGTAAAAGGTCAAATTACGTTTCATGTGTTCTAAATTTATGAACAACAATGTACTAATTTAAATTTCTCTTACAGCATCCAAGAACTTATTTACTTCATCGAAGTTATTATAAATGTGTGTAGATATCCTTATAGAATTTAATTTATTTTCTGCAACAAGGCGGATGCGGAAACCTTTCTTGGACGCGTATTCACCGAATTTATCATAAGGCATATTCTTAAGACGAAAGCCCACAACGAATCCACGGGATTGGTCTTCGGTAGGAGTTAATATTTCGACATTTTCCAATTTCATCAATTCCTGTTGGAGATAGCTTGAGAGTGCTTTACCTCTTCTAACAATATTATCCATACCGATGTGGTAAAGAAAATCTATTGCTGCACCGAGCCCTTGATAGATTGCAGCATTTTGAGTTGCAAAGTCGTAACGGTGGGCAGTATCAACATATCCGCTAAACACAGGAGGCTCAACTGTAATATCCCAACCTTTGTCTGAGCCTCCGCCTATCCAGCGTGCTTGTAAAACATCAAGCATTTCTTTTTTCACAAACAAGAATCCTGTTCCCTTTGGACCACACATCCATTTATGACAGCAAGTAGCGTAGAAGTCACAACCGATATCCTTCAGGTCAAGCAGGGTCATTCCCGGACCGTGTGCCCCATCGAAGTAAACCCACAGTCCTTTATCATGTCCCAATTTTGAAATCTCTTTGACTGGAAAAACCTGTCCAATTGTACATGTTATATGAGGAATTGCAATTGCTCGAGTTTTTTTTGAAATAAGATCGTTAATTCGATTAAGATTTTCACTTGCAGTAAGAGCTGGTTTCAATGTTTTTATAACAATACCGTCGTACTTTGCACGATTTAACCAAGGGAGTGCGTTGCCTGCATGTTCATGGTTTGTTAGAATTACTTCATCCCCCTTTTTTAAAGGTAAACCCCAAGCAACAATATTAATTCCTTCGGTCACATTATGCGTGAGAGATATTTCAGATTCATCTACATTCACGAACTTTGCGAGGCGTGGTCGAGCAACTTCCCACCCGCCATACTCACCTGTTATGTCTATGTTATCAATTGCAGTTTTCACAGCTTCTCGTACGACGTATGGAGAAGGTCCCATTGTTCCATTGTTTAAATAGATTCGATCATGTGTTAAAGGGAATTGTTCTCTGACTATTTTCCAAAATTGTTCATCATCAGACGATATTTCTAATGTGTTTGATATAATGTAACGTGCACGAGATGTTTCTGGAACTGAAATCAAAGCCCAAGTGCCTATAATACCACCTGTGACTTGTTTAATAAAATTTCGGCGTGAAGTGCTCATTATGAATTCCTTTCAAAATAATTATGAATTTCCAATGCCTCAGTTTTAATCGTGATTTCTAAAATGATTATATCCCGCAAAACTAAGAGGTTCATGTTCACCTTGCTCTCGTATTAGTTCAATCCCTTTATCTCTTTCTGTGATGCGACCTATAATAGTAACATCATTCGTCAGCTTATCAAGTTTTTCGTATTCTTCATCGCTTATGGTGAAAAGTAATTCGTAGTCTTCGCCTCCATATAATGCATAATCGGTGGGTGATTCGGAAAATTCTTTTGCAATCAATTGAGTGGTACTTTGTAATGGGATATTATGCTCGTAAATTGAAGCCCCGACGCTACTATTGTTGCAGATATGATGGATTTCTGACGCTAAACCATCGCTAATATCGATTAATGCTCCAATTTTAACTTTTTCGATTAATATTCTAGATAAATCTAAGCGAGGTTTTGGCATCAGATGTTTCTCGATGGCTTCAATGTATGGTTCTAAATTTGGTTTGAATTCGCCGCTTGCAGTTGATTTTGCAAAGCGTTCTTTTTCTCGTTTTAGAATTTTCAGTCCTGCAAGAGATGCCCCAAGGTGGCCAGTAACGCAAATGTATTCACCGGGCTTTGCATCTTTTCTATACTTAACATCCTTCTCATTTGCTTCGCCTAACATCGCAACTGATATTGTCATGTTTGCCATCGAAGTAGTCGTATCGCCACCAACAACAAGGCATGAATATTTTTTACAAGCGAAGGCAACACCTTGGTAAAATTCATCTACCATCTCGACAGAAATTTTTTTTGGAATTGAAAGTGTGATTGTTGCATAACGAGGAACACCCCCCATTGCAGCAATATCACTTATGTTGGCAATTATGGTTTTCCAGCCAAGATGTTTAAACGAATTGAAACTGAGATCGAAGTGAATTCCTTCAATAAAAGCGTCGGATGTTAAGAGCTGAACCTTACCAGGTGTAGGGCGATAGACAGCAGCATCATCTGAAATGCCTAATATAAGATTATCGCGCAAAGAAGCATCATCGACTTGAAAATCGACTATTTTTTTGATGCGATCAATTAGACCAAACTCGCCAATTGCTGAGATTTCAGTGTGTTGCGATTTCATTAATGTGGTTTTATAATTAAAAGAACATACTGATTTACTCTTAAAAAATCAAAACTGTAGGCAAAAGAATAATATGCAATACCTGGTAGCTAGTTCCCACACTCCCTCGCTCGTTCCCAAAGTCCAACGGTATCACCCCTTGTTCCCAAAGTCCTCTTTGGGAATGACATTGGTTGCACAATTGGCTCTTTTAGTTCCAAAATAGAATTTGGGAACCAGTTCAAGTCTCTTATGGTCTTTATTCCATCGCAGCGTTTATCGCTTCGGCAAATTGTTCCTTCGAACGCATCCCAACTATCGTCTGAACTATTTTCCCATCACTATTAACAATGAATGATGTTGGAATTACACGGATATTCCCAAATGCTTCTTCTAAATCCTCGTTTGAAATTAAGTTCTGATAATTTATCCCTTTTTCTGATATGAATTGCCCTACGTCTTCAAGAACATTTGTACCGCGATCAGTCGAGATACCAAGAATCTTCACGTTCTTATTAGTCATTTCTTTGTTGAGATTAATTAAATCAGGTATTTCTTTTTGGCAAGGACCGCACCAGGTTGCCCAAAAATTTATTAGTGTCACCCTTCCTTTAAAATTATCAAAGTCAATCGTTTTTCCATCTTTATCTTTCCATGAGAAGTTTGGGACAAAACCGATTCGCTTCGTGACGTTTAAAATTTCAGATATGTTTTCAATTTTAGCAGTTGTACTATTATTTTTTTCTGCCTGTCGTTTATTTGAGCATCCGATAAACATTGCAATGGCAACTGTTGTTATCATAACACTAATTTGTCTTATCATTTTATTTCTCACTTTCTTTTTTTATTTGCGGTGTAAATATCAAATATTTTAATTTTCTTCAGTAACATAACCAATTTTTTTGGCATAATCATATAATTTAACTTTTAACATTTTTCTTGCTCGATGTAATCTAGAACGTATTGTTCCTACAGGACAATCAATAAATTCAGCGATCTCATCATAACTCATACCTTCGATATCGGCAAGTATGATAACTGTTCGAAAATCTTCGGGTAATGTTTCGATTGCCCGAGCAACTTCATCGTCAAGAAGACTTCTAAAAATTTTTTCTTGAAGATCATTTTTATCAACCTGATGATCGCGAATTAAGTTGTAAAAATTAGAAATCTCTTCGTAATCAACTTTTTCTGGTTCCTTAGTTTCTTTCCTGTAACGATTAATATAAGAATTTTTCATAATTCTGAACAGCCAAGCACGTATGTTGGTTCCTTTTTCGTATTTATCCCAGAATCGAAATGCTTTCATATATGTTTCTTGAACTAAATCCTGAGCATCATCAGAATTGCCAGTCATGTAGAGTGCGTAATTATATAGAATATCCATATGAGGGACAGCTTCAGTATTAAATTCCTTATGTTTTTTATCGTGATAGATTTTACTCATTCTACGTAAACCAAGGAATTTCTTTTCCGATGAATTTGGTATGATCAATTATGAAACTCATGTCATAAATCAATGTATATGAATCAATTCAGAAAATGATTAATAATAATATAAAAAATGAATTTCGAGTCACAAAATGAAATATAAATGTAATTTGTGAATATTCAGTTCATTTCAATAAAACTATTTTACTGCTTTGGGTCCCCAGATTAGTGATTAAATAAACAAAGTACGTTCCACTGCCGAGCATGTAGCCATCGAACAACGCTAAGTGATAGCCAGCTTGTTGTTTATCTTCAATCAAGTTTGCAATACACTGACCAGCTGTGTTGAAAATACTTAACTTCACATAAGTTGAAGTCATCAAATTGTATGGAATAATAGTGGTTGTGTTGAAAGGATTTGGGTAACTTGGTAGAAGATTATAATTAAAAGGAAGTTCGAGAAATTGCCTGTTTTTCTTTTCAAACATATTTGAGTAATATTGAAATATCTTCCATATAAGACTATCGCTTGGATAATAGAGTGCAAATCCGTCATTGTTGGGTCTGCCATCATAAACAAGCTGCCAAATCGAAACACTAGCGGTTTTGCTATACAACGCTTCATTGAGAATTACATGGAAGAATTTATCTCTTTGTTGAATTTTTCCTACCTCACCGAGCATTAAAGGTTTTTGCATCTGATCTGCAAGCCGGTTGTGATCCTGTAACCATCTGATACCCTGGCCGTTTGATAAATGCCATGAATCGGGGTAGCAATGGATACTACTGATATCTATATCTTGTATCTGTAGATTTTGTTCAAAAGAAATACCGCCTGACCCATCTAATAGCCATGATTGATCATTATATTTGTAAATGTCACTGTATTTTGCACTTGAAACGTCAAATCCTTCTTCACCTGTAGAGATTAGGTGATTATAATCTATAGTTTTAATGAAAGTGGAAATTTCTTTCATCCAATTTGTTACAATTTTCCCCGAACGATCAGATGAACGCGGCTCGTTCGCAACTTCCCAAGCAAGAATGATTGGATCGTCTTTGTATTTTATATTGGTAATAGTATTTACTCTTTCCAATAAATTAGAAATATAATTTTTATACCATTGAATTATTGTTGGGTTAGAATAAAAATCGTCGTGTGTAAAAGTACCTGAAACTATATGATGGTATACTCTTCCCTCTTCACCCTTGATTATTTTTTGCTCAACTTTTTCATAAGCTACATTCTTTTTTGGATAATTATTAGCATACCAGCGTACATATTGATTCATGCCCCCATAAGCTTCCCAATTGTTGACAAGTGGGATGATGAGGTAGATTGAGTATTTTTTTGCTTCGGAAATGACTAAGTCAAGTGCTTGCAAACCAGTTTCATTAAATCTTGTCGGTAGATATTGAATGACTGCAGGATTTGTACTATCAGGGCTGTCAAAAAATCCCCAGGTCCGGATTACATTTGCACCAATTTGTTTTGCTTTCTGAAATACTTCGTCTATATGGAAAGTATCCTTATATGCAGCGATATTTTGAAGATAATAACAGTTAACTCCAATAGCATAGAAAGGTTGATTATTTATAATAAGATTGCTGCCGATCCGAGTAACAAATTCGTTACCTTGGGCTAATGTTTTAAATTGTGAGAATAAAAGAGCTAAGATTACAAGTTTAAAATAAAAACTGAATCTATTAATTTTTAAAGAGATAAGCACATTCTTTCTTTTTTACCTCTGTTCCGTCGTGAATAAGATAGGTTCCACCGCTGAAGATCTGTGCGCTACCATATTCCCCTCGTTTGTTTATTGCATAAAAAGTTACAGTATGTTTAAATCGCCCTTGCTTGTCTTGTAAACGTTTTTCTCGACATCTTTCATTAACGCGTTTGCATGCTAACAAGCACGCTTCTTCTGGAGATTTGCCTTGTCTCATCCATTCGACAATTAAAACCGAACTGCAGTTCAATAGATTTGCTTCGCCTCTACCAGTAGAGCCTGCAGCCCCGACTTCATTATCACAATATAATCCTGCACCGATTATGGGTGAATCGCCAACACGTCCAGGAATTTTAAATGCAAGACCGCTCGTCGTTGTTGCACATGATATATTACCACTCATATCGATTGCACTCATGTGAATTGTCCCGTAATGACGAAGATAATTCCTGACAATTTCTCCGATATCTGTATCCTCAATAGAATGTGGAGGCAACCAATCATCTTCATTACTTAAATTTTCTTTCCATTTAAGCCATATCTCTCTTGACTTATCTGTGAGTAAGTCTTCTTCTTTGAATCCATGCATTTTGGCAAACTTGAGTGCACCTTCACCGACAAGTAGAACGTGGTCTGATCGTTCCATGACAAGTCGGGCAACCTTCGATGGATTTTTTATATTTTTTAATGCAGCAACAGCACCAGCTCGGTAGCTTGGCCCGTGCATTACTGCTGCATCAAGTTCGACGATTCCTTCTTCGTTTGGTAAACCACCGTAACCAACACTCATATCATTTGGGTCATCTTCTACAATGTTCACACCAGCTATTACTGCATCTAGTGCATCGTTGCCTTGTTTTATCATTTCCATAGCTTTTTCAATAGCCTTTGCTCCATTTCCACTCGAGATAGCGATTGGTTTGCCTGCAGAAATCTGTTTTTGTTTTCCCAATGTCGGAAGATTAATAATTGATGATGTCGCAGCCGCTACTCCTGTTAGTGCTGTAGTTTTTATAAATTCACGACGATTAATCTTGTTCATATTTATTCCTTCACGATTTTTTATTGTGTTGGCAATTTAGAAATAAAAGATTGAAAAAACAATTACTGTATCTTATCAGAAATTAAGATGTTTGGTTAGAATTTACTTTTTTTGGGGTTTAGTGTGCTTTTGTGGAGTTAAGCCCAATCAATTTCAGAATGGTCGATTTAGTCTTAAAAACACCATCGGTGGAGAAGATTTATCAGTTCGCCAGGTAAAACCAAGTCTAAGTTTTGCATCGCGTGTACCAATCCCAATTCCCCAATCTGAGTGCAGATTTATTAATTTTACACCTTGGAAACCTTTTATGGCTGACGCAGCTTTATCTGCAGTTGAAATATAACCTGCATCAGCAAATATAATAATATTGAGATTTCTTAATAGCCATGAAGGGAAAAATTCAACATCATCGAGCATCTTACCGTTAATTAGATATTCAGCATTTGTTAACAACACACGGTTGCCAGTAAATTCTTTGAAACGGTAAGCAGGCAAAGTACCTAATCCGCCGAGCTCAAAAGATTTTTGAATAGGTACCTCGTTCGTAGCTGATGCCGTGCGGATTCGGATGTTGAGATTACTATATCGAGTTATGGGTTGATATCGTCTCAAATCAATTGTGTATGAATTAAAATCATAATCTCCTCTAAATGCTCTGCCCGCAGCTTCAATACTAATCGATGCACTCCAACCCGATGTAAATATTTTCTGAGATTCAGTAGAATGAATTTTAAAATTTGTTAGAATACTTTTCATTCTTCCTTCTTCTAAATTTGGATTTTCCCTGAAGATTTTATTCCAGCCAAAGATAGACCAATTTGTTCTACGCTCAAGTGATTCATATTGATCATTTAGATAGGCAATCTGAAATTGGAGGTCAGTCTTCATCCATTTTTTATAAAATCCAGACCAAATTGAAAATCCTTCTCTTCCAAAATAGTCACGATAATCATCACGCAATATAAATGCCGCTAAATTATTTTCTTCAACATCGATTATCCATTGATCTTTTGTGTCTGTTAAACTGTGAATCTCTGTACCGATTTCAAATAAATTATTTCCCCTTCCGAATTGCTGAGAAGCACCGATTCCACCACGCCAACGGTGTGATTTAAAACCATATCCACCCGAAGCAAATAAAAAGAATTTATCATCGTTCCAATAATATTTCTTTGGATAATTTAATCCTAAGAACAAACCTTCAACTCTGTTATAGCGAAAGAGAATTCTATCTTCTGGTATCTCCCAGGGTAAATTAGGGGTCGCATTTCTAACTATACTTCTCTCTGGTTTGATTGCGTAGTATGTTGATTTATGGTATCGCCCAGAGTTTTCATTATTATTTGTTTCCTCATTTTCGGTTGGTTCATCACGGAAGATATATGTTCCCATCTTTTCGTCGAAGTGATGTAGAATATTGTTAACTATTGAATCAACTTCAACGCGAAATTTTGATTTTTCAGAGTTCTCTTGTGCTTTTAATGAAAAAGGATTGAAAGATAAAATCATTGCCGAAGCTAAATAAATAAAAGATTTTTTCATGGTTAATACTTTCAAAAATTATTTTTCTGCAATGTACAATGTAATTCCCCACATTGTTGGGTCATCGGGCGGATCGGTATTCCAATGATTGAATGAGTGAGAATCATCAGATACATAATGAAGTTTATAATTACCTTTATCGAGTATGATTGTCGTTGAAACCGAACGATTCTTTCTGCCTCCACCCGCATGGAATGTCATCGAATAAGTCATTTCCCATATTACTTCCTTTGTATCCGCGTTCTCAATCCAACCATAGTCATACATCTCTCTATTTTGACCCTCACCTAATGCATATATTCGTACATGTGTAGTTTTATCTAAACTGAAATTTTGGACTCTGTCTTCATTATTTCCAACTCTTATTATTTGTGCAATAACACCAGTTTCATTTGGAATTATATTTTTCTCAACATCTGCCATATTGAATGAATCCCCAGCACCGTAAATAGTTATGCCATAATGTTCTGGATCAAATGGGGGAGATGTATTCCAATCATCGTAGGTATGTGAGTCGTCTGTTTGATAGAAGACCGTGTAATTTCCTTTCGGTAATGTTATGATCTCGTCAATCATCCGATTTTTATCGTCACCACCAGCATATTCTGTCCGATCCGCATCCATTGTCCAGACTTTCTCTCTTGTTCTTGAATTTATGATCCAACCATAATCCGCCATTTTCCGTCGAGAGTAACCGCGTTCACCTATAGCGTAAATTCGAATTGAAGTTTCTTTCTTTAATGCAAAGTTTACATATTTTGTCTTGTCATTACCAAGTTTTATAATTTGAGCGATTATATTCTTTTCTTCTTTTTCAATAGTTATCAATTTGAATTCTGATTTTAAATTTTCATCGGGTAGCGCAAGAATTATCCCATAATTTAATGGATCGTACGGTGGAGCAGAATTCCAATCTAAGGATGAGTGTGAATCATCTGTATAAAAGTATATAATGTATTCTCCAGCCGGAAAGTTCTCTGTCATATCGCACTTTATATTTTTATCTGCACCACCGGCATAAAATTGTTTGCATTTTCCCATATCCCATATTCTTTGGTGAGTTTTAGCATTTATGATCCAGCCATAATCTGCCAATCCATCACTGTAATTTTTTTCACCCAACGCATAGATTCTAATCGGGATATTTTTATTGATTGTAAATCGTTGTCGAATATGTTCGTTCTCGCCCAGATTGGTTGCTCTGAATACTGTATTCTGGAAATCCTTCGGAACGGTAAACATATTTATATCGGGAGTTTTATCATCAACGTAAATCGATATTTCCCAATTTTTTACAAGTCGTTTCCAGTTTTTCCGGGCATCCTTTCCAAATATTTCTTCCAGCCAGAGAAAGAATCCTTTTTTACGAGATCGATCTTCGTCGTGAACTTGTTGCCGACGGTCAATATTTATAATAAAGTTTGAAAATATTGTTGAAGACGCAAATCCGTATGCGGCAAAATAAACTTCGTAACTTCCACTATGAAGAGAAATATAGTCGTCAAATTTTAAATAATTAGTTTCACGCGTAGTATTGTCGTAATCCATTTTCCAGACAATCTCTCTTGTGTCAGCGTCTATTATCCAGCCGTATGCATACATACCTGATTTTAAGAAGGCTGCTTTCTTTTCTCCTCCACCGAGTGCATAAATATGAAGTGTTATATCCTTTGGTAAGGTAAATCCAGCTCCTTTCACTTCTGTTTGTGTGAAGTCTTTTAATTGTACAATTAAACGTTCACCTGCATAAGTATAAGATGTAAAAAGTAAAATGATTAAAATTAATGAAGAACGTTTCATATTATTGAATTTTCAGTGAAGTCAAATGAGTTACGTCCATTTCTTTAGTACTAAAGCTGTCAATTTTTACGTAGATAATTTAGTAAAAGTTTCGGTCAACAAAAATATTTTGTTTATTAGGAATATTTTAATATAATCCAAGCACTTATGGCTGGGAAATCAACATTATTTAAACAAATTCTATCTAATGTTATCTTTCAATCGGTGGATGAAAATCTACTCCATCAAATATTGGGTTCATTGAAGAAAGTAGAGTATTCAAATGGTCAAATTATTTTTGAAGATGAAGCTGAAGGTAACTGTTTGTATTTGATTATCAAGGGCAATGTAAAGATATCTAAGCACCTTAAAACAGGTGATGAAATCGTACTGGGAATTTTACATGAAGGAGATTTTTTCGGTGAATTGGATTTAATTGATCGGCGGCAGCGCTCAGCACGTGCTACTGCTATGGGGCGTTGTACATTAGTTCGTCTTGATAAAAAGGAATTCGATTTACTTATTAGCTCAAGTCCAGCTTTTACAATGAACCTTCTGCAGATGATAACTTTAAGGTTGAGATCAAATAATCTCACTTACGTTATGCATGAAGAGTCGAACCTTTTTACCTTACGTCAACAACTTGAGAAAACACACCAATTAGTTGAAGCATCAAAAATAATAAATTCGTCTTTAGACATCGACAATCTTCTTGAACTAATATTCCAGACTGCAGCTAAGACTGTTGGAGCTGATCGCGGTACATTATATTTGGTAGATGAATCAAGGAATATAATCTGGTCGAAAATTCAAAAAGGTTCGTCCAAGATAGAAATACAATTACCGATAGGTGTTGGAATTGCTGGTAATGTTGCTAAGACTGGTGATGTGGTAAATATCCCAGATGCGTATAGTGATCCACGCTTCAATCCAAAAATTGATCAAACGACAGGCTATCGAACAAGGTCAACATTATGCATGCCGATGAAAAATAAAGATGGAAAAATTATCGGCGTGTTTCAATTGTTGAATAAATCCAGAGGGCACTTCACAAAAGACGATGAAAAATTTATCGAGGCATTTTCCACGCATGCTGCTATCGCAATTGAGAATGCTCAGCTTGCTCAGCAGATGATTCAGAATGAAAGACTATCGGCTGTTGGAAGGATGGCGAGCACGATAATACATGATATTAAAAATCCAATGAGCGTACTTCGTATTTCTGCTCAGGTAATGAAAAAGAAATCCACCGATTTGGATATTGCCAGACTTGCAGATGAAATGTTGCATCAGATAGATAGCTTCGTTGCTATGGCACAGGAAATTTTAGATTTTGCTCGTGGGGTAAGTACTTTGAATCTGCAATCAGTGGATTTTAATGAAATAATGAAAACTCTTGTTCTGATTGTTAAAAAAGAATTATTTGTTAAAAAAATAGAGTTAATTAAAAGGTTTAACTTTTCGGGAGCTATCAGTGTTGATCCTGATAAATTAATTAGGGTATTTTACAATATAGCACGCAATGCTGTGGATGCAATGCCTAAGGGAGGCAAATTAACGATTAATACATTCAGCAGTGATGGCCTATTAATAATTGAATTTATTGATAATGGAATTGGTATGTCTGACGAAGTTAAAGCAAAAATTTTTGAGCCATTTTATACATTCGGTAAAAAACATGGTACAGGACTTGGGATGGCTATAGTGAAAAAAATTATTGATGATCATCGTGGGAAAATTGAGATCGAAAGTAAAGTCAACAAAGGGACTACTATACGTGTGTTATTACCGGTTTGAATTATGAAATATCGGATTAATGACAACACGATAGAGATTGTACGGGGTGATATTACAGATGAGAATACCGATGCCGTAGTAAATGCAGCCAATAATAACCTATGGATGGGGGGCGGTGTTGCGGGTGCAATAAAAAGAAAGGGGGGTGATGAAATTGAGTGTGAAGCGATGTCGAAAGGACCAATAGAAGTTGGTGAAGCTATTCTCACGACCGGAGGAAAATTAAAAGCAAAATATGTAATTCATGCCGCAGTAATGGGACAAGACCTCCATACCGATGCAGAAAAAATTAAACAAGCAACTCGGAATACACTTATTATAGCAGAGAAGAACAAGATAAACTCATTAAGCTTTCCAGCTTTTGGAACTGGGGTCGGTGGATTTTCAGTGTTTCATTGTGCAAAAATAATGCTAACAGAAGCTATCGAGTTTTTGATTAATTCTACATATCTTCATCAAGTCCGTTTTGTTCTTTTCGATAAACCTACATTCGATGCATTCGAAGAGGAATTGAAGCTGCAGTTCTCTGCTAAACGACAATAAGATTACTAAAATATTTTAGTTTTAATTTCTTAACTGTTGCAATTTCATTTAAAAAATGGTAAGTTTCTTTCAAAAATATGGATGCAATTAATAAAATCTTAATAATTAGATTCAGTTCGCTTGGAGATATTCTTTTATCGTCACCACTTGTTCGCATATTGAGGGAAAAATTTCCAAATGCAAACATAGATTATCTGACAAAATCAAATTATGCTGATCTAGTGAAATTCAATCCTAACATCACCTCAGTCATTGAATTGCGAACTGACTTGAAAGATGAACTGAGAACACTTAAAGAACAAATACAAAATTCCAGATACGATGTAATTCTAGATATTCACAACAGCATTCGAAGCCGTTATATCCGATTTTTTTCTGGTGCGAAGTATCAAGGGGTTGTGAATAAAAGAATTTTTAAAAGATTTTTTCTTGTTACTTTTAAATGGAATTTTTATAAAGAAATTATATCAGTTGCAGATAGGTATATAGAGACAGCAAGAAGATTAGGGATTGAGAATGACGTACGTGGATTAGAAATATTTGTGCCTGAAGAGAATATTTTAACTGTAAATGCAATGTTAGATAAATATAAGTTGAACCGTTATAATATTGTCATTGGAATTGCACCCTGTGCAAAGCATTTCACGAAATGCTGGCTACAAAACCGTTTTATCGAACTTGGTTTTAGATTAACAAAACTCTATAGTGCAAAAATTTTGATTTTCGGAAATAAGAATGAACAAGATTATTGCAACGATATGGCACAAATGATCAACGCAAAAGCGTCTGCATCGGTTGCTGAAAGTTTTGCTGGTAAATTAACATTACTCGAAACTGCTGCTGCACTTGACCATTGTTCTATAGTAATAACAAATGACAGCGGTATCATGCATCTTGCTGCAGCAAGGAAAAAGAAAATACTTGCAATCTTTGGGTCAACAGTAAAAGAGTTTGGGTTTTATCCTTACGGAACAGACTATATACTAATAGAAGCGGCAAACGTAACTTGCAGGCCGTGTTCTCATATAGGTTTGGCAAAATGTCCTAAAAAACATTTCCGTTGTATGAATGAAATCCAAGTCGATGATGTAATGAACAATGTAAAAAGGTTTATTTAATTGAATATTTGGAAAATATTTTATAATGTTCTTATTGTCCCACTTATGTGGTGCGGTTTTAATTTATATGGTTTAGTGAATAACAAAGCAAAAAGAGCATTACGAGGACGAAAGAAATTGTTCATAAAACTGAGAGAAGATATATCCCGGTTCAAACCCAATGGGAAAAGAATTTGGTTCCATTCCTCGTCCATGGGAGAATTTGAACAAGCAAAACCAATCATAGCAGAATTGAAAAAGAGAATTCCATCAGCACAAATTATTGTATCGTTTTTTTCACCTTCAGGATACGAACATTCATTATCATACAAACTTGCAGATGTGATTACTTATATTCCATTTGATTCATACTCGAACGCTAAAATGTTTGTTGATATTATAAAACCAAATACCGTCGTTTTTATTCGTTATGATATTTGGCCTAATCATGTTTGGGCTTTGAAATCAAAACATATTCCGGTTTTTATAATAAGTGCAACCATGCAAGAAAAAACGTATCGAAGAGTTCCAATACTCAGACAATTTATCAGATCATTGTATAATAATTTTGATTATATACTTACAGTTTCTGATGATGACAAAAGAATTTTTGATAAATTCAAACTAAATCAGCCAGTTGTCCAAACGGTTGGAGATACACGGTACGATCAAGTTATGATGCGAAGCATTACATCAAAAAAGAAACAACTAATTGATTTAAAGATACTTAGCGGGAATAAAGTTATTGTAATAGGCAGTAGTTGGAGCGAAGACGACGAAAGATTATTGCCTGTTATTAAGCAGTTGATCGACAAATTAAAAAATTTGATAATAATATGGGTGCCGCATGAACCGACAGAAGAAAATCTTGAGCAAATGGAAATCAAAATGAATGGAAAATTAACATACATTCGCTTTTCGCTCTTGCATCAATATGAGAATGAGAAAATTATTTTAGTGGATAGTATAGGTATTTTAATGATATTATATCAATATGCAGATGTTGCATATATTGGTGGTGGCTTTGGAAGTGGAATCCACAACGTTCTAGAACCTGCTTCGTACGGAGTTCCTATTCTATTTGGTCCAAAATATTCAAATTCTCAAGAAGCAATTTCATTATTGAGTAATGGCGGTGCCTTTCTCATTCAAGATGAAAATGAATTATACGATGTTTTTTTAATGTTATTAACGGATGAAGAGAAAAGAAAAAAGTCGGGTGGTTTTGCTCTTTCGCTCGTGACACAGAATGTTGGAGCGACGACTCGTGTACTAACATTTCTTGATATGGTATTTTAATTTTTAGTAAATTAATATGGATGGATACAAAATATGAAAATAGCATACTTTGATACAATATCTGGAATAAGTGGCGATATGACATTAGCGGCATTTGTAAGTGCCGGTGTTAGTCTTCGAGAACTAACCGATGAAATTAAAAAACTTAAACTAGATGCTGTTGAACTAAATGCATCTCATGTTTCACGTAATGGAATCGATGCTATCAAAGTTGAGGTAATAGCATCATCACTGCAAAATCAACACCATCGTGGGATAAAAGACATAAATAATATTATTGATAACAGTTCTTTGAAAGAAAATGTAAAGGACAACGCAAAAAAGATATTTGCTTTATTGGCTAATGCTGAAGCTAAAGTTCACGGAACAACTGTAGATAAAATTCATTTTCATGAGGTTGGGGCACTTGATTCTATAGTTGATATAGTTGGTACTGCAATTTGCGTAGAGAAGTTGGGGATTGAAAAAATATATTCTTCACCAATTAAACTTGGTAGTGGAGGATTTATTGAAACCGAACATGGTAAACTCCCGATACCAAGTCCGGCTACAATTGAAATTCTAAGAGAGTATCCTACAATACTGACCGAAAATCCATTTGAATTAACAACACCGACTGGAGCGGCAATAATCAAGGCATTATCGACTGGTACTCTATCAAATGAAAAAATAAAAATAGAGAAAATTGGATATGGAGCAGGTTCAGAAGATATTCTTCAGTTACCTAATCTGCTTCGGATATTAATTGGTGAATTTCAGCAATCTTTTTTCATTGAGGATGTAGTTATTGTTGAAACAAATATAGATGATATGAATCCAGAAATTTATCCTTATGTTGTTGAAAAATTACTTCAAAATGGGGCGCTCGATGCATACTTGATTCCGATAATTATGAAGAAAGGAAGGCCAGGAATATTACTGTCGGTTTTAGCAAGTATAAATGAAGTAGAAAATGTAATAAAGATCATCTATAATGAAACTACAACTCTGGGGATGAGAATTATTGAAACATCTCGAATTAAAATACAACGTGAAAAAAGAGAATTAAAATCGGAAAAATTTGGTAATGTTAAGGTTAAGATTATTAATTATCAAGGTAAAAAGAGAATAATACCTGAGTTCGAGGAGTGTAAAAGAATTTCTTTGGAAAAAGGTCTTTCTTTAAAAGATGTATACAGAATCTTGGAGAAAGAATTTTTTTAAATATATTTCAAGGATGGATATTGATTGATTACTAAAAGATTGATTGATTTATCAGAAAATGATATTAAAAACAGTAAATAAAAAAAATAGTTTTAAAATATTAACAATAAATTTGACATCTTAGTAAAAATTTAGTATATTATAGACCCCACAATAAAGTGGCATTCTAATTCTTCAAAAAACTGCAGAATTGGAATTATTATCACAAGTGTTCTTTGAAATTATAGTGCATAGCTCTAAGTCAGCTTTAGAGAAATTCAACCATCCCGCACTATTTTAATAAAGCGGGAAACAATCAAGCTCGAAGTTGGAATTTTAAAAAATTACAACGGAGAGTTTGATCCTGGCTCAGGACGAACGCTGGCGGCGTGCCTAACACATGC
>JBBIRP010000025.1:0-8684 GCA_037441745.1 Ignavibacteriales bacterium
TACCAATAAGCCAATATCTGATATACACTCTCGGATTAAAACATTTGTTCATGTAAATCATAATAATATCGAACCACGTTATGGTGTTTCACTCTGTATATACGGAACTGGCCTTTTGAATAGCTGGTTGAAGCGGAACATTGTTTCGTTCGGGAAAGAAACTCTAAGTTACAGTCAGATGAATAAATTCGCTGAACTTATCCCCGCTGGTTCAGAAGGATTAATTATTCTACCTTTTGGAAATAGAGCCGAACGCATACTTTTTAATAAAAATATTGGTGGTGTTATTTGTAACTTAGATTTTAATATCCATACAAAAGCTCATTTACTTAGAGCAGGGCAAGAAGGGATCGTTTTTGCAATGAAATATGGCATGGATATTATGTCAAATCTCGGGATGGATTTTAAAAATATCCGAGCGGCAAATTCAAATTTATTCTTAAGTCAGCTATTTTGTGAGGCATTTGCAACGATGACTAATTCTATAATAACACTTTATGATATAGATGGAGCACAAGGAACCGCCAGAGGTGCAGGTATCGGGGCAAAAATATATTCATCCTTTGATGATGCGTTTATCGGATTAAAAAGTGTTAAAGTAATCGAACCAAATATGAAAAATCAAGACAACTATCTTGAAGCTTATTTAAAATGGTACCTCTGCTTGAAGAGATTTATGGATGAAGGAGAAAAAATAATTGATCATTGTTAACTTAATATTATTTAACTAAAGATAAGTGAGTGAATCAATAACAGATGGTTTGAAATCGATGTTTATTCGGAATGGATGCAAATTGATACAGCAATCAAGAATATATAAGGGTGAAAATACATAACACACTCAGGAATAATTTGAAATATTCATTCTGAAGTTGTAAATTATGTTCATACTAAACCTCTCAAAATATCTTAATGCCATTAAACATTCAGAATAAAGAATACATAAAAAGTGATGAAGAGAATCAGCTGAGGCCGATTACTCATCAACCTAAGAGGGGATATTCATCAATAAAATATTTCCTAATGGGATTTTTTATCGTGGTCGTTGTAGCGTCGGCTGTTTTTCTAATTTATCTTTTAACTTTTAATCTGATGCAAGGTCCACAACCAACTCAACAAGTATATACAACAAAAGTTGGGGAAACTGAGAAACCTCCTGAAGCTGTACCAACTGAAATAAAACCTCCAGCTTCTGCCGAAATAGCTCCCATCGCTCAACCCTCAGCAAAATTAACTCCAGGATTGCTAACGGTCTATATAGGCTCGTACGTTATTGAATCCCCTGCTCGGGAGGAAGTTGGACGTTGGATTGATGCTGGATTTAATGCTGCAGTAGTTTATGCCAATAATCATTATCGTGTTGCTTTAGGAAACTATGAATCAGTTGATGAAGCTAAGAAATTTGCAGAACAAATGTGGGAAGCATTTGAGTACGGTTATTGGATTGGGAAAGTTAAATAGATAATTGTTCATCTCATCGTTAACTTATTAATTAACCTAAACCTTGTATTAAGTAGGATATTTATCATGAGAAATCAAATTAGAAAAGATATTCTTATCCTATCATTTTTTATTTTCTCAATCATATCGGTTGGCACAACCCAAGAATTACCAGATACTACAAGCGAACTTTTCAAGAAAGCATTAAGACTTTTTTTAGATTGTCGTGATTGTGATATTGATTATTCACGTAAGCAGATTACATTTGTCAATTTTGTCCGGGATCCATCCGAAGCTCAGGTGCATATATATTCCTCATCTCAAAGAACTGCCGCAGGTGGGAAAGAATTTACATTGACATTCATTGGTAGAGAAAATTTTATTGGTCTTAATGATACATTGAATTATATTTCAAGGCAAAGTGATACTCAAGAAATGATTCGCGAAGGGTTAGTTAGAACAATCAAACTTGGTTTGATGCGATATGTTGCCCATACACCAATTGCAAATCAACTTGCAATTTCTCATACAACCGTAAGTGCTCAAGAAAAAGCAATCGATAAGTGGGATTATTGGCTTTTCAGTTTAAGCTCGAATTTTATGTTCAATGGAGAAAAAAGTTATAAGCAAGCAAACACCTTTTGGTCACTTTCAGCAAATCGTGTTACCCAAGAATTAAAAATAAATCTTTCATACAGTGGTAGCTACAACGATCAATGGTTCAATTATGGTGGCGATGTTTATAAAAGTATTTCTCACTCTCATAATTTCAATGGCTCTTTTATTTTTAGTATAACCGATCACTGGTCGTGGGGAGTGTTCGGTCGAACCTCATCCTCTACATACAGCAATCTCGATTTTGATATTACATTTTCACCTGCTATCGAATATAACATCTTCCCCTATTCTGAATCTACAAGGCGTATTTTAAGAATATCTTACAAGCCAATTTTTGAATATGCAGATTATCATGAGGAGACTATTTACAATAAGATAAAGGAAAAATTATTTAGTGAGAACTTATCTTTGACTCTTGATCAAAAAGAACCATGGGGCTCGACAAGTATATCCCTTCATGCTTCACATTATTTTAACAACATAAAAAAGTTTAATATCGGTATGTTTTCAGCATTATCAATTCGTGTTGTTGAAGGATTTGCTATACAATTGTTCGGAGATTATACAATCCAACGTGACCAATTGTCGATTGCTAAGTCGGGAGCATCAGAAGAAGAAGTTTTACTTCGTCGTAAGGAACTTGAATCGCAATACAATTATTGGCTTTCTGTTGGTTTAAGCTACAGTTTTGGTTCAATTTACAATAATATTGTCAATCCTCGGTTTGGTTCTGGAGGTGGTGGTTATAGCTTTTCATTCTCAAGCGATTGAAAAAGCTATTTATCGAAATAGAGAAAACTTATTCAGTGTTTTCATTTTAAGAAGGAGTTTAAAAATATGGATCGCAGGACTTTTTTTAAAAAAAGTTTAGGAGCATCAATAGTAATAGGAACATACCTCACTTCAAATCAGTTCAGTAGAATGTTTACGTTGTCACAAACAAATTATGATCTGATTGCCATCAAAGGTGGTGAACCCGAAGATATGTTTGATAAAGGTATTCAAGAGCTTGGAGGGATGAAAACTTTCGTGAAAAAAGGCCAAAGAGTTGTTATCAAACCAAATATTGGTTGGGATGTTATACCAGAGCGGGCTGCAAATACAAACCCAAAACTAATATCAAGAATAATAAAACATTGCCTCGATGCTGGTGCAAAAGAAGTTGCTGTTGTTGATCACACATGCGATGAATGGCAGAGGTGTTATAAAAATAGTGGAATTGAAAGAGCTGTTAAAGATGCGGGTGGAAAAATTGTTCCGGGAAATAGCGAAAGTTATTATCATGAGGTTAAAATTCCAATGGGTAAAATACTTACCTCGACAAAAGAACATGAAGTTATTCTTAATGCCGACGTTTTTATAAACGTTCCAGTTTTAAAAAATCATAGTGGAACAACACTAACAATCGCTATGAAAAATTTAATGGGTAACGTCTGGGATAGAAAATATTGGCATGGAAATGATCTGCACCAGTGCATAGCTGATTTTGCAACTTACCGTAAACCGGATTTAAATGTAGTTGATGCTTATAATGTGATGAAGTCTAACGGACCTCGAGGTATTTCAAATGAAGACGTAGTAAATATGAAAGCACAATTGATCTCAACCGATATTGTTGCGATCGATGCAGCTTCGGCAAAATTGTTTAATATGAAACCAGAAGATGTACGATATATCCAAATCGCAGCGGAAATGAAAATTGGAAGAATGAATTTGGATAAACTTAATATCAAGCGGATCACTGTGTGATTTGGTTTAAACTCAAAGAGCTGAAGAGAATAAGGATAATTGTTTCTCTTATAGCTTTTATCTCGATAAGTTTTCTCTTTATCGATCCTTGGAACGTAATTCCTTACTCCGTTAGCGTCTTTATTCTATCTCTGCAAATAATTCCTACGTTGCTGAAGATACTTACCCATAGCGGACCTTTCCTAATTGCATTAATTATCGTTTTTGGGCTGACTGTAATGTTTGGAAGAATATATTGCTCAACATTGTGTCCACTTGGAACGTTGCAAGATATAATTATTCACATTAGGAAAAAAATAAAGCGAAATAGAATATTTCAATACGCAAAACCATCGTATATTTTCCATTACACTATTTTCATCGCAATTGTAATTTTAACCATCGGGGGAAGTTTAACTTTTCTCAATCTATTTGAACCATTAAGTAATTTTGGGAGAATAATGACTAATGCTATCGAACCAATTGTTACTATCGGCAATAACCTTTTTGCAAAGATACTTTCGCAATTTAATAGTTATGTGATTTATACGGTACCGCTTAGAAGCATAGAAATTAGTGTTTTAATAAACACTGTTTTTGGGTTTGATCTTTTATATGTCGTATAATTATGGAAGACTTTTCTGTAATTCTCTTTGTCCTGCGGGGGCTTTGCTTGGTTTAATTTCTCGGGTATCAATATTTAAAATCGTAATTGATAAAAATTCTTGCAATAACTGCGGTGCATGCGAGAAAGTATGCAAGGCAAATTGTATAAACAGTGAAAGCAAACAATTGGACTTTTCTGCTTGCATTGGATGTTTCAATTGTATTAAGTCTTGTCCCATGGAGGGAATTGTATATTCACATAAAACGAGATTGAGAAAAAAAGATTCAATTGAGTTTAATCCATTAAGGAGAAGATTATTTAAGGAAATTGTTGCACCTGCTATTGGATTAACATTGACATCCTTCGGGTTGATGGATAGTACAAATATTAAGTGTGGATATGACATTAATAAGAAAAAGCCGATATGTCCTCCTGGTTCTATTAGCATGGAGCATTTTACAAATTTATGTACAGCATGTCATCTTTGTGTTAGTGCTTGCCCCACACAGGTGCTTACTCCTTCATTCGTTGAATACGGATTGGATGGTATTTTTCAACCAAAGATGAACTATAGTGTAAGCTACTGTAATTATGATTGTAATGTTTGCAGTCAAATTTGTCCGAGCGGTGCTATAATTGCGGTTGATCTCGAATCGAAGAAATTAATCCAAATTGGAAAATCTGTTTTCGTAAAGGAAGATTGTGTAGTTGTAGCTAAGAAAAAAGATTGTGCGGCATGTTCTGAACATTGTCCCACTAAAGCCGTTTATATGATACCTTACGAAGGAAATTTAAAAATACCTGAACAAAACAATGACTTATGTATAGGATGTGGTGCTTGTGAACATGCATGTCCCACAACGCCCCGTAAAGCGATTTATGTGGTTTCAAATCTAGTTCATCAGCGAGCGGTAAAACCAAAGCCAGGGAAACAAGAAAAGGTTTTTGATAGTAGACAGGAATTCCCGTTTTGATAAATAAAATAGTATGGAACATTATGATTATTTTGGCGTATTTTTCTAAGGAAATAACGCATCTATCAACATGAACGATAAATACATGAACTTTATGAAATTTAATTTTATTATTTTACTTACAATAATTTTTTCTCTTTATATATTTCCAAATAATAACAAAATTATGAAACTTAGGAAAAACAATTCTAGTATTATTGTAGATGGTTTAATTGATCCCGATTGGAATTATGTTGATTCAGTTTCGGATTTTATTCAATTCCAACCATATAATGGAAAGGAACCAACACGTAAAACTATTGCAAAAGTATTTACGACTGATGATGCACTTTATTGTATGATGATCTGCTATGATGATAAAACAAATATAGAACAAAATGCGGGGACATTGGATAATTTTACTGGAGATATTGTTTCGATAATGCTTGATACATTCGGGGATAAACGGACAGCTTATAAATTTGCAGTGTCTGCTTCAGGTGTTCGATCAGATTGCCGTTTACTTGATGATGCACGAAATAGAGATTACAGCTGGGATGGCGTCTGGTTTGCTGCTAGTAATGTTTATGATTGGGGCTTCATCGTAGAAATGGAGATTCCTTATAGGTCAATTCAATATGACGAGAAATTATCTAGTTGGGGGTTAGATTTCGATCGTTGGAGACCAGCAGAATCAGAAGATATTTACTGGTGCTCGTATGAAGAAAACGAAGGACAACGAATATCAAAATTCGGGAAATTATTATTCGAAGATTTTTATCCCATCGTGAAAGGCTTGAACCTTGAAATATATCCTGTGGCAATTACAAAGGCAACATATCTTTATGATAAAAATTATAAAATAGATCCAAATGCTGGTATTGATATTTTTTATAATCCATCAACAAAACTGACATTTCAGTTAACGGGAAATCCTGATTTCGCACAAATCGAAGCTGATCCTTTTCAATTCAATATTTCTCGTTATGAAACATATTATACTGAGAGACGACCATTCTTTACTGAAGGTAATGAGATATTTGCTCCTTCTGGCAGAGAACGTAATTCAGGTTTTTATAAACCAATGGACCTTTTTTATTCAAGACGGATTGGGAAAAAATTACCAAATGGTGCTGAAGTACCGTTACTCGTTGGTACAAAAGCATTTGGACGCATCAACGATTGGGAATATGGTGGTTTCGTTGCCGTAACAGGTGAAAACACTTTTCAAATGGATTCTGTAATACATACTGAAGAACAAGCATTTTTTGGATTTGGTAGAGTGAAAAGACAAATTTTTGAAAATTCATCAATTGGCTTACTTGTAGTAAATAAACACACAAAATCATATGATAATGGGTTGATAGATATTGATGGTGCGTTTCGTGGTTCTGATTGGCAGCTCGCATACCAAATTGCTCAGTCATTTTATAATAAGCAAGGTGGTTTTGCTGTATCAGCTGGGATGATTATAAAAACAGAAAAATGGTTCACAGGTATTAGTACCAAAGGCATAACACAGAATTTTACCGCTGACCAAATTGGATTTGTTCCATGGAAAGGGACAGCCGAGGTGGTTGGAGTGAGTGGGCCACGATGGTATTTTGGTTCAGGTTTAATTCGACAAATTTTATTATATGGTGGCGGATTTTGGTCATACGAAGATGCTGATGCCGCATCTGATTTTGCAGGTGCACTTGGTTTCAATATGCAATTTAGGTCTAATTGGGGTTATGAAGTCAATTTAAATTTTGGGAGGTCAAAAGACAATGGTGTAAAGTATAATTTGTATAGCGTAAGCATTACATCAAATTTCAATATGTCACCAAAATGGAATGGAAATATTTGGAGTGAACTTTCTAAAATTTACAATTTTAAACGTAATTACCTTGCTTTTTATTCCTCTTTTGGTTCAAACTTTAATTGGCGTACTTTGAACATTTTGAGCCTTGGGGCAACCTTTAATATATTCATTGAGGGAAATCCTAATAACAAAATTCAAGATATAACTTTCAACTCACGTCCTTCGATTTCATTTACTCCTGTAAATGATTTAAACCTGAGAGTTTATTTTGATAATGTATTTGTTAGTTCAACCAATCGTTTGCAACAGTTAATTGTTGGGTTCTTATTTTCTTATAACTTCTTACCAAAAAGTTGGATCTATTTTGCTATTAATGAAGTACAAGACCGAAGTGATGAATTCGACTTTTTGGGGAACTTGTTGCCAAATCGAATGCATACAACAAGTAGAGCAGGTGTATTGAAAATTAAGTATTTGTATTATATATAATAAATGTGATATAATTTTATAATTAATTCCAAACTCCCGGGATCTTTTCTCCACAAAATTTACACTTTCCGTTTATCATATCATTTTTTAAAATTGTAAAACCTCTACGTTCTATTATCATCTTCTTACAGTTATAACAAAATGTGTTTTCAGCTTTATGTGCTGGTACATTTCCAATGTACACATATTGAATTCCCGAATTCAGTGCTATTTCGTGAGCTTTTTCCAATGTCGAAATTGGTGTAAGCGGAAGTTGGGTTAATTTATAAAGAGGTGTGAATCTACTAAAATATAGTGGTCTATCGTAAAGGTCGTTTTTTACAAGCCATTCGCACATTCTTTTTATCATTTCGAGGTCATCCGTCCAACTTGGTATCACGAGATTTGTAATCTCAAGCCACACACCTTCCTCTTTTAGAATTTTTAACGTACGTAATACAGGTTCAAGTGAACCACCGCTTAATTTTCGATAAATGTTGTCGTCGTAATTTTTCAAATCTATGTTTGCTGCATCAATTACTTTGCACAGTTGACGTAATGGTTTTTCATTGATATAACCATTCGATTTATAAACATTTTTTATACCTTTTTCTTTCGCAAGCTTTGCCGTATCATAAACATATTCATAAAATGTTCCTGGTTCAGAGTAAGTATAAGCAATTGATTCACATTTTGTTTTTAAACATTCTTCGATAACTCTCTTCGGCATCAAATCAAGATTGTCGGTTTCCTTCGGACTGAACTGAGAAATTTGCCAGTTCTGACAATTTAAACAGCGGAAATTACAGCCAGCAGCCGCAATGGAGAATGCTTTAGTGGTAGGGAGAAAATGAAAAAATGGTTTCTTCTCAATTGGATCGATGTGAACAGCACAAGGATTTCCGTATGCAATTGAATATAATTTCTGGTTGCTAACTACTCTACTTCGACAAAATCCGGTTTCACCTTCTTGAAGCAAGCATTCATGTGGGCATTTATGGCATTTTATTCCATTCTCTGTTTTTTCATAAAAGAGTGCCTCTTTACTCCACTTCCATAAATCATC
>JBBIRP010000025.1:8697-16184 GCA_037441745.1 Ignavibacteriales bacterium
CAGAATCCTTCTGGCAATATTAGTTTCCTGGTTATGGATTCGATTCCATTCAATCCAACAACTAAACCACAAGCTCCAAAGGCACAGCTCTTTAAGAATTGACGCTTTGATATCAAATATGTTTTCTCGATGTTTTTCATAATTCATTCCTAAGGAATCACTGATAAATATTTACTTCGATTTAGGAATGAAATAAAACTGCTAATAAAATTGATCATTCCAATCATGAAACATACATTTACGATTCCAAGCAATGGGATTAAAAATGCTGTCATTAACAAAGCTCCAAATGCAGAACCGATCAAATCGATTCCATACAACTGTGAAGCAATGGCGGCAACCGTCCCTCTTTGAATCTGGGATGCGATGGCAAACTCCATTCCAATCAGCACAGCGATAATGAACGTTGATAAAAAGAAAGCTACGTGTAAAACACCGGCGGTGAATGTTGAAGTTTTTAAAAGTAATAAAAACAGTGGTAGGACTATAGCATAAAAACCAATACAGATCTGAATACCCACGTAGTTATTTATGTTGGCATTCCTTATCATTTTTCTATGATAGAGAGAACCGACTACAAGCCCAGCCATAAAAATCATAATAATAATTCCGAGCATTTGATAAATGTAGCCGTATAACATCTGGAATGTAACCAATAAAACAACTTCGATGGATGAGGCGGCAAAACCGCCGGTGAACATTCCAACCGTGATTGGATTTAGTCGGGATAAAATAATGGCCAATATAACAACCGAAAAACCAATAGCAATCCAATAATTAAACTCGAAGTAACTTAACCAAAACAGCAATTGTTGGTAGTAGGTAACGGGAGAAAAATCCTCATTCAATTTCGTAGAGCTCAGGAGATTGCTGAGGATAAATTTATTTCGCTGTTCTAAAATCGTATCATCGAGGTAGTATGGGTTGACATAGAGATTTTTTATCCCATGTTGTTCAATCATTTGACCAATGTGGATGTTGAGATAACCGTTAGATGCGATAAAATAGTCTTTTATTCCGGCGACAATAATAATGTTATTGAACGCAGTTTTCAATGAGTTATAAATAATAGACTTTACCCGTCTGGTTTCCTCATTCATGTAATCGGCAGTGGAAGAAAGACCAAAAGAAATTATCGCATCTTTATTCAATTTTGAATTAAGCTCATGAAAAAATTCAACAGTGTAATATCTGTTGAGCTGTACCGTTGTTGGGTCGGGCAAATTAAAGAGTACAACATCGTAAGTTTGAGATGTGTTTTTCACATAGAGGCGAGCATCTTGATTAATTATGTTCACTCTTTTATCAAACAAAGTAGAAGAATAATTCTTACCAATATTTATTAGCCATGGATTGATTTCAACATAATCAATCTTATCAATATTATATTTAAGTATCTCATTAATAGTACCGGAGATGCCGCCTGATATCAATAGAACTTTCTTGGGATTTGAATGCTGTATCATTGCGAAGTGAACAGCTTCTTCGTTCATCGTTGGATCGTTGCTGGAAAAAAGGAGTGTGCTGTTTTCATAATAATTCTTTTGCTCACCCTTCTGAGTGATTGTAAGATTACCGTAGGGTGTGTCTTTATAATAGAGTATCTGTTGATCCTTAAACAAGAACCCCCTTGTGATTTCATCAAGCTTCCATTGGAATTCTCCGAGAAGCAGAATTACTGAAAGCACAATCAGAATTATTCGAGAGGTAATATTTCTAGACCTCATCGATAAAATGTATGCAACGATCATATCGAAAACCATCAATAACAATAAACTTTGAAATGTCTCAAAAAAGTAAATCATAAAAAAGCTAAGAACCAATCCACCAAACAAACTGCCAATTGATTCTAATGAGTAAACTTTTGGAATTAGATTTGACCTATACTTTTCAGATATCGTTTCAGAAAATAATGTGAATAAAAATCCAGATAGTATGCAAAACGGCAGAAGTAGAAGAAACGAAGTATATAAAATTTGTATTATTCCAACCATGCTTCCGACGTTGAAGACGATATTTCTAAAAAAACGAAGAAGGAATACAGTTGCGATAGGTATGATAGATAAAATTGTTAGAATTGTAATTATACCACAGATTTTATCCTTTATCTTTGTGGAGAATTGTCCAAATAGCGAACCGATACCCGAAAGTATCATCCAGTTAGCAATAATGATTCCGATTACAAGCTCATTTCCATAAAATATAGAAAGAAATTCCCTTAATAAAATAATTTGGGTTATTATGGTTGTTGCACCGAAAGCAACAACTGCAAGTGCAAGCGACCATTGGATGCGAATAGGTTGTTGATTTGAGTTCATATATGAATCTCAATTGTTCTTTTCACCGTAGAGGCGCAGAACGCACAGAGAATCTAGTTAGATTTTACTCGCTGAATACCATCGCTTCATAAATATAGATATCAGCGTCTTTCCATCCATCCCAACCAATACCTGCTTTTTCTTGAGCACAGTGGCTTAAAAATTCCTCTCTTGACCAACCAGTTTCATTAGCAACTTGAGGTAAAAATGTCCCACTTCGCAGTCCTTTCTTGATGTAAATCCCGTGCTTACCTAATTCAATTTCATCTATTGAATTTATTTTTCGCATTGGTGTTAATACAGATATTTCAATATCTAATTCTTTTAGTTCATTTGCTTGTACTTGAGGAAATCTATAATCTTCTGTTGCAGCCGCTATTGCCATCTGCTGGACAACTTTATAAAGTGGCTCGTTCGGTTCAAAACGTCCAATGCACCCACGAAGTTCTCTATATTTGCGTAGTGTCACAAATGCACCACAGTTTGTTTTTACATTTTCAGAAAGTTTGGTAGTATCAACTTCCAAGATATTTCCATCTTTTAAATATTTTACCAAAGTATTTCTCGCTATCGCAAGTAAATCTTTTTTATCCTTTTCACTAAGACTAAATTGAATCCTACTTTTTCTCTCTTTTAAATATATAGCTATCGCATTATAACCAACTACTTTGCTTTTATCGCCATATTCTGAATCCCCCGAGTTTTTATACTCAACCAATTCAAATGAAACATCTAGATTTTTTTCTGTCATTGACAGCAGTGTTAAGACTGATGTCCATCCGCATAAGCTTGTAGCTAAATTTTGTATATTACTCTGTTCATTTGCCTTTAGTATTGATATTAAATTTGCAAATGAGTTTTTCATTATGGCATCTGCTGTAATCTTATCGACTTTTACTGCTTTATCGTATGGTGGATAATGAGAAAAATCTGTACTGATTATAAATAAGTTTTTCGGGTTTAAATATGGTTGAAGTTGATCACCTATTCTTTTGCATACATCAGGTGATTGCGTACCAATAATAATTGGTACTATTTTAAATTCACTTTTTAACTTATATTGTAGGAAGGGAAGTTGAACTTCCAAACCATGTTCTTTAAGATGTACATCAATCCTATCGTTGAACACATCACTTTGGTTAATG
The DNA here is from genome assembly GCA_037441745.1 of Ignavibacteriales bacterium. Taxonomy (GTDB): domain Bacteria; phylum Bacteroidota; class Ignavibacteria; order UBA10030; family SZUA-254; genus JACQYX01. The sequence continues at coordinate 12,161 of JBBIRP010000025.1, forward strand.
AGCTTTTTTGCAAAGTCGGTATTGACTTTTACGGTTCCAAGTGGTGTTATGAAATCTCCCTGAGTATAAATTGAAGCACCATCAAAGGTGAGATAATGGCTTGAACCGATTATGAAAATGTTATCGTACTTTCTTTTTAGATCGATCTGATTGAGAGCAGAAGCTGCTACTTCACCAGAATAGATATAACCTGCGTGTGGCACTATTAGAGCGATAAGGTTATGCAGGTTCTTCGAGGGTTTCGCTTTCGTAAAAAGTGCTTTTAGTGTTAATTTTAATTCGTTTGGGTCAGAAGGGTAGAATTGACCCGCAACTGCTGGATGTCTATCGTTACGATTCACTTGAGGTTGACAATTTGAAAGCGTTAGCATGATGAATATCATAAATATAAAAAATAATCTTAAACTTTTCATAGATTTGCCCATCAGGGTATATCCAAATTTAAAATACTAAAATGAAAAGCTTGAAGCAAAAAATGAAGCCTATCCTGCTATTAAAAAGAAAGATTTTACTTGTTTGACTATAATAAGTTATTTTTGTCTTCTAAAATTATATCCGCGGAATTCCAAACGTGTGTAATGAGATTCTAGTCGTTTTAAGAAGTCCTCGAGATTACGTTGTGACTTATCAGACCAAACTACTTCACTCATTGCTAGCATTCTTGGAAGGACCATGTATTCAATGTGTTTTGTGTTAGGCATATATTCTGTCCATACATTACCTTGCGAACCCAATATATGTTTTGCTTGTTTTTTTGTTAGTTCGCTTGGTATTGGTTCAAATGAGTAAACTTTTTCAAGTGGTAGATATCCACCGATTGCTTTTGGTTCACTATCAGAATTAGCTTGGTAATAATCGAAATAGCAATAAGAAGTCGGTGTCATAACGACGTCGTGGTTTGCTTTTGCAGCTGTGATACCGCCTTCTGTTCCTCTCCATGACATTACTATCGCTCCCGATGCAAGGCCACCCTCTAAGATCTCATCCCAGCCGACAAGTCGTTTGCCTCTTGAACGCAGAAATCTCTCTATTCGTTGGATAAAATAACTCTGCAGTCTATGTTCATTCCCTAATTTATTCTTCTTTATCCTTGCCTGACACTTTGGACAATTTTTCCACCGTTCCTTTGGACATTCATCCCCACCGATGTGAATAAATTTACTTGGGAATAAATTGATTACCTCTGTAAGAACATTTTTGAGAAACTTAAATGTATTTTCATTCCCGGAACAATAAACATCTTCAAAAACGCCCCACGTTGTACCGACATCAAAAGGACCTCCCGTACAAGATAATTCAGGGTAGGCAGCTAAGGCAGCAAGTGAATGACCGGGCATTTCAATTTCTGGAACGATGTTGATAAATCGTTCTTTAGCATATCTTACAATCTCCTTTATGTCTTCCTGAGTATAGGAGCCGCCATAAGGAGTGCTATCACCCATCGTTTCCTTACGCTTTGAACTAACCTCGGTTAGCTTTGGATATTTTTTTATTTCTATTCTCCATCCTTGGTCTTCAGTAAGATGCCAATGGAATGTGTTCATTTTATAAGAAGCGAGAAGGTCAATATATTTTTTAATGAATTCAGTTGATGCAAAGTGTCTACCGACGTCAAGATGCATACCTCTCCATTGGAAACGTGGTTTATCTTCTATTGTAACACAAGGTATCAACCACTTCACATCACTAACTTTTGAATTTTTTTCAATCACAGGTGGTAATAATTGATAAAGTGTTTGAATACCGTAAAAAATCCCATTCGGTGTCGTTGCTGTTAGTATAATAGACTGGTTGGTAACCTTAAGTTGGTATCCTTCTTTACCTAAGCGTTTTAATTTTTCATCCAATCTCAATATTATAACATTATTTTTTCGTTGTGTTTTTTTAATTTCAAGAGCATAACCTGTAACTTTTCTAAGTTTTATTGCACATTGTTCAGCAAGTATACTCAATTGACGGGGGTGATTCCCAATCATGATTTTTGTTGAATCATTCAATATGAATGAGCCTTCACTTTGTGTTATGTATGTTGGTTTTGGTATGATTGAAATTGTGTACATATCACCCTGACAAAATGATAAATGTTGGAAAATGATTATCGTGAGAATTAAAATTATTACAGAAATGGTTTTCATCTCTATTCCCATTACTTTCAATCATTTAATTTTAAATTTCTTTAATATTTTATTTTAGGTGAATTAATTTTTACATTTTACTAACACTACACCATGATATGGAACGTCAACTTCAAATTGATTTTCAAAAGTCCCTAAGTCTTTTTGTCTCCATACATCTCTTACTGTGAATTTGTTTTTTAATCCGATATCTTCAGCTGTAAAACCTATTCGTATAGTTTTATTGTTTTCCCAATTAAAGTAATCCAGCGGATTTTTTTTACCCATGAATGGATAAAATAAGCCAACTGCTTTGGAACCATCTTCCATCTCTTTCATCCAGATTTGTTTCCCATCTCGATCGTATATTTTTCTTGCTTGGATTCCAAGTGGGTCTTGATTGATTTCGATAACTTCATCGTTTGTTAAAAGATTCAAGGTAAAGTCATCCAATCTACTCATATCAGCTCCGATTAACAGTGGTGCACAAAGAAGCGACCACAAACTGATGTGTGTATACTGTTCATCGGGGGTAAGTTTCGTTGGGTGAAGACTTGTACCCCAACCGACTAAACCAACAACGAGCATGTCGGGGTCATTCCAATGACCAGGCCCTGCGTATTTTTCAAGTCCCGACTGATTAAAACCAATTCCGGCCATACTCGACCAGTTGTCTGTTATATCGCCGGTTGTTCGCCAGCAATTACCACCAACTTTTTCACCCCATTCCCAAACATTACCCATACCATATTGGCATAAGCTATAAACAATATCACGAGGAACTCTATCAAGAGCTTCTCGCATAATTCGATATGGTTTCATTAGTTCTTCTCGACTTTTATCTTTCGCAATTTTATCATAGGAACACCAATCGTATTTTAAATAATCGATTCCCCAGTTTGCATATTGTTGAGCGTCTTGGAGTTCATATTGATAACTTGCGGTAAAACCGGCACAAGTAAGAGGGCCCGGTCCTGAATAAATTCCCAACTTTAGTCCTTTGCTGTGCACATAATCACTTAACAGTTTCATGTCAGGGAATTTTTTATTTGTATTTATCATTCCGTTTTTGTCGCGTGGTTCTCCCTGTAGTTCTTGATCCTCCGCATCAGGTTTTATCTCCCAACAGTCGTCAATATTAATATATGTCCATCCATGATTGATAAGACCAGAAGATACCATTGCATCAGCTGATGCACGGATTTTTGCATCATCAACTGAACATGCCCAACAATTCCAGCTATTCCATCCCATCGGAGGAGTTAAACTTATTTTATCCCCAACTTTGATTCGAAATTCACGTTTTGCCTCACCAAGCTCGTTCTTTGCAATTAATGAAACTGCATATTCCCCTTTATCGGAAATTTGTCCTGATATTATGCCGGTAGTCGGGTCAAGATTTAAACTGGGCGGTAGATTGTCAGTTGAAAATGTCATTGGGCGTTTCCCTGTTGCCGCAATAGTGTATAGGACAGGGTGGCCTGGTCTAACACCGAATACTTTTGCTCCATTAATTTTTGGGAAGTCGGAAGGTTTGGGTGTTAGGATATATGGTTCAACTGTATTTTTTATTATCAAATCTTTTGGCGAGCGAAGTTCAGCAAGTTCAATTTTTGCATCGCACCAATCAGCATGGTCATAATCAATGTTATCATCAGCGTCAGATACAAGAAGACCAAGTAATTTCACTCCTGTTATGTCTACATCAATTTTTTTTGATGGTGTTCTTCTCTTCATCGGTCCACTTTCCCATAATATTTTTTTATCACCCAGAACATAAAATGCGACACTTCCTCTATCGTTCTTAACCTCATCATCAATTCCCACGACTGCGGTAAATCGTTTTCCTTTTTTATCGAGATTTAACAGTAAAGTACTAACTGAGTGAGTTCCAACACCTCGTTCATAAA
>JBBIRP010000025.1:16194-16904 GCA_037441745.1 Ignavibacteriales bacterium
TTTCCACTAAGAGTTAGTGGGTTCCCCTCGATTGATTTTCTTGCTTCTGGAGTTCCCCATCCACATTCCATCGCAGAAAGATCAAGCTCATCGAGAAAAACAACCTGAGCAAATGTGGGTTTAATAAAGAATACTATCAATAAAAAGAAATAGATGTTTTTCATAAAGTCACCGGTCTTTATTTAGTAAAAATTTTAAGTTCTCCTATTTTTATGTTTTTCCTTATTTCTCCAATTCCCCAAACGTGTGGTGGTTGTGGTTTTATAATCGGGTTGGATTTCAATTTGAAAGTTACTTCACTAGTTTCTTGTTTTTGAATAGCTATTAACCATAATAATGCCTTTCCCGACCACACATTTTCATCTTTACCTGGCTTAACTTGAATGGTAATATTTTGAGTCCCCTGTTCAACACTTATAAGATACCACTGAGATTTTCCCTCTTGTGGTTCTGTTTTCACTTCTTTCTCATTTTGATTTACTGAAGCGGTAATTACTGGCTTCGTTTTTGATTTGATTGTAGAGTCGGGGGTTAAAAGAAGAGCAAGCATTGCATTTTTGGAATCATGCTCAATTCGGAATTTAATGTGAATTATTGATTTATCAGAAACATCTTGTTTGATTTCTATACCTGAGGCAATGACCTTGGATTTAGATAATTTTAGATTTAAAGAATTTGTTTCAATCACCTTTCCATTCTGAGAAACTGAA
>JBBIRP010000026.1:0-16208 GCA_037441745.1 Ignavibacteriales bacterium
ACCCACGTCTCGCAGAAACTCCATCAATGAAATTTTTGTTAACCAATCGGCATTATTGACCAGTTTGGCAGGATTCAATTTCGATTTAAAATCTAAAAATTTTGATAATTGTTCTTTAATCCCTTCAAGGTTCGATTCGATTTCATGTTTCGACAGAAGTTTTCTCTCCTGTGATTTACCACTTGGATCGCCGATCATACCTGTTCCACCACCAGCTATTGCTATCGGGATATGTCCGGCTTTCTGGAAATGTACAAGTCCCATAATTGGCAGTAACGATCCAATGTGCAAACTCGAGGCGGTTGGGTCGAAGCCAATATATCCAATGACCTGTCCGTCAGCAAGATGTTTATCAACACCCGGTGTGTACGAATGGACAAACCCTCTCCACTTTAATTCGTTAAAAAAATTATACATTCAAATCCCTTTTACTTTAAAATAAAGATTTTGATTTGACAAATTAATATCTTCGGGTCGAAAAAACAAATTGAGCATTATACTTTTATTTACTCTTGGAAATATCTCCAAAATATTTTATCTTTTAACCTCAAAAAAATATCATGGCTTTCAGAGAAGAAGAATCAAAATATTCAACACAAAAACTATTAAACGTTGGGATACCCTCGTTCGTTGTCGCCGTTTTAATCTCAACAATCGCTCATAATTTAGCTCATATAATTACAGAAAAACTTGTAACTTTGATTGGGATGAATGCGATCGGATACTACGTCCGGTTTGAGAATATTTGTTTCCAAAATCCATATGTATCGGTTTCCGGACCAATATCGACATTTTTACTTGCTCTAATATCGTTTGTTTTTTTTCTGCGTTATCCTCGAAACTTATTTGCAGCATCTATGGCTTTTATAAATGCAGGCTCTAGGGTTGTTTATTCCGTCCCGGTTTTTATTCAACTCCTCCTTCACAGCAAAACTACGATCGTAGCAGATGAAAGCATATCTCTTTCTCTCTTAAAGTTTAAAGATCCGACCATATCAATTGTTATTATGTGTTTCTTTACAATGATAACATTGTATCTCACAGTAATCATAATTCACGATTTGAAAATTGTCCCCTGGAAATGGCTTGTCGCATCGGTATTATTAATATTACTAATGCCATTGCAAAGTATAATTTTTAAATTTATACCATTGAATATATTCTAAATAGAAATCAGGTTCGCAGCTTTAAATCCGCTTATAACTGCACTTTCGATTGTTGCAGGTAAACCAGTGTTCGTCCAATCTCCAGCTAAATAAAAATTTAGCAAAGGAATTTGAGTTGACGGACGAATTTTCTCGGCATCATTTGTAGCAGAAAATGTTGCACGTTTTTCCTTTATAATGATTGAATGAAGCAATTTAATCTTTCGACTTTCAGGATATACTTTGTAAATATCTTGCATTGCAAGTGATAAAAGTTTTTCTTTGGTTAAATTTACATAATCGTAAGCACCACTAATTACCGCTGATATAAAACCTGTGTGTTTATCGCTTTTTATAAACCTCCTTCTATCGAACAACCACTGGAGATTACAATTAGCCAGACCGATGAAATCTACATCCATAAAATTTTTCTCATACCACAAATGAAATGAAATTATCGGAGCAGAAACATATTTCCACAACGTATCAAATGGTTTTATGGTTTTTAATTTTGATGGTAATATTCCTTGCAACTGCTGTGGTGGTAAAGAACTTATGTAATAATTTGCTGTGACCTTTTCTCCATTTTTCAATTTAATTGAAGTAATTTTATCTCCATCAATTTCCATCGATACGATTTCTGTATTCAGTAGTATTTTCCCCTTTCTTTCATGAATGAATTTAACCCCACCATCTGAATATAATTCGGTTTGACCCACTGTGGGAATGAGTAAGCATGAATCAGATTTTTTCCCAAGAAAAGTAGCCCTAAGTGCTCGTGCAAAAATTAGCGCCGATGCACTATCAGGCTTCTCGTTCATTATAGAAATTGCAATCGGATACCAGAAAAGTTTCTTAACATCAGCAGATTGTTCAAGACTATCTAACCAATCATTAATAGTCATTGAAGATAGTTTGGCTTCGAGTTTATTGTTCCATCTTCTTAATTCAAAGGCAACTTTTAAAAGTTTTTTACGCTCCCTAAATGAAAGGAGTTTAAATTTTAACATACTAGACGTTAAATTTAAAGGATTTGGTAAATTTGATACTTGGAAAACTCCTCTCCCTCGATGGTGGTCATAAATAGGAAGTGAAAGAATGGGTGTTTTCTTCAATAAATTTTTTGTTCCAATTATATCAAGATATTCAATGAGATTATGATATGCACCAAGAAGAATATGCTGTCCGTTATCAACCACATCATTTGTTTTATTATCAACAAATGAATAACAACGTCCACCCAATCTTGGAGCTTTCTCGATGAGTAAGATTCTTGCACCCTTAGAAACAAGTTTAACACTTGCAGCCAGCCCACTTAATCCTCCACCAATTACTATGACATCGAACATTTGAAAGATATTATAGTCCAAATATTTTTTGTTTCAACCAGTATTTCAGAGCAATTAAGAGTTGCAATATACGTGGTAAGCTTACCTTTTCATCAAACACATTATAATTGGCTTGTTTAATTCTTTGCAGTGTATGGAAATAAATTCTTTCCATTATTTTGGCAGCGAACATTACTCGCTTATCTTCTTTGGGAAGCGACTGTTGTGCTAATGTAAAATATTCTTCTGCTCGATTTACCTGGAATTCCATCAATCTTTTAAATGATTCCGTATACCTTGATGATATTAATTCAGCTTCAGAGTAATTGAAGCGACGTAAATCCTCTTGCGGAATATATATCCTCCCGTACTTTGCATCTACACCAACATCCCGGATTATATTTGTGAGCTGCAAAGCAATACCAAGATTTATTGCATATCCTTTAGTTTTATCGTTCTTCGGACCAAAAATTCCAAGACTCATCAAGCCAACCGTAGATGCTACTAAATAACAATATACTTTCAACTCTTCGAACGTCTGATACCTATTCTTTGTCAAATCCATTTCAACTCCTTTTAGAAGTTCATAAAAATGGATTACGGGAATTTTAAACCGTTTTGCAACATGATTAAGTTGATTGAGTATAGAATAATTCGATGTACCATTGAGTGCACTTTCCAGCTCATTCCGCCATTTGTGAAGTAATTCAATTTTACTTTGGACGTCTTTTTCATTATCAACAATGTCATCAGTTGTTCTGCAAAATTTATATACAGTTTTTAAGGCATCTCGTTTTATCTTCGGTAAAAATGAAAATGAAAAATAAAAGCTTGTTTTTATTTCCCCTAACCCGACTGTGTTTAAGATTGCTAAGTCAGATCCCATGGTTCCTTCCTCGGACGTTTTCTTTTGTAGTATCTTAAGTCATTAAAAATTAAAGCTCGGAATAAAATAAGCATTTTATCGATTTTTTTTAAATGAGGTCGTTCGTTTATAACATTATAATCAATTTTCTGAATTTTTTTTAGAATTCCGATTCCACCGAACCAGATCAATTTCAATTCGAGTTGTAACTCCTTTGCAACAAGAGACGGTAGTTCAGCCCCTCTGTAAAAAATATCTCTAGTGCGATGAACCTCAAACTTTATCAACCTTTTGAAATTATCATCAACCTCTCCCATATGCCATTTATGTATTTCATATTTAAATTTTTTCATGTCTTCGAGTGGAATATACAGCCTGTCCTTTTCTCTATCAATTTTAACGTCTTGCCAAAAATTTGTCAACTGGAGTGCTGTACAAATATAGTCAGACAATTCAAATAGCTTTTCATCTCGATAATTAAAAATCATCAATACCAACCTGCCTACAGGATTTGCTGAACGTTTACAATAACCAAGGAGTTCCGAAAACGTCTGGTAACGATGCTGTGTAACATCTTGTTTGAAAGCATGTATTAAGTCGCTAAGTGGTTCAATTGGGATTTCAAGCTTTTTTATTGTTTCATGCAGAGCAATAAAAATAGGATGAGAAGCATCTCCTGCAAAGCACGCTTGTAATTTTTCCTCCCAATCATTTAATTTTGATAATCTTTCATCCTTCGATAAATGAAACTCATCGGCAAAATTATCTGCAATCCTGCTGAAAGCATAAATTGCTTGAATGTATGGGCGTTTTTCTTCTGGTAAAAACAACGAGGCAACCGGAAAATTCTCGTAGTGGGTTTCAGTAATTTTCGCGCAATATTCAAAAGCTTCGTCGAGATTGTATTTCCGAACACTTTCAAGCATTAACGTTTTTTAAAAAATATAGTTAACTTTTTGTATTTGACAATACAATCCATTTCCCATTAACTTTTTTCACCTCTCCCATATTTTCATTAATCCATTCGGCCTCAACGTCTATAGTTTTTATACTTTTATACTTACCATATGTGATTACTTTTGTTATACCTGCATTTATAATCATCCGTTGACATAGTTTACATGGTTCAGCATCAGACATTAATTTGTTTGACCTTGCATCAACCCCAATCAGATATAACTTTGAATCAATCATCTCTAATCGTTTGGAATGAATTATCGCATTTTGCTCTGCATGAACTGAGCGACACCATTCATAATGTTCACCACGCTTAGCATTTAGTTTCTCCCTTAAACAAAAATTTATATCGATGCAATTTACAGTTCCACGGGGAGCTCCACAATAACCAGTCGAAAGTATTTGATCGGATTGAACAATTACTGCACCATATCTCCTCCGTAAACAAGTACTTCTTTGAGATACACCTATTGCAATATTTAAATAATATTCATCTTTAGATATTCGTGACATAACATAAAATTTTTAATGATGGGAAATTATACTTCGAGATATTAATCATTTCAAGCGAAATAAACAAGGAATGATTTAATGATGCCAAACTTCTTTTATCGAATCAAAAGCATCTTTTTAGTCGCGACAGCAAATCCAGCTTTTAATTGATAATAATAAATACCACTCGGAAGTTCAGACCCATCGAATAAAACTTTCTTTAAACCTTGACTTTGGATGCCATTAAATAATCTTTTAACCTCTTGACCGAGAATACTATAAATCGTTATAGTAACATATTCTTGTTTCGGTAAGTAATATTCTATTTCTGTCGTAGGATTAAATGGGTTCGGATAATTTTGAAATAACCGAACTTTCTCGGGTAGTTCGATATCGTTACTCTGAACGCCGTTAATATTTTGTGAATATTTTATAGTTGTGATAATACTCCAATCTACAGTCTTATTTGTACCTGTAACATATACATTCAGGTTATCGTCAACTATTACAGATTGAGCCTCATCATTTGAATTTTCAACCGACGAATACGTTGCCATCCAAACCAAATCACCGTTACTGCTATATTTTATAGTTATATAATCATAACTTAAATCATCCCCTACAGTTTTTCCTGTGATATAAACATCACCTAAGTGATCTATAGTGATACTATTTGCTTTATCATCTTCACTCATAGGCGCATCGTATGTCCGATACCATTCCTCTGCCCCAACTGAATTATACTTTACAATCACAATATTAGTATTCTCTGAACCAATCAAACGCGATGAACCAACGACATAAACATTACCTGTTGAATCCACGGCTATTGCTTTGGCTTGATCATTGCTTTTAACTTCTGGAGAAAATAGAGCTACATATTTTTCATTTCCGTTTGAATCATATTTGATAGTTATAAAATCATAAGTAGTGTCATTCCCAACTCCGAAGCCAATTACGTATATATTCTTATGAGCATCTGAAGTAATCGCTACAGCTCTATCATCTCCATTCAACGGACCATTATACCGTGCTACCCACAAGGGTATTCCATCAGTGTTATATTTAATTGTCAGAAAATCAGATAAAGTGCCATCACCGTAACTTAAACCAGTCACATATATATTATCATCGGTATCAATAGTATTTGCAAACGCGAGATCATCTTTACCATTGTAAACATCATAGCGAGAAATCCACAATTGATTTCCTTCTGAATCATACTTAATTGTCGCGTAATCATAGGCAGTATCTCCTGAACTATAGCCGGTTACCACAAAGTTGTTTTTACTATCGCATGCAATTGCAGTAGCAAAATCATAACTTCTTGATGGTCCATCATATTCTCTTGACCATAATTTCATCCCGTTATTATCGAATTTTACCGTTCCGTAATTACATGGGTAAAATAAACTGTACAATGTTCCTGTTAACGCAATGTTACCAAGTTTATCAATCACCACCGCACTTGCATTATCGTCTTCATTGTAGGAACCGTTGAAGAACGATTTCCATTGTATCGTTCCATTATTACTAAGTTTAAACAATAAATAGTCTTCACGCGATTCATTATTAAAACTTGTGCCAGTGACAAAGAGATTTTTTTCAGTATCAATAACAAGAGCCTTTGCGACATCAAAACTTACACCTGGTCCGTTGTACCGTGTAGGCCACATCTGATCAGATGTACCTGCCATTGTTGATTTTGTCACAAGAAAATCCTGTTCGCTATTGATACCGACGCTAATCCCTGCTGCATATACATAACCAAAATCATCTATGAATAAAACTTTCGCTTCGTCATCACTGCCAATTAAACTATTGTATCTTGTAACCCAGTATTGTGAACCAGATGGTGAATATTTTATAGTTAAAAAATCGAAACCCGAACCTTTGCCCTGGCTTGTTCCAGTAACATAGACATTGCCATAAACATCGAATTTTATATCGTTCGCCCTATCATAACCATTCCCTTCACCATTATAAATTTGATACCACTGCATTATTCCATTTGAATCATAATAAACAGTGGCAAAGTCCGTACTGTTATTACTCGTATAACTTGTACCAGTAACACATACACCACCGTCAACGCCGACTGCAATCCGTGACGGATAATCAATATTATTCCCAGGTCCGTTAAATCTTACAGCCCACTGAAATATTCCTGTTGAATTATATTTAACTGTCGCAAAGTCGAGCTGTGAACCTTTACCAAAACTTCTTCCAGTAACATATATATTTCCTCTTTGATCTATCGAAATTGCTCTTGCATAATCACCCCCATTACCAGTACCATTGTAATATGCTTGCCATGCTTGTACACCATTTTCAAGATACTTGATCGTCACATAATCATAAGATGATCCAAACCGTATACTTGCTCCAGTGATATAAACATTTTCTTTTTCGTCAACAACCAACGCTGTAGCACTATCGTGACTGTTATAATCACCATTGTAACGAGCAATCCATTGTTCAATTCCTTGAGAGTTATATTTTATAGTCACATAATCAGCCTTGGAACCATTGCCATAACTCGAACCTGTCACATAAATATTTCCTTGCCTTGTTATAGCGATAGCAGATGCCATATCGTTATAATTTCCACTACCATTGTAAAGTACTGACCAAAGTATTTCACCATCGGGATTTACTTTGATGGTTGCATAGTCAAGGCTATTAGAAGGTCCGTTCGTATAACCAGTTATATAGATATTACCCGATTGATCAGTTACCATCGATGTTGGATTGCTCTCTTTACTACCAAAGTGAGTTACCCATTTTTTCATTCCAGTAGAATCAAATTTTACAATTACAAAGTGCGATGAATCGGTTCCGCATAAAATTACATTCCCGTTAGGATCAACCACCATCGCATTCAGCCAATCATTTCCCTGACCATTATTAAACCTTAGGGGCCATTGATCAATTTCAAACATAGCATATTTTAATGTAATGTAATCGTACAAAGTTTTTTGCCCTTCACTACTGCCTGTTACGAAAACATCTCCTCTTTGATCAAGGGCCAAGGCGGATGGGATATCATCACCCCCAATTTCATCATCGTACGTCATCATCCAAGAAATAATTCCATTATCATTGTACCTAATAGTTGTTATGTCTCTGGTACTATTAATTCGATAATTAGTGTAACCTGTTACAAATATGTTCTGATTGTTTCCATCAACCTTTATCGCAACACCAACATCTGAATAATTTTTCGAACCATCAACCGTAGAAATCCATTTTTGAGTACCTGATGAGTAATATGCAACGGTAGCTATATCTGTATAACCCTTCGATGTAGTGCTGCTGCCTGTGACGTAAACATTTCCATACTTATCTACTGCTATCGATGTTGCTATATCATCACCATTTGATATATCATCAAAAGATTGATTCCAATCTTGATGCCCGGTAGAATTATATTTAATTGTTACAAAATCGTATTTAGCCGGAGATTGTTCACTGAAACCAGTTACATAAAAATATCCGTAGTCATCAGCTACGATAGATGTTGCAACATCTGCCCCTGTTCCAAGTGAAGTATACCTATCTAACCATAGTTGATCCCCATCGCCTGAATATGACAACGTCATATAATCAAGACCATTATTGTTACTAAAGCTATATCCTGAAATTGCCAATTGACCATCATAATTCACCGCTAAAGAAATAGCTACGTCGGATTTATTATCAGGACCATTGTATCTCCGAAGCCACTCAATATTTCCTTTTTCATTGTACTTTATCGTCAGAATATCAAAATCATTCTGTTTACTATAACTATAGCCAGAGACAATTACATTATTCATCGAATCTAATCCAATACTGGTCGCGATGTCCGTGCTATCATCGCTGGAGTTATATTCACGTATCCACTCAATAATTCCTTCAGAATTATATTTCAATGTCACATAATCGAATCCTGCAAGTGCACCAGCATAACTATATCCAGTAACGTATGCACATCCATATTTATCAACAACTATTCCTGTTGCTTCATCGTAACCGTTACCTGAACCATTGTAACGGTGCGACCAAAGTACATCCCCTCGTTGATTGTATTTAATTGTATAAAAATCAGCACCACTATACGATGTGAAACTGACACCAGCTATATAAACATTTCCAAATCCATCCACTGCTATAGCATTAGAATGATCTTCGGATGGCAGGTCGTTAGATGCAAAACGTTGTACCCACTCCTCATGTACATTACCCGAGAGTATATTTAGATTTTCTTTTCGATTAGATTTAGTCGAATTTTTCTTATCGAAACTGGTTGGCGGACTAATGATATTACTAAATTCACTTCCTTTTTGAAATTCATCACGACGATAGATTGAAGGATTTGATTTTCCTTGTAATAATTTTGGTTTTAAAACAAGTTTTTGAAAATCGTTTGAGAAGCCATTTGCAATCAGCTCTATTTGTCTCATTCGGAAAGGTAAATAATTCCCGGCTGTATTTACTTTATTGTTATCGCCCTGTTCATCCTGATTTCGAAAATGCTGACCATTAGTCAAATTGGTCAGAGTAGAAATAAACAGTATGAATAATATATTAATCCTCAGATGCATTTTATTTTGAATAACATCTTATTATGTAAGATAATTACTCAAAATCATATTGTCAAAATTATATTGGGTATTCAAGGGAAAGTATCATTGTTAATAAATTATTAAGTTCTGCTGAATCTTTTATCCAATTCTGTAAGTGATAATTTTAGACTAACGGGTCTGCCGTGTGGGCATACATAAGGAATTTCAGTATTGAATAATTGTTCAATTAAAGATTTCATTTCGTTATCGGACAATGGATCACCAGCTTTAATCGCCGCTTTGCATGCGAAAGATTTTGCAAGTTTTTCCTTGGGTTCAATTCTGATCTGTTGTTCGTCCTCTTTGAATAGACTAATTATTTCCTGCAGTATTGTGCTTTCTTCCCCGGGTTTGATTTCTGGTGGAACTCCATCAACGATAACTGTAGAATTCCCAAAGAATTTTATAGTAAAACCTAATCTTTCCAAATCACTATATAATTGTTTAACTATTGTCGTATCTCCAGGCGATAGCTGAATTGTTTGAGGAAATAGAAGTTGTTGAGATTCTTTGCCCTCTTGCGTAAAACGAGCGCGTGCTTTTTCATATAATATTCGTTCATGAGCTGCGTGTTGGTCTATAATCATTATACCATCACTTACAATTTTAATAATGTACTTATTGTGAACTTGCCATATTGTTTTTTTCTCAATCTGCGTTTCAATTTCCATTTGATTTATAGCTTCGCTCTCGAATTTTAACTTAATGCTTCTTTCATCTTCGAACTTTGATCCCATCTGGCCTATTATTTTATCAGGTTGAATTAATTGTTTCCAATCTGTTTGTTCAATGTTCGGTGTAGAGGCCTTACTTCTTGTCGAAGAGATATTATCTTCGATTTGAACAGATGGAATTAAATTTTGTGACGATAATGATTTTCTAATTACAGATAAAACCGCTCGATAGATAGAAGACTCATTTTCAAACTTAACTTCCATTTTGGAAGGGTGAACATTGACATCAACCTTTCTAGGGTCGATTGAAAGATATAAGATAAAGAGTGGGAAATTCCCTTTTTCTAAAAGATGTTCATACGCTTGATAGACTGCATGGCTCAAGTTTCGATTTACGACAAATCTTTTATTTAAGAAAAGGTATTGTTGTGCTTTTCCTTTTCTTGAATAATCAGGTCTTCCTAAAAATCCGCTTAACTCAATGAGTTCATTCTTTTCTTCAAAATAAATCAAAGTTTGGGTAAGCTTGTTTCCGAATATCTCTGAAATCCTTTCTTGAATTGGGCTTGGTCGGAGATTTAAAATAATATCATCATTTGCAATGAATTTCAAAGATAATTCAGGATAAGAGAGTGCTACTCGCTCAACAACATCATAAATATGACGATATTCAGTATTAATGCTTTTGAGAAAATTTCTTCTGGCTGGAGTGTTATAGAAAAGGTTCCGAACCTGGATTGATGTGCCACCCGGGAAAGTATCATCAGAAATTTCTAAAATAGAACCACCCTCAATCTTCACTTTCGTACCAATCTCTAATTGCTTCATCCTTGTTCGCATCTCGACCTGTGATACTGAGGCAATTGATGCTAACGCTTCACCCCTAAATCCTAATGTCGTTATACATTCCAGATCTTCATAAACGGAAATTTTACTTGTTGCATGCCTATGAAAAGCAATTGAAGCATCTTCTTTACTCATACCTCTGCCATCATCGATGACGTGAATAAGTGAGCTCCCACCATCTTTAATTATGATTTGTATCGAATTAGAATTTGCATCAATAGAATTTTCTATTAACTCTTTAACAGCAGATGCGGGTCTTTGAATAACTTCGCCAGCCGCAATCTTATTAGCTAAGCTTTGTGGCAATATTTTAATCGTTTGACTCATTTATTTCTTAAGAACTCCTATTCCAGGTAAATCGTTCAATACAAGTTTACCATTTTCAACTCTAACTCCAACATACGGATCGTTAATAACTAATAAGTTTCCATCCAAATCAGCATAATCGACCAAAGGATACAATTGTGCTGCAGCAGAAATACCAATCGAACTCTCGATCATGCAACCCAGCATAATCTTCATCTTCAAAGCATGAGCAGTATGAATTATTTTCAATGCATCACGCAGACCAGTACATTTCATTAGCTTTATGTTTATACCATCAAAGACGCCCTGAAGCTTGGGCAAGTCAAAAATAGAGATAATATTTTCGTCTGCAATTATCGGTATATGAACTTTTTCTCTTACCCAAGCTGTGCTATCTAAATCGTTTGCAGGTAGTGGTTGTTCAACTAATTCCACTCCTTGTTCTTCTAACCATAAGATTTTATCACGTGCTAATTCCTTCGACTTCCAGCCTTCATTGGCATCAACCCGAATAGGTTTATTGGTAATCTTACGAATGGTTTTTATTATTTCTTCATCATTCGGAATACCGACTTTTACTTTTAATATTTTGTATGGTTCAGCTTCCTTCACTTTCTTTTCGATTACATCCAAAGAATCAATGCCAATGGTATAAGATGTATAAAGAGTTTTTGCTTTATTCAGTCCCCAGAGTTTCCAAAGCGGTAAGCCAAGTTTTTTCCCAATCCAATCATTGAGTGCAATATCAATTGCCGCTTTTGCTGATGTATTACCTGTATCAATATTTTTAATGAAGTTCAAAATCTCTTCCACCTGAAAAGGATTGTCAAATATTGAAGTATCAATCTTGTTTAAAAAATTTATAACGGTTTCTCTTGTTTCACCGTAACGTTCAGATGGAGCTGCTTCTCCTATTCCAATTATTCCGTCTTGCACCAATTCAACTATCACCGATTCTGATATATTTTTTGAACTTCTTGAAATTGTAAATGTATGTTGTAGCTCTAAATCGATGGGATAATATCTTAATCTCATTGCTTAATCTCGAATAATGCATCAACAAAAGCTTTCGGATTAAATGGTTGAAGGTCTTCTATACCTTCTCCAACACCAATGTATTTAACTGGAATATTCAATTCATTACTTATTGCAAGTACCACACCGCCTTTTGCAGTACCATCGAGTTTTGTGAGTACAATTCCAGTAACCCCAACAGCTGCATTGAACTGTTTTGCTTGTTGAATTGCATTCTGACCTGTTGTTGCATCGACCACTAGTAATGCTTCATGGGGAGCAGTGGAAACTAACTTTTGAAGTACTCGCTTTATCTTTTTTAATTCTTCCATCAAGTTCACTTTTGTATGTAACCTGCCTGCGGTATCAATGAGTAAAACATCCACATTACGCACTAGACTTGATTCTAAAGCATCAAAAGCAACAGCAGCTGGATCCGAACCTTGTTGCTGTTGAATAATTTCAACTCCTGCTCGTTTTGCCCATATCTCAAGTTGTTCATTTGCAGCAGCACGGAATGTATCAGCTGCGGCGATAAAAACCTTTTTCCCCGCAATCCGATAATTATATGCTAATTTACCAATCGTGGTTGTCTTCCCTACTCCATTCACACCCATTATCATGATTATGTGGGGTTTATGATCAATCGGGACGTCGAATGAATTGTTATCTTCAAAACTTTTTGTGATGAGTTGTTCTTGGATTTCTTCTTTCAGCATCTCATCTAAGCTGGCAGGATTATCGTATCCATTTTTTTTGACTCGATCCCGAATATCCTCAATAATTTTATAAGTTGTACTTACCCCAACATCACTTGTAATCAATATTTCCTCAAGATTGTTGAGTAGTTCATCGTCTATCCTTGTTCTACCAGTGATAATCTTCTGGATTCTTCCAAAAAGATTGTCCCGTGTTTTTGCCAAACCTCTCCTTAATCTATTTAATTTTAATTTATCGAAAAAACCCATAAATGAATTGTGTCAATGATCCAAGTTGCTGATGAAACTCTAATTTGCAGATTGAATTTCTGTTCTGAATCTTTTAAAGTAAATCATAGAAGATAAAAATAACATGAATGTACTAATGTAAAGTAAGATAGTTTTTAATAAAATTAATTCATTGTAATCAATAACAGTAACTATAATTAAAAGTGAAATAACAGTAACAGCCCATTTCCCTGCTTTATTAGACTGTAATATAATATTTTTCTTTTTCTTAATATAAAAACCTCCTACTAATATTATAAAATCTCGGAGCACAATAATTACCATAAACCATAGAGGCAATTTACCCTGAAAAAATAGAACTAGTACAACAACACCGACAGCAACCTTATCGGCAATGGGATCAATTATTTTACCAAATTCTGTGACCTGATTAAATTTTCTAGCAGACATACCATCGAATGTATCCGTTAGAGCTGCAATTATCATCAATGTTAAAATGTACAAACGATTCATTGACACATCATCTATTAATAAGATGGTAATTGGAATGAGCAGGATGATGCGCAAGCAGCTTAATAAATTAGAGATTGTGAAAATACGTTCTCTCATGAATTATTATATTTCGTATTCATCTTTTGATATATTGTTCTCAATCGAAGTAGGGAATTTACCACTGAAACACGCAGTGCAATAAGATTCTCCTTTTTCATGAGGCACGGAAGCAAGAAGATTCTCAAGAGATAAATACCCCAACGATTCCACACCAAGTTCTTGTCTAATTTTCTCGATATCACCGTTGCAAGTATTTGCAATTAGTTCATCAGGATTTGGGAAATCCATTCCATAATAACAAGGGAAACGAATTGGAGGAGAAGTCACCCTGAAATGAATTTCCTTTGCTCCTGCGTCTCGAATTAATTTGACTAATTGTTTAGATGTTGTTCCACGAACAATCGAATCATCAATAATTACTACTTTCTTCCCCGACAAAACACCACGTACCGTATTAAATTTAGTCCGAACCTTAATTTCTCTAAGGTCTTGTTCGGGAAGAATAAATGTTCGTCCAACGTAGTGGCTTCGGATTAAACCAATTTCGTACTTACTTTTATTCCCAAGTTTGGAATTTTCGCTTACGAAGCCAAGTGTTGCAGTGTTACTCGAATCGGGAACATTGATCACAATGACTGTCTCTTCTTCTGGAGTAGGTTGTACGGGATGTTCGCGAGCAAGAGATTTCCCAAGCTTACGACGGACTCGGTCTACACTTTCGCCGAATATTTTACTATCAGGCCGTGAAAAGTAGATATATTCAAAAATACAATAATGCGGTTCACCGACAGATTTATTTATGTGAAACGATTTCACCTCGCCCGTTTCAAGAGTTTCCTTATCGAACACTAATAACTCTCCCGGTTCAACATCGCAGAGATACTGTGCATTAATAATATCAAAAGCACAAGTTTCGGACGCAATAACATAAGCATCTCCCAATTTACCAACTACCAAAGGTCTCCAACCATGAGGATCGCGCGCAGCTATTAGCTTATCATTCGTCATGATCGCAAATGAATATGCACCTTCAACTTGCCTTAAAGCATCGATAATCTGTCTAATTTGATCTTTTTCTTTGCTTCTAGCAACAAGATGTAGTATTACTTCGGTATCGGAAGTTGTTTGAAAAATTGTACCTTCCTCTTGCAGCTTTTTACGTAGCGATTGAAAATTAGTCAGATTACCGTTATGGCATATCCCAATATTTCCATCACGATAGTTAACAATCAATGGTTGAATATTTTGTTTATTATTAGAAGCTCCTGCTGTAGAGTATCGATTATGACCAATTGCTATGTTTCCAATTAGTTCACGAGTAAAAATTGTTTCATCTTTGAAAACATCGTTCACTAAACCAAAATCTTTATAGATGCGAAAATGATTTTTATTTGTTTTATCATCAAAAAATGATGTAACAATTCCCGATGCTTCTTGTCCACGATGCTGTTGAGCAAGAAGGCCATAATATGTAACTTGTGAAGCTTTTGGATGACTGTAAATTCCAAACACGGCACACTTGTCGTGTGGTTTATCTCCTTTTATGTTAACTTTAGAATCAATTGTCATCATATGTTTATAAAAATTTATTTAATGCAAATCTCAACTCAATCATCCCAAATGGAGATAACTGTATCACACAACCAGTTTTCATCATTGCGTTTGGGATAATCAGTATTAAAATGTAAACCTCTACTTTCTTTTCGTATAATGGCTGAGCGAACAATTAATTCAGCGACTGTCGAAATATTGCGAAGTTCAATAAGGCCTTCGGTTACCTTTGTTCGTTTATAAAAATTCTCAATTTCATCTCTAATCAATTTCATCCTCCTTCGCGCTCGTTCCAAACGAAGATTTGACCTGACAATTCCTACATAGTCCCACATGATTTGTTTGATTTCTTTAATATCGTGTTGAATTAACACCCATTCTTCAGCATCAAAGGTTCCACTATCATCCCAATCTGGAATTTTTGGTATAAAAACATTTTTATACTTTTGTTTATTAACAGAGTGTTCAAATGCTCGATGTGAGAAAACGATTGCTTCAAGGAGTGAATTGCTTGCAAGTCTGTTTGCGCCATGAACTCCTGTCATTGCGACTTCTCCGCATGCGTACAAATTATTTATAGAGGTTTGGCCATCTAGATCGGTAACAATTCCACCACATGAATAATGAGCTGCTGGAACAACTGGAATTGGTTCTTTAGTAATGTCTAAATTGTACTTGGATAAACATGTTGCATAAATATGTGGAAAATGTTCCTTCATTTTTTCCGGACTTAGGTGCCGAAGATCAAGAAGCACGTATTCATCACCACTTTTTTTAAGTTCGGTATCTATCGCACGAGCCACGATATCACGTGGTGTTAATGAACCACGTTGATCATATAGTTTCATAAATTCTTCACCTTGCTTCGTTTTAAGTATCCCACCAAATCCCCGAATTGCTTCTGATATTAGAAAAGCGGGAGAA
>JBBIRP010000026.1:16218-16897 GCA_037441745.1 Ignavibacteriales bacterium
GAGTTGAATAAGGTTGTTGGATGAAACTGAATAAATTCCATATTACCGATTAGAGCCCCAGCTCTGTACGCCATCGCAATACCATCACCAGTTGCTATTGGTGGATTGGTCGTGTGTAAATAAACTTGACCTAAACCACCCGAACAAAGAATGGTTACAGTTGCAAGAAATTTTCTGACGAGATTACTTTTGATATCAAGGACATAAGCACCCCAACAATTAATTGGCATAGCTCGAGAAATTGGCTTCCCTAAGTGATGTTCTGTTATCAAATCAATCGCAAGATGATTTTCATAGATTGTTATATTGGGATGTTTTGCAATTGAATGCAACAAAGCCCTCTCTATCTCGGAACCAGTATGGTCATGTGAGTGCACAATACGATTGCATGAATGGCCTCCTTCTAGCCCTAAATCGAGTTTACCATTTTTCAGTGTAAACTCGACACCTAATTGAATAAGTTCTTGCAAACGTTCAGGACCTTCTTTTACGAGAACTTCTACAGCATCTCTATGGCATAGCCCAATTCCCGTATTTAGGGTATCTTTAATGTGAAGATCAATTGAATCTAAATCTGAAACAACGACAGCAATTCCACCTTGAGCATAATTTGTATTAGACTCCGCTTTTTCTTTTTTTGTAATAAGAATGCTTAAGATCTATCTCAAGTATAATAGTC
>JBBIRP010000027.1:0-12576 GCA_037441745.1 Ignavibacteriales bacterium
CTTTACATCATTTTTTACTCCAAAGTGGATGAGAAAATTTTTAAAACCGTCCATCAAATTTCTTTCAGGATTTCCCTCAGTGGTTATTGGCTTTATCGCTTTTGTTGCAATTGCATCATTCTTTCAGAATATCTTTGGCTACGATTATAGCTTGAGCGCATTCGTGGGTCGAATTGCTCTTTCACTTGCTACTATTCCAATCATTTCCAGCGCGACAGAGGATGCACTTTCAGTTGTTCCAAAATATATTACAGAAGCCAGTTTAGCGTTGGGTGCAACAAAGTGGCAAACAGCGTTATTCGTTGTACTGCCAGCAGCAAAGCTTGCTGTTTTTGCTGCTTTGCTTCTTGGAGTTGGTCGAGCATTCGGTGAAACAATGATTGTTCTTATTGCAACCGGTAACGCAGCACTTATGTCAATAAATTTCTTTGAACCAATTTGAACCATATCGGCAACCATTGTTGACGAGATGGCTGAAGTCGTCTTCGGAGATACACATTACAATGTTCTATTTCTAGTCGGGTCGATACTTTATATCTTTACTTCACACTAAATACAATTGCTGAATTTTATGTTCAAAGCAAACTCCAAAAAAGGGTTGGAGGAACGTAATGAATAAGAACATCATCGGCAGAATATTTATTTTAACAACTTTTCGCAGCATTACCAATCGTTGCAGTAATTGCATTCTTTATGGCTGAAACTACAATCGGCGGGTGGTCTTGTGGATGAACCAGCAAGCGCATTAGATCCAATTGCAACCGCAAAAATAGAAGAATTAAATTTTTAAATTGAAGCAAAATTATACAATTGTAATAGTAACGCATAATATGCAGCAAGCGGCTCGCGATAGTGATTGAACAGCCTTCTTTTATTTAGGTGAGTTAAAAGAATACGATGAAACTAAGAAAATTTTTACAACACCAAAGAAATAACAAACAGAAGAATACATCTTAGGTAGATTTGGATAATAAAATAATGAAACGACATTTTGAAACTGAATTGGAAGGATTAAAAATAAGTATCATCAAAATGGGCAGCCTTACAAAAGAATCCGTAAGATTTGCGATAAAAGCTCTATTTGATAATAACCCTGTATTAGCACAAAGAGTTATCGAGCAGCGAACAAGAATCAACTCATTGGAAATCGAAATTGATAATGCCATTGTCGATATTCTTGCACTCCAACAGCCCGTTGCTGTCGATTTGAGATTAATCATCGCAGCTAAAAAAAATAAATAATGACCTTGAAAGAATCGGCGATCATGCGATCAACATTATGGAATCGGTTCTTGTATTAAGTCACACACCTTTCAACGAGCCACTACTGGAGATTCCACAAATAGTTGAAATAGTTCAATTGATGCTACGAGATACAATAGATGGATTCGTTCACCAATATTCACAACTGGCGATAAATTTCCTTAAGCGAGATGACATAATCCATTATATGAATAGAAAGATGTTAGCCGAAGTAATTGAATTGATGAAAAGTGATAAGAGGGCAATAGAGGGTGGTTTAGATTTAATTCGGATAAGTAGAAATTTAGGACGGATTGCTGATTTAGCAACAAACATTGCTTCAGAAGTAATTTTTGTTATTATATTCATTGCAGCATTATGTATATCATTTTCATTCATGATGTATTTCTCGAAATTTATAAATTAATAAACAATAAATGGAAATAAACGAAATAATCATTATATTCTTACTAATTTCTTCCTGATGTAATGCTGTTCTTTTGTTTTATTAAGTCCCCAATTAAAAATAATTTAATATTAGTTGATAATGATATTAAAAAAACACGAACTTAACCATACTCTTAAATTTCGACGTCGCCGTGCATTGAACTGGGTAACGCTTGGTCTTACATACGCTTCTATGTACATGGCAAGATATAATTTTGCTTTTGCAAATAAAGATCTCTCAGACACTTTCGGATTTTCAAAAACTGAGATAGGCTCAATAATAACTTTTGCAACATTATTTTATGGTCTATCGGCTATGTTTAATGGACCACTTGCTGATAGAATCGGCGGTAAACGTGCTATGCTCATTGGAACCTTCGGCGCATTTATTTTCAATATTGTCTTCGGAATAAGTGCTTATCTAGAATTCCTCGGGACTGGAACTCTGCTTCTTGGATTCTTAGCAACTGTTTGGACATTAAATATGTACTTTCAATCGTATAGCGCATTGGCGATAATCAAAGTGAATTCGGCTTGGTTTCACGTCAGTGAACGTGGAGTGTTCTCTGCCATTTTTGGTTCTATGATTCAATTAGGACGCTTCGGTGTTTATGCACTTATGACCGTCCCTTTTGTTGTAGCGTTACCTTGGCAATGGAAGTTTTTTATTCCTGCTCTTTTTGCAGGTTTTTTCCTAATTATGACATTTACTTTTGTAAAAGATACTCCTAAAGACTCAGGTTTGCCAGAATTCGATACTCAAGATGCTACAAGTGGCGATACAGAAAAAGTAACTTTTAAATACGTTGCACAAAAAGTTTTCACAAACCCAATAACAATAACTATTGCAATTGCAGAATTTTGTACTGGGTTAGTTCGCAAAGGTTTCGAAGAATGGTTTCCTCGGTATATGCAAGAAGTTCAAAAACTCCGACTTGATAATCCAGTCTTTCAACGAAATGCACTTGCTATAGTTTTAGCTGGTGTAGCAGGTGCATTTGCAGCCGGAATGCTCTCGGACAAATTGTTTAGATCTCGTAGACCACCAGTTGCTTTTATAGGTTACTCATTCCAAATGATTAGTTTGGCAATTGTTTGGATAGCTCCGAGCCTAGAACTTGTTATAGTCGCTTTCATTTTGAATTCTTTTGCAATCTCTATGGTTCATTCAATGCTTTCCGGGACAGCCTCTATGGATTTCGGCGGAAAACGAGCAGGTGCTACTGCTGCAGGTATGTTTGACGGTATGCAATACATAGGTGGGTCTGTTATGGGCTATGGGACAGGATATCTCCTTGACAGATATGGCTGGGGAGCTTGGGGTCCTAGTATGATAGGATTCTCCTTTATTGGTTCCTTGCTTATGTTGAAATTATGGAATGCTGTTCCTAATAAACCAAAGCTACAGAATACCAAAATAGAAAAAGAAACTAAAATTAATTGACCCTTTGTATATAAACAAAGTATTTAATTCATAATTATTAATGGTAAATGTAAAACAGCCCAAATACCATACCTTATCATTGTAGTTTTTTGTAACTGTTTTGAGATAAATGCAAAATAAATACCCTTGAAAATGGTATTACTCATCGCAGCAATAATAATTGCGGAGACAAAAACTCTTTCAATAGAAGATGTATGATGTACCAAAGAAAGAATAAAAGGATCGATATCAGTAACCCCGATAATTGCAGAAAGAATTAGAAGACCAGAATTACCGAAGGTTTTTTGTGCAAGAATTGAGATTATAGACAATGCCACAAAAAAAATAGCAAATACCATTGCAGGTTTTATCTCAAATGGATTCTGCAATTTAGTTTCTTCATTTCCCTCTGGTATACTATGTTGTGACTTAACACCAATAATCATAAATGCACCAATGATTTATAAAACAATCATCTTCCACGATAAATATTGAACAAATATGGGGTTAATAATCCATATCAATGTTAATATTCTTAAGTACATAACACTGCTTGCAAGCAAAGAAGCTTGCAAAGCATTTCCGCTTTTCAGAGGGTTTTGTTTAGCAATCCTTGCTGTTGCAAAACTAACAGCAGTACTGGAGGCAATACCTCCGAGTAAACCTGATAGCCATAAACCAAGTTTGTTTCCGAACTTCTTTGAAAGAAAATACCCGATAAACCCAATCGTTGACACCATGATAACTATTTGCCAAATGCGAGTTGGATTTAATCTAAACTGGGTATATTCGTGGTTCGGCAAAACCGGTAAAATAATAACAGTGACCAAAAGAAATTTCAATACTGCAAGAAATTCAGATTTATCAAGTCGGTCAACAAAACTATCCATTCCAGCCTTTTCAGATAAAAGAATCGTGCTGATGATTCCAAGAGACATAGCAACCCAAATATCGGTCAACATTGTCAAAGCCCCGATAATGAAGGTAAGTATTGCAGCAACTTCACTCGTCGAACCAATCCTTCCTTCTTTGTACTTTGCTAAATACCCAAGGACTGAAAGTGCTGCGATCGATATCATTCCAACAGGTAGTGCAAAAGGAACATCGATATGATGAAGCCAGGCACATCCGAATCCGTAGAGACTAATTAGTGTATAAGTCCTAACACCTGCGAAATATTGAAACTTTCTATCAGAGCTAGCGCTTTCTCTCTCAAGTCCAACTAAAAAGCCTAAAGCCAAGGCAACAACAAAACGTAACTCATAAGTCCATTCAAATGTATTCATTTACTGTTCCAAAATCTAAGTTTAAAATTAGAAAATACTTCACTTCATTTTTGTTGACAGTTCTTAAAAAATCAGTCTGTTCTTCTAAAATTCTTTGACTCAATTTCCTCTGTTGCACGCAACGTATTCCTCAAGACCATTGCTATTGTCATCGGCCCAACTCCACCCGGAACCGGCGTTATCGCACTTGCAACTTTCAAAACCGAATCAAAATGTACATCCCCTACAACCTTATAACCATTCTTCGAAGTTGGGTCATCAACACGATTTATTCCAACATCAATCACAACGGCACCTTGTTTTATCATCTCACCTGTGATACTTTCGGCCTTGCCAATTGCGACTATCAATATGTCTGCTTGCTTACTGAAAGATGAAATATCCTTTGCTCCCGTGTGTGCGATTGTAACAACGGCATTTGCACCTTTTTGTTTTTGTACCAAAATATTCATCAAAGGTTTACCAACAATGTTACTTCTACCAAGAATCACGACATGCTTTCCTGCGGGATCATTTCCACTTCTAATAAGTAACTCTTGAATTCCTGCAGGTGTGCATGGTTTAAGACAAGGTAATCCAACTACCAATCGTCCAATATTTATTGGATGGAATCCATCAACATCTTTTTTATAATTGATTGCTGCAATAATTTTTTGTTCATCTATGTGTTTAGGCAATGGAAGCTGAACAAGTATCCCGTGTATTTTAGGATCATTGTTAAACTGCTCGATTAGCTGAAGTATTTTTTTTTCTGATGTTTCAGCAGATAATTGTTCAGTGATTGAATAAAATCCAACTTCGTCACAAGCTTTACCTTTCATCTTCACATAAGATTCGGATGCTGGATTCTCACCGATAAGAATGAAAGCTAAGCCGGGAGTTATCCCATGTTTAGTTTTAAGCTTTTCTGTCTCAAGCTTAATCTCTTGCTTAATTTCTTCTGCTATTCTTTTACCATTAATAACTGTTGCTGTCATAAATCAGCCTGATTGATTCATTCCATAATTGAGAGATAGAATCATAAAAGGATATAAAGAGATGATGATTAATTGGTCTCAAAATTCTGGGAAACAAAATTTTTCTATCATTAAAGCTTTTCCCGTTTCAACATCTGCTTTAACATAAAGGCCACATATTCTTATATCATTGGAAGCAACTTCATATTTAAATGTTGTTTGCAATAAAAATCTTTTCAATGCTATCTCTTTTTTCATTCCAATAATTGAGTCATACGGTCCCGTCATCCCGACATCGGTGATATAAGCTGTCCCCTGAGGAAGAATTCTTGCATCTGCAGTTTGCACATGTGTATGTGTTCCGACTAAAGCGGATATACGACCATCTAAGTACCACCCAAGCGCGATCTTTTCTGCGGTTGCTTCAGCATGGAAATCAACAACAATTACTTTTGTCTGTTCCCTGATTTTCTCTACCGCCCAATCTGCCTTCTTAAATGGGCAATCAATCGGCTGCATGTAAACACGCCCCTGCAAATTTAAAACACCTACTTTACCTTTTTCACCTAAATCATATATTACAAAACCGTTACCAGGATTTTCAGATGGATAGTTTAGCGGTCGAAGAACATTTCGATTTGCAGCAAGCAGTTTTCTTGCATGCCAGTTATCCCAAAGATGGTTGCCTCCTGTAATTACATGAACACCCAAGCTAAATACTTTCTCTGCGGTTTTTTCATCTATTCCTTTCCCTTCAGTTAGGTTTTCACCATTTGCGATACATACATCAACTTTATATTTCTGGAAGTAATTTTTAAGAAGAGTTTCCGTCAAATCGAGTCCCGGTTTACCGATGATGTCTCCAATGAAGAGAATATTCAAAGTCTTATCATTCATGCGAGAAAATATAAGTAAATTTGGGTAAACAAAAAATTTTTCTATTTTTTATAATAATAAATATTAACCCATTAACTTAACAAATGAAGAAATTTTGTGGAAAAAGAAACAACGAACGAATTAGCGGAAAAAAATCAAAAGTTAGTACCTTTACAAGATAAAGGTTTAAATGTATCAAAAAATACACTCGAGCACTGGTATAGACTAATCCATCTTGGCCGTACGCTCGACCTA
The DNA here is from genome assembly GCA_037441745.1 of Ignavibacteriales bacterium. Lineage (GTDB taxonomy): Bacteria > Bacteroidota > Ignavibacteria > UBA10030 > SZUA-254 > JACQYX01. The sequence goes on from JBBIRP010000027.1 coordinate 6,486, forward strand.
AAAGCGGCAACTTATGTACGATTGGCAAAAGGGTGGTCGTATCATTCTTCATGTGCAGGACACGAAGGGATACAACTTGCACTTGGACTTACATTCCGACAAAAAAAGGATTTCCTCTTCCCCTACTATCGAGATCTCATGACATGCTTAGCAGGAGGAATTTCCGTTGAAGAAATTATTAAGAATGGACTATCAAAAGCGAGTGATGTTGCCAGTGGTGGCAGACATATGAGTAATCACTTCGCAAAACCCGAGATCGGAATACAAAATGTTTCCTCAGCAACGGGAAATCATGCACTTCACGCAGTTGGAGTTGCGCGTGCAATTAAAAAGTATAATAGTGATGAAATCGCACTGGCAAGCTTTGGTGATTCTTCGGTCTCCGAAGGGTTTGTTTACGAAGCCATCAGCGGAGCTGCTCGAGAAAAACTTCCTGTAATTTTTATAATCCAAAATAATAAGTATGGGATTTCAGTTCCAAACAGAGAACAGTCAGCGAACGAAAATGTTGCAGAAAATTTCATTGGTTTTAAAAATATAAAAATCATAAATGTTGATGGCACTAATGTTTTTGATTCTTGGAGAGGGATGCAAGAAGCAATTGAATTTATAAATAGCGGTAATGGTTCAGCAATCGTACATGCATCGTGTGTACGAATGAATTCACACAGCAACTCCGATAAACATGAACTTTATCGCTCACCCGAAGAAATTGCAGATGCACAGCGTTACGATCCGGTTAAAAGATTACGGAGTTATCTAATATCAAAAAAAATTTTCAATGAAGAATTCATTATTGAGATTGAAAACCTAAATAATAAAATTGTTGAAGAAACAGGAGCAAGAGTCGAACTTGAACCCGATCCAGACCCAGAGACCGCAATAAACTACGTAATACCTGAAGCCTACGAAAATCCAAACGAAGATGATCCTGAAACCTTATTGAATACAGACACTCCCACACTAACTTTGAGGGAAGCAATTAACGAAACACTGAAGGATGAATTTCGTCGCAACCCAAATACATTTCTTCGGGGACAAGACGTTGCATCGAAAGATAAAGGCGGCGTATTTAATGTTACAAAAGGAATGTTACAAGAATTTGGGAACGAAAGAATTTTTAATGCACCAATTGCAGAAGATTTTATTGTTGGTACCGCAAACGGATTTTGTCGTTATCGCAAAGACATTTGGGTAGTGATCGAAGGGGCTCAATTTGCCGATTATTTTTGGCCAGCAATGGAACAATTAATCGAATGTGCACATGAATATTACCGCACGAATGGAAAATTCACTCCCAATATTGTAATCCGTTTGGCATCTGGTGGTTACATCGGTGGCGGCTTGTATCATTCTCAAAGTTTGGATGCAACCTTTGCAACAATTCCCGGATTGAGAATTGTTATGCCGTCGTTCGCCGATGATGCAATCGGTTTGCTGCGAATGGCAATGAGAAGTAGGGGTACAACAATTTATATTGAAAATAAATTCCTTTACAATCAATTCTTCACAAAAACCCATCGACCATCTGAGAATCATATAGTCCCTTTTGGAAAAGGACGAGTCAGAAAGACTGGAAAAGATTTGAGTATAATTGCATGGGGAACACCAATCCATTTCGCCCTTCGGGTAGCAAGAAAATTAGAAACCGAATATAAAATCGATGTAGAAGTTATAGACCTTCGTTCCATTAATCCGATTGATACTGAAATAATAATAAACTCCGTAAAGAAAACTGGTAAGTTAATTATTGTCCATGAACATCCTCAATTTGGTGGCTTTGGTGGAGAGATAGCTGCTACCGTTGCCGAAAGAGCATTTCAATATTTAGATGCCCCTATAATTCGTGTAGCTTCGAAGAATTCACCAATTCCATTTTCAAGAATTCTCGAACGGGCGGTTCTTCTTCAAGAAGACGACATCCTCCAAGCTGCTTTAAAACTTGCAGCATTTTAATGAATTGCACGTTTAAAGGTTTTTAATTTTTTTCTCTTTATATCCATATCAACATTAAAGATTTTGTAAACATTTCAATGTAAATTGTAGAATTGTGCCACAAAATCCGATCTATACTATTAGACTTTCTCAAAATGTAAACGATTTTCAATGTTTTACCTGCCGATATGTTACAGAGAAATCCCGGCATATTAACTGCAGTATCATCATTAGCAGTGAAAAACAAAATGATAATATGGAATCGAAATATTGCTATCGTAAATTTAATTACAAATGTTTTATTAATACTTTTTTATGAATGTTTTGCAGTGGGGCAAAATATTCTTCGCCTTAATACCGTTTCTAACAGTGAAGCTGTCATTGAGCTTCAAAATATTGATCCGATTGTTGGATTGCAATTAACGATAATTACGAAAGAAGGAATATCTATTAATAATTTACAAAGTATCAATCGCTTGGAAAATAAAGAATGGCTCGTAAATTCAAATATAGAAAACGATACTGCGCTTACTTTCGTAGCGATTAACATATACTTAGAACCACTACCCGTTGGCTCTGGGTCGATTGTCAAGATTAGCTTCTCCAAGAAGAATAATTTCTCGGGTGGTTCGATCAATTTCAGAATTATTAATGTCGTCTTATCTGATAACAAAGGAAAGAGTTTACCATTCAAAATAATACCGACGGAAAATTATTTTGCAACTAAAGAACCAACATGGGAATATGAATATGATTTAAAAAATTTTCCCAATCCATTCAACCCAAAAACAACAATAACTTATAGAATTGAAAGAACAGCATACGTTCGATTAATAATTTACGATGCATTAGGACGAATGGTAAAAACACTTTACGATGACCTTCAAACCGAAGGATTACATTCAATCGTATGGAACTCGACAGATGAACGAAATCAATATGTTGCTTCGGGAACTTACTTTTATCGTTTGGTAGTTAACGGTAAAGCAATCACTAAAACATTATTAGTAGAAAAATAATCCATTTATTTTACAAACATCATATTTTTCACGAACCTATTTTCGTTACTTGACAATCTATAAATATACATACCAGACGAAACTATTACCCCTTTATCATCTGTTCCATCCCAGATACATGTATAAACCCCCGGCTCAAAATTTCCATTTATTAAAGTTCGTACCTTCTTACCTGATAAGTCAAACAGTGTAAGTTCAATCGGCATTAAAATGTTCCCATCGTCAGGAACATGGAAATTTATTCTAGTATTACTATTGAATGGATTCGGATAATTTTGTTCAAGTACGAATGTTGCGGGATATTTATCAGAGGGGGCAATAACTTTTTCACTTGGGATGTAAATTCCTTCATTAGAATTTGTACTTACCATTACATAAAGAACATCAAAATCCTCGAGGTGTAGATTACTGTAAGGTAACCTGAAGATTGATCCCTTTCCATTTTCTATTGGCATGTTGTCATTATTATAAACAACAACTCTTACTATATTTCCAACTTTATCGATTGGTATTTGCATATATTTTACGCGGTTAAACATCTCGATAGTGTCTTTAAAGTTTACCTCGTTGTTCAACCTTAGTGCGATTTGGATACCTTTAATTTGCTGATTGTTTGAAACATTGAATCTCAATCCTTTCTTAGTAATTTCAAACTCACATTTATATTGGTCAGAACCTGAAATAGTTTTATATAAATCAGAAGAAATGCTATCCCATCGGCCTTTTAGAATACCACCTAAAATGATTACTGCATCTCGCACATCAATTGTATGATTCGAATCAACATCTGCGCGCGTAAAGTTTTCAGGTGTCAACTCGATTTTACCAAGAATCTTATCAAATACAGTCGTTAAATCTGCGATATTTGCATAATGGTCTCCATTCGCATCAGCAAGAAAAGCAGTCGCGTATGCATCGAATGTCACTGATTTGCTGTTATCTATTTGAATGTATGCTGTTATCCGGTAACGGCCGTACATACTCCCAAGTTTAAACCATGTTGATGCTTGGCCAAGAGAATCCGTTGTTGCAAGAACATTTGTTAAATGCTGACCTTGAGCATACTGTGGAGTATCGCTGATCGTGAAGCTGACATTTACATTTGGAATTGGATTACCTCCAGCATCAACGACAGTAACTACAAACGGAAATGGCAGGGATGTACCAATATCTCGAGTTTGATTATTACCCAAGGTCTGTTCTATAGATGATATTGCACCTGTGTATGCTTTTGCATTAAATATAAGTTTATTATCTGGATCATCCATTATGTAAGTACCGACTGAGTATGTCCCTACTTTGCTTCCAAGGGTCAACATGGATGATGCAAATCCATTAACGTCGGTCAACACAACCGTATCACTTAACTTCTGGCCAATAGCATTGTTTGGAGATTCAATGATCTCAAAACGTACCGTTTCGCCAACTAATGGAGTGCCATCAGAATCTTTCAGTGTAACTATAAACGGCTGGAGTGTAGAATTAATAGGTTGACTTTGATCATTACCTGAATATATAGCGAGAATACCAAAAGATTCTTTTATTGAGCCAAGTGGATGAAGTGAATCTGAAAATGTGAAACGACCGAATGATGAAACACCAAGTTTTGTTATACTTCTATTAGAAGTATTTCTTATACTACGCTGTATTTTCCACGTTTTACCTGCATCTACCGACTTCCAGAGAAGTAGTTTATGAGGATCATGTCCATTCAATTCATTGTCAGAATATTTAAAAATCAAATCAACATTTAGATTATGATTAATTGTTGATCTAACATCATAATATCTTAATATAGATTCAAAACCATTTCCATTTTGTACAGAACCAGAAGTACGCGTAACAAGGGTTTTCCCTGGTGCAATTCCATGCCGAACTATGGTAGCGCCTATATTTCCAAAATTAGATGAATCAACACTACCATCTAAATCGACCTCTTTCTGGATGCTGCCTGTTAAATATCCTTGCTCGAATAATTCACCCCCTAATTCTATACTATAACCAGTTTCCACGCTTAGAATTACATCCTGGGCAATTGTAACATTATTTTTCACGGAGAAATTTCCACCGACTGTAATTTTTATACCCGATCCTGTCAACATCAAATTATCATACTGAACAGCTGATACAATTTGATCTTTCCCAAAATAATCAAAAACTCCATTGATCGAATCTTTTAATCCTTCTGCTCGTTCTTTCACTCTGAACGTACCTTTATTATTTATATTACCCGCATTAAATAAATCCTGAGTGAAACAATACCTTGGAATTACAACAAGGGAAAAAACAATCAATAGCCGGAAGAACCAATAACTGAATATCAGTTTATCCAGCAGAAAGATATTTTTATTATCCTTATCGTTCATAGTTCGACCTTTCGGAGAAAACAACATTAGCGTTCATTAATTTTCAACTACTCGTACATAACAATAGTTCTTCAACGGTGACCATGTGTTTTTTAATAACCCATTTCACAATTCATCAAAAAGCATATAGATCTTCCTTGAAGATAATTTATTAATAAAAATGTATCTTCTGTAGAGACTTTCTAAACAAAAGGAGCAAAACTTGAAAGAATCCAAGAAATCCTTTATGCTCTTCATAGATATCATATTAAAGTTTGTTTACGTAAATATTCTTACTTCATACAAAAAAACATTCATAATAAACAAAACCATTTAAAAAATGCTAACCGTTCGTGATATTGAACAATATTTGAATATTCAAAATATCACAAAAATCATTACAATGGTTAGACGGATTTAATCAATTTTGAAATCTCAACCTTTTAATGTGACATCATAACGTGTACCAAAAACCCAAACATAAATAACCATTATTAATTACTCTATGGGTATTCAAGTTGATCGACTTTACCGATTTATCATTCCTATAATCTTACATGTCTAAAAATCAAGTTTAATGATAATGATAGAATCAGACAATTAGTTTCCTTAATTTATTTTTAATTACCAATCTGGACAGTGCCATCGTTATTAATTGTTCCGGAATTGTTTAAATCCAAATCGACTTGTAAGGTACCAGTATTTTGAATATTTGCTGTAACACCAGAGCTTATATTTATATTAGCAGTTGTGCGAACTAATGTACCCGCTAAAATATTTTTTGGTGCATCG